>NZ_CP041217.1:325000-650000 GCF_006542275.1 Saccharibacillus brassicae
GGCATCTACGTCGATATCGTCTCCGGCGAGCCGCTGTTCAGCTCTCTCGACAAATACGATTCCGGCTGCGGCTGGCCGAGCTTTACCCGACCGATCCGCGATTACCACGTGAAGGAAAAAGTCGATCTGACCCACTTCATGATCCGGACCGAAGTGCGCAGCAAAGAAGCCGATTCCCATCTGGGCCACGTGTTCGACGATGGCCCGGGCCCGGACGGATTGCGCTACTGCATCAACTCCGCGGCGCTGCGTTTCGTGCCGGCGGACAAGCTCGAAGAAGAAGGCTACGGCGAATACCGCGCGATGTTCGCGCAGGCATAAGCCTGGTCTTCCTCCGAGCGGCATGAGCCGAACCGGAACGCAGGACTCAACCAAAGAAATGGACCGAGTCACTCAACCGGTAACAACAGCAAAACCCCCAGGATTCCGCCGCTGCGGAGTTCGGGGGTTTTGTTGTTGTCCGGCGTTCGAAAGCCGTTTAGCCGTACATGCGGTGAATCAGATGCACGAACGTATCGACCGCTTTGCGAATACGCAGCTCGGTCGCCTGATCGGCCGGTTCGCCTTCGTCGGTGAACTTGCGCTGGTCGCTGCCGATCGAGATCCATTCCGGGCAGTTCAGGCCGTGCAGGTTGCGCACGATGCCCTGCAGCGTGCCGAGCGACGAGACGCCGACGGTTCCGCCTGCCGAGCTTGCCGACAGTACCGGCTTGCCTTCGAAATATTCGCTGTTGAGAAAATCGAGCGCGTTTTTGAGCACGCCGGAGATCGAAGAATGATATTCGGGCGTCGTCAATACGACGGCCTGCGCCGACTTGACCGCCTGCGACAGCTTCAGCACTTCTTCGTGTCCGTACGCTTCCCCGGGACCGTACAGCGGCAGTTGGTGCTCATACAAGCTGAACACTTCCGCTTCGAATCCCTGCTCTTCCAACAGTCGGGCCATATAGCGGGTCAGCTGCGTGCTGCTGGCCTGCTCCCGGTTGCTTCCGGCAATCAAAGTTACTTTCATCGTCAAACCCCTTCCATTCCTATCGGTTATTGTGTCCTTTGCGGACCCTGTTTTTTATCATAACAGGAAGTTTCAAATTTGAACATTCTTTGTCTCTTTGCGTGAAAAAAACGAGAATGCGTCGAATCTTTCTGCTTTTTGCCCGTGATTGATCTCTTTTGGCCGCGGGTAGGTAATAAGCATAAGCTTTTTCAAACCCAGCGAACAGGAGGAACCCCCATGCCGTGGAACAAAAAAGATTACCCGCAGTCGATGAAAAATCTGGATGAGCGCGTGCGCGACAAAGCGATCGAAATCGCCAATGCGCTGCTGGACGAAGGGTACGAGGAAGGACGCGCGATCGCGATCGCGACAGCCAAAGCCGAAGAATGGGACGAGAACCATCCGGAATAAGGTTCTTGGAAATTCTGACCTGAAGCCAATTTTGGAAAAGAAGAAAAAAACCGTTTCGGCTTTCTCCACCAGGAGAAAATCGGAACGGTTTTTTAAAAAATGCGTGACGGGGAAGTTGGCGGCTGCGGGCCTTCCCCTCGGGCCCTGTATCTTACACTCTATTCAAACCTTTGACTTCCGGTGCGACATGTCCGTGACGTTTCGAAGAAACGAATACCCGTGCGATCGACGCAAGACCGTGGCGCAAAATTTGCGGTTCCACCATCCACGTAATCACTTTGCCTCCGATACATACGGCAGCTACGGTGTAGAGCGTCTCGGCCAGCGGCAGATAGAACAGCGACAGCAGAAGTACGGAAGCATCCATCAAGATGAATACGGTCCCGATCTTGAGGCCGGTCTTCTCGTGCAGCCAGATGGCGGCGCAATCGTCTCCGCCCGTGGCTCCGCCGCAGCGAAGCACGAGTCCGCCGCCGATTCCCGTCAAAATCCCCGATAGCAAAGCGGCCAGCCAAAGCTGTCCGTGCAGATCGAAATTCAACGCGGAAAAGTGTTCGATGCCGGCGTAAAACGCGGTGAACGAGCCCGCGGCAAGCACGGCCGGTCCCATGTTTCTCCACCCTTTTTTGAGTGCGAACAGCAGCATGAACGGAATGTCGAGGATCAGAATCGTCAGCGCGGGCGACAGCCCGAACGCATACTCGCCGAGCAGCGAAATGCCGACAAAACCGCCTTCCGAAAGATGGTTTTGAAAATTGATGTGATAAAACGCGAATGCCATAACGAACGTGCCTGTTAAGATCGCGGCCGCCTGCGCGGACCGCTTCATCCTTTTACCTTTTGCCTTCATCCGATATTCTCCTCATTTTCGCAATATTTGTCTCAAATCGACAATATGCTGCGAGCCAGAGAAGAAAACCGCGAGGCATTCGTCCTTCGCATGGGTGGTTCCCTTCCTTTCGCAGCGTTTGTCAATAACGGTCGTCCGACAAACTATCTACGAAAGGCGCTAAGTATAGGAGAGATCGTAACGTTTCCAGATTGTCCTTTGGGGAATACTCCTTCGGGGACTCATGGTATCCTGATCCTTTCTGTGGTTGGATGGTGAAGTCTGAGCATTACTTACCCAGCTCGGTCACCTTTTTAAACTATTTTACCACAAAAACGAAGCCGAAGCGACCGAATGATGCTGACCTTTGTCATTTTCATGTAAAATATGATGTTTTTTTCGTAAAAAAAATCATTTGGCCGCCCGCAGCAGACGATTGACCGTTTCGCGCCGAAGCCCGATCAGCTGGCCGATTTCTTCCTGCGTCAGCAGGTCGGTCAGCGGCTGGCCGTACGTATACGTGCTCATCCAGTGTTGAAGCAGGGCGAGGCGTTCCGCCGGCGTTCCCGCCGTCAGATGATCGATACGCTGCTGCATGAACCGCACTTTGTCCTGAAGCAGAAGCGCGATTTCCAGCGCCTTTTTGGGATCTTCCTCCAGACTTTTATACCAGTCGGCGGCCAGGATCGGTTCCACTTCGCTGCTGACGAGCGCAATCGCGGTGCCGTGCGTCTCTTTGGGGCTGATCAGCGAATGATGCGGTACCACTTCCCCGGCGTAGAACACGTTGAACAAAATGATATTGCCGTTCTCGTGCAGGCGCGTGACTTTGAACAACCCGCTATGTACGCGATACAAATACTTGCCGTCGTCTCCCTGGCGAAACAAAATTTCTCCTTTGTGCAAAATCATGCCTGTCCCTCTTCTCTTCGATTATTCCCGGTACATGCCGGCTACCCGCTCCGCTTCGCGCGCGACCGCCTCCTTGAGCGCCTGCGGCCCGTCGATCTTCACCGCGCTTCCGAGTCCCAGCAGGAAGCGCAGCGCGAACTCCGGCGTCGCCAGATCGGCCCGCACGGCGCAGGCGCCGTTCTCCAGCGCTTCTTCGCGCAGCACCCGAACGTACCGTTCGGCGCGCACGATCTCCAGCGTCTGCGCCTGCATCGACAGCTCCGCTTCGTACCGGGGCAGCTTGGCCGGGAACGCTTCGAGCGACGCCTGCCAATAGCCGGCCAGATCGAAGTCGGCGGGATAGTCGAACGGCTCGTCCAGACGTTCGGCGTTGAGCATTCTGGAGACGCGGAACGTTTTGATCACGCCGCGATCCCGCGCCACGACGTACCAGACGCCGCGCTTGACAGCGAGCCCGAGCGGCTCGACGGTACGCGGGGCGGGAGCGGCGGCGCCTTCTTGCTCTTTGACGTAGCCGAATCGCAGCCGCCGCTCGGCCCACAGCGCGTCCTGGCAAACTTCAAGCGCTTCCGGCACGCCCGGCGCGCGGTCATGCCAGGCGGCTTCGTCGATCAGCAGCCGGCGCAGAAAAGCATGGCCCTGCCGCTCCGGTTCGGGATAGGCGGCCCGCAGCTTGTGCAGGGCGGCCTCGTAATGCCCGCCGAGCCCCAGATCCTGCAGCGGCCCCGACGAAGCCCGCAGCAGCAGCGCCGAAGTCTCGTTCGGCGTCATGCCGGTCAGGGTGCTGCGATACCCGTCCAGCAGGCTCCAGCCGCCGAAGCGGCCGCGGTGCGCCACGATCGGAATGCCGGACTGTCCGAGCGCTTCCAGATCACGGCTGACCGTTCGGGGCGTGACTTCCAGCTCGCCTGCGAGCTGCCGCGTCGACAGGCGGCCCCGGCTCTGAAGCAGCAGCACGATCTTGAGCATCCGGTCGCCTCGCATGGGTCGTCCTCCTTCGCCGCTTGTTGGGTGCGGCCGTTTTTTGTATTTGCCTTTTTTAATATAAGACATTTTTTAATATAAGACAAAGGTTGTCATCTATTATCTTTTATATTGGAAAAGCGGCAAGAGTTCGACCGGCCATGGCCGGGACGGACCTTGATCCGACGACGAATATTCGAAAAGAGGTGGCTTACATGCCGGACATGCACAAACCGTTAAGCGGTAAAACGGCGCTGGTCGCCGGAGCGACCAGAGGCGCCGGACGCGGAATCGCCCGTCAGTTGGGCGCGCTCGGCGCGCACGTCTACGTGACCGGGCGCACGACGAGAACGTCCGCGTCGGACATGGACCGAAGCGAGACGATCGAAGACACGGCCGAACAGGTCGACGCGCTCGGCGGCAGCGCTTCGGCGATCCAGGTCGACCATACCGAGCCCCGGCAGGTCGAAGCTTTGGCGGAACGTATCGCCGCGGAACGCGGCGGGCTGGACATTCTCGTCAACGATATTTGGGGCGGCGACGCCCTGACGCGCTGGGATCACAAGCTGTGGGAGCATTCGCTCGAAGACGGCCTGCTGATCCAGCGGCGCGCGGTGCATACGCATCTGATCACGTCCCGCTTCATGCTGCCGCTGATGCTGGACCGTCCCGGCGGAATCGTGCTGGAGATTACGGACGGCACGGATTACCGGTTTCGGGGCAACGTGTATTACAGTCTGGCCAAAGTGTCCGGCATCCATCTGGCGGCGGCGATGGCCGAAGAACTTCGGCCGCACGGCATCGCCGCCGTGTCGCTGACGCCCGGCTTCCTGCGCTCGGAAGCGATGCTGGACCTGTTCGGCGTCACCGAAGCCGACTGGCGCGGCGCGGTGAAGACGGAGCCGCATTTTATCGCTTCGGAGACGCCGGCGTATGTCGGCCAGGCGGCGGCGAGGCTCGCCGCCGATCCGGAGCGGATGGCGTTCACCGGGCAGGCGCTCAGCTCGTGGGAACTGTCGGACCGCTACGGCTTCGCCGACGCGGACGGCAGCCGCCCGCATTGGGGACGCTACGCGGCGGAACACGGGCTGGCCTGACGCCCCCGAAGCGGGAAGATCGGTGCAGGAAGATTGATGCAGGAAGATCCGCATCGGAAAGCCGCAGCAGCAAGATGCGTGCGGAAACTCTGCAAAAAAAGCCGCCGGCATGCAGCCGGCGGCTTTTTTGCGCTTGCTATTGATCGAAAGCGAGCCGGCGGATCGCCGCCGTCATCGCATTCGTGTCGAGGCCGCCGAGATTGCCGAGCAGCACGACGACGGTCCCGTCGCTAAGGCCGCGCCGCAGGCCGGTCGTATAGCCGTTGCCGCCGCCGTTATGGAACACGACTTTGTCGGCGCCTTCGCCTTCGGTCATCCAGCCGTAGCCGTAATTTTTGTACGGCGTCGGCGTGTACATGGCGTCCATCGTCGCTTCGGACAACAGCTTGCCCGCGCTCAGCGAATCGGCCCAGATCAGCATGTCGTCGAGCGTCGAATACAGGCTGCCCGTGCCGGAAGGCGAGAAATAATACTCGTCGACGCTTTTCCACGCCTTCTCCTGCCAATCGTACGTGTAGCCGGTCGGAATCTTCGTCTGGCGCGTCGCCGTGCCGCTGTGCTTCATGCCGAGCGGATCGAGAATTTGCGACTGGACGAATTCGGGATAGCTCATGCCGGACGTCTCTTCAATGATGTAAGCGAGCAGCACGTAGCCGCTGTTGCTGTACATATAATCGGTGCCGGGCACGAACTTGAGCGGGCTGGCCTGGATCTCTTTGACTGTCTCCGCAAGCGGGGTGCCTTCTTTGCGCTCGAAATTGAGCGCGATGCCGGACGTATGCGACAGCAGCATCCCGAGCGTGATCTCGTCGCCGCGCGGATAACCGGGAATATGCTGCGCCAGCGTATCGTCGACGCTCAGCTTGCCTTCTTCGGCCAGCTTCATGACGGAAGCGGCGGTGAACGTTTTGGTCAGCGAGCCGAGCCGCATAAGGTCGGTCGGCCGAACGAGCGTCGACGCCGACGAGACGCCGTACGCTTTGCGCATTTTGACGCTGCCGTTTTGGGCGACGAGCATGCTGCCCGAGAAATTTTGCGTTTTCAAAAAAGCGTCGACGGGCTCCATGCCGGGATCGACCTGCGTATGCGTATCCGTCGTCAGCGACAGCTTCAGCGTGCCCGGGCCGGATACCGGCACGACGTCCGCTTTGAGCGGTTCGGTCAGTCCGCGCAGCGGCACGGTCAAAATGCCGTCCACGTAGCGCGTCGTGCCCGGCATGCGCAGGGCGAAGCCGTTGATCGAGACCGTATCGGAGCCCGGACGGTAGAGCAGTTCGTCGCCGTTGAGCGTCACGATCGCGGCGCGCTGGACTTTGTCCCACTTGACCTGCGCCCCGAGCGATACGGCGCCTTCACGCACCGGCACGTACGTCAGCGAACGGTACGTGTAGACGCTCGGCCCCCACCGGGCCGGCTGTCCGTCGATCTCGGCCGAAATAGCCGTTCGGCCCGCGGCCGCCGGAAGAGAGGCGGCTTCGCCAGTGCCTGCCGCGTTCGCCGTCTGCGCCGGCAGCGTGCCGCCGACTATGGCCAGCGCCAGGCCGGCGCTCAGCGCGGCGCGGCTCCAGGCGAAGCTTTTTTTCCATTCGAATATCATGTGCTTGAATCCCCCTCGTGTTCTCTGCCCGCCAAAGCGGATCGTCTATGTATGTATACCGCGCGGGAGAAGAATAGTTGTGCGCTGCGCAAGCGGAAAGTCATTCATATAACTATACTTTATATAGTACGTTATTTTTTGACGTATGTTTACGAATTTGATATGATAGAGGTATCAGAACGATAAATTTATTACGCGCACGGCGCTGTTCCTAACGAATCGCGCTTGAGAGGGGAACCCATATATGCTTAAGATCGGCATGCTCGACCAATCCACCATCACCGAAGGCTCCGGCCCGAGAGAAGCGCTTCAGGCGACGACCGCGCTCGCCAAGGAAGCCGACCGGCTCGGCTTCAGCCGCTTCTGGGTGTCGGAACACCACAGTTCCAAAGCGCTCGCCCATTCCAGCCCGGAAGTGCTGATCGCGCATCTGGCGGCCAACACTTCGCGTATCCGGCTCGGCTCCGGCGGCATCATGCTGCCCCATTACAGCGCTTATAAAGTCGCGGAGAACTTCCGCCTGCTCGAAGCGCTGTACCCGAACCGGATCGATCTCGGCGTAGGCCGCGCGCCGGGCGGACGCCCGCTGTCCACCCGCGCCCTGCAGGAAGGCCATTACCACGGCGCCGACCCGTATCCGCAGCAGATCATCGACCTGATCGCCTACCTGAACGACGCCGTTCCGGCCGACCACCGCTTCGCCGGACTTAGCGTGTCGCCTTCGGTCGACAGCGTGCCGCAGCTGTGGCTGCTCGGCTCAAGCGGCGGCACCGCGCGCCTGGCCGCACAGACCGGCGCGTCGTACGCGTTCGCGCAGTTCTTCGGCACGCCGGGCGGACGCGAAGCGACCGAGTTCTACCACGACAACTTCGAGCCGTCGCTGATGGCTCCGAAGCCGAAATCGCTTGCCGCGATTACCGTCGTCTGCGCGGACACGCAGGAAGAAGCGGAGCGCCTCGCTTCGAGTTCCGACCTGTTCTTCCTCGCCATGTACAAAGGCATGGAGCTGCCGTATCTGCCGTCGGTGCAGACGGCGATGGATTATCCGTACACGCCGTACGACCGCGAACAGATCGCCGCAACGCGCGCTTACCGCGTCGTCGGCACGCAGGACGTCGTGAAGAAGCGCCTGCTGGAGCTGGCGGAAGAGTACCATACCGACGAGCTGATGATCGTCTCTTCGGTCCATGATCTCGACGCGCGGATCAAGTCGGTGCGCCTCGTCGCGGAAGCGATGGAGCTGAGCGGCCAGACTCAACAGCCCGAAGCGCAGGGCAGCCGCTAACGAAGCGTTAAGCCGTCCGAGACGGCCGCCGCCCTCCTGTTCGCACACTTGGCCGGCCCGGCCGAGGCGGCTGCGCGAGCGGACGCCGAGTCCGGCTGCACGCACAAGCCCGGCTCTCCGCCCGGAGCGAACCGGACTGCTCCCGCAAATGAAAAAAGAGGTTCCCTCCGTGGAGGGAACCTCTTTTTGGCCTGAGCGGCGATAGGCTGCGCGGCCCGACCTTGATCCGACCGCCCGCGGCGGATCAGTCCCGCGTCAGCTGCGACGAACCGGCGATGCCCGGCTTCGTCATCTCGAACGGATTCAGGATGATGTCCAGTTCTTCTTCGCTCAGTACGTTGTGCATCAGGCACAGATCGCGCACGGAGCGGCCGGTCGTCATCGCTTCGCGGGCGATACGGGCGCAGATCTCGTAGCCCAGATACGGGCTGAGCGCCGTAATGACGCCGACGCTGCGCTCGACGTACTCCGCGCAGTTCGCTTCGTTCGCTTCGATGCCGTCGATGCAGTGCGTACGGAACACGGTCAGCGCCTGGTTCATGATGCTGATCGATTGCAGCAGGTTGAACACGAGCACAGGTTCCATCACGTTCAGTTCCAGCTGTCCGGCTTCGGACGCGAGCGAAATCGTGTGGTCGTTGCCGATAACCTGGAAAGCGGTCTGGTTGACCACTTCGCACATGACCGGATTGACTTTGCCCGGCATGATCGACGAACCCGGCTGGCGTTCCGGCAGCTTGAGCTCGGCCAGGCCCGCGCGCGGACCCGAAGCGAGCAGACGGATATCGTTGGCGATTTTGGACAGGTTGATCATGCAAATCTTCAGCGCGCCGGACAACTCCGTGTACGCGTCCGTATTTTGCGTCGCGTCGACGAGGTCTTCGGCGTGGCGCAGCGGCATGGCACTGATCTCGGCCAGCTTGATCACGACCGCGTCCATGTAGGCCACGTCCGCGTTCAATCCGGTGCCGATCGCCGTCGCGCCCATATTGACTTCGTGCAGCAGTTCCTTGGAACGGCGCACCCGGTGCAGGTCGCGGCCCAGCACGCGCGCGTAAGCGGCGAATTCCTGGCCCAGCCGGATCGGCACGGCGTCCTGCAGATGCGTGCGGCCCATTTTGATCACATGGTCGAACTCGCGCGCCTTGTTCTCGAACGAGCGCTGAAGGCGCTCCATCGTGTCTTCGAGCTTCTCGACGAGCGACAGCGCGGCGATATGGATCGCGGTCGGAAACACGTCGTTCGTCGACTGCGCCATATTGACGTGCACGTTCGGATTGAGATGGAAATAATCGCCTTTGGCTTTGCCCATCAGCTCAAGCGCCCGGTTCGCGATCACCTCGTTGGCGTTCATGTTGATCGACGTGCCTGCGCCGCCCTGAATCGGATCGACGATGAACTGCCCGTCCCAGATCCCGTCCATCACTTCGCCCGCCGCCTCGACGATCGGCGCGCCGAGATGCGGCTGAAGACGCCCCACTTCCATGTTCGCGAGCGCGGCCGCTTTTTTGACGATGCCGAGCGCGCGGATCATCGATTCGTGAATCCGGTAGCCCGTAATCGGGAAGTTTTCGATCGCCCTCATCGTCTGTACGCCGTAGTACGCGTCGGCGGGAACCTGCTTGGCTCCCAGGAAGTCTTTTTCGATCCGAAACTGCGGTTGCATTATTTTCCGTCCTTTCCAAACTGCTTATTTGGTGAAGCCCGATGTTACTTTTTTCCGCCATACTGTATATTTATCGGAAATTTCCAATTTTATGTTTAGCGGTAGGCGCGCCGTTGTTCAATGCGCCTTCTGCGCAAACGTGACGGTCGGCTCGGCCGACACTTCGACGTTGCCCTGAAGCGCCCGCGTAATCATGCACGAACTTTCGGCTTTGCGGGCCAGGCGTTCCGCTTTGGCCAGCGTTTCTTCGCTCTGCCCGCCGGCCAGAACAAGCAGCGGGCGGTGCGTGATCGAGCGGTATGTGAAAATATTGTCCGTCACGTCCACGACACCTTCCGCGTCCAGCGTGAGGCTCTCCACTTCGATCGAAGAGCGTTCGAGCATGGCCGCAAGCGTAATGATGTAGCAGGTCGCCGCCGCGCCGAGCAGCATCTCGTCCGGATTGGTGCCGACGCCCGGTCCGCCCATCGGCTCGGGAATCGAAATGTCCGTTTGCAGCTGTCCGCTTTCGATCCGGCCGGTGCTGTTGCGTCCGCCGTTCCAGTCCGCTTTGAGCCGGAAAATATGATTCATGCGAAAGTCTCTCCCTTTTCACTCAGAATGGCTTCCACTTCAGTATACGCCAATCCGTGCGCTTCGGCGACCGCCCGGTACGTCACGCGGCCCGCGCACGTGTTGATGCCTTTGGCGATCGCGGGGTTGTGCCGCGCGGCTTCCCGGAAGCCTTTGTTCGCGATCTGCAGACCGTACGGCGTCGTCACCATGTTCAGCGCAAGCGTCGACGTGCGGGCGACCGCGCCCGGCATGTTCGCGACCGCGTAATGCAGCACGCCGTGCTTGACGTACACGGGATCGTCATGCGTCGTGATCCGGTCGATCGTCTCGATCGAACCGCCCTGGTCGATCGCCACGTCCACGATGACCGAACCTCCTTCCATCGTCCGCACCATGTTTTCGGTAACGAGCTTGGGCGCACGCGCTCCCGGGATGAGCACGGCGCCCACGAGCAGATCGGCGCGGGCGACAGCCGTCTCCAGATTGTGCTTGTCCGACATAAGCGTCTTGAGCCGGCCCGCGAACTGGTCGTCCAGCCGCCGCAGCCGATCCGCGTTGATATCGAGCAGCGTCACATCCGCGCCGAGCCCGATCGCCATCTTGGCCGCGTTGACGCCGACCGTGCCGCCGCCGACGATCGTAACCCTGCCCGGCTCCACGCCCGGCACGCCGCCGAGCAGCACGCCTTTGCCGCCGGACGATTTTTCCAGAAAATGAGCGCCGATCTGGATCGACATCCGGCCCGCGACTTCGCTCATCGGCGTCAGCAGCGGCAGGCTTCCGTCCGGAAGCTGGATCGTCTCGTACGCGATACCGGTGACGCCCGTGTCCGCCAGGGCGCGGGTCAACTCCGGTTCCGGAGCCAAATGCAGATACGTGTACAAAATCAGCCGCGCGCGGAAAAAACCGTATTCGGCCGGCAGCGGCTCCTTGATCTTGACGACCATTTCGGCCGCCCACGCTTCCGCCGCGTCGGCTGCAATCGCAGCTCCGACCGCCTTATAATCTTCGTCCGAAAACCCGATGCCGAGTCCCGCTCCGCTCTGCACCCGGACCTCGTGTCCTTCGGCGATGTACGCTTTGGCGGAAGCCGGGGTCATGCCGACCCGATACTCGTTGTTCTTGATCTCTTTCGGTACGCCGATGATCATGCCGTATCCCTCCCGTTTGCCCGCTTTTTCTAAGTGGGTAAAGTTCCCAATTCCATCTTACCATGCCCGAATCCAAAAGAAATGGTCCTTTTTCCGGCGTTTTTTGACCGAAAGATCTATCACGTCTTGCTATGTATGCGCTAACCGGATTAGAATGTGTAGAAATACGCTTTTAATCCTGTTTCGAAATAACGCGTTGCAGCGGCTGAAGAACCGGTCATTTCGCCGGCTTTTGCCGCTCTCGCCCCTGTTTCGAAAATGGATAGCCGCGCAAAGGAGACTATGCAGACATGAATGAAACATTGGAACAGCTGCGGGCCAGCGTCGACGGAATCGATTCCCAACTTCTCGACCTGCTCAGCAAACGCGCCGAACTGGTACACCAGATCGGCCAAGTCAAAGAAAACCAGGGCGTGCCCAAATTCGAACCGGAACGCGAAAAAGAAATTCTCGACCGCGTTACCGGCCTGAACAAAGGTCCGTTCTCGGACAGCACAGTGAAGCATCTGTTCAAGGAAATCTTCAAAGCGTCGCTGAACATCCAGCAGGAAGAGCATAAGCGCCAACTGCTCGTCAGCCGCAAGAAGCGTCCGGAAGACACGATCGTCCGTTTCAAAGGCGTCGAAGTCGGCGGACCGAGCCCGATCCTCGTGGCGGGCCCCTGCTCGATCGAATCGCGCGAACAGCTGCGTACGGTCGCCAAAGCGCTCAAAGAATCCGGCGTAACGGTTATGCGCGGCGGCGCGTTCAAGCCGAGAACGTCTCCGTACGATTTCCAGGGCATGGGCCTCGACGGCCTGAAGCTGCTGAAGGAAGTCGCGGACGAGTTCGGCCTGGCGACGATCAGCGAGATCGTGCATCCTTCGCATATCGAAATCGCGGCCGATTACATCGACGTGATCCAGATCGGCGCGCGCAACATGCACAACTTCGAACTGCTCAAGGAAGTGGGCGGCGCGAAAATTCCGGTCCTGCTCAAGCGCGGCCTGTCCGCGACGCTGGACGAGTTCGTGCACGCGGCCGAGTACATCATGGTCAGCGGCAACGAACAGATCATGCTGATCGAACGCGGTATTCGTACTTATGAAAAAGCGACCCGCAACACGCTCGACATCTCGGCCGTTCCGCTGCTCAAGCAGGAGACGCATCTGCCGGTCATGGTCGACGTGACGCATTCCACGGGCCGCAAAGACATCATGCTTCCGTGCGCCAAAGCGGCGCTTGCCGCCGGCGCGGACGGCATCATGATCGAAGTGCATCCGGACCCGCAAACGGCGCTGTCGGATGCCGGGCAGCAGCTCGACATTCCGCAGTTCGGCGTATTCTGGGACGGCCTGAGAAAATCCGGCCTGTTCGGTCCCCGCACGTAACACGCACAAAGCCCCGCGGCTTGAACCGCGGGGCTTTTTTTGCGTGCTGCGGCCTACAAGGACGGGCCGGCGAGCGAAATCCGCGGCAGCGGGAATCGGGTCGTTCAAGCAAACGGCAGCGGACGCGCAAGATTCCAGCGGGCTGCCGACTTCGCCCATGAACACGATCAGCCCGGTCGTCTGTTCGGTAATCGCGAAGAAGAACGGGCGGTTGAACTTCAGCTCGAACGGCGCTTCCGGCGCCGGAGCGGCTCCCGCCCGGGCGATACCGGTCACGGCCGCCGCTTCGACGCCTTCTTCATCGACTTCGATAAACGTCTTGTGCACGAGGCTGCCGACAGGCCGGCCCTGCTCGGCCGAGATGCCGCCGAAATCGGCCCGTGCCGGATCGAAAGCCGCACGCATGCCGAGCCGGTGCAGCACCCGGTTCAGCGCAAACGCGCTTTCGACCTTGAACCTGGGCAGCTCGACCGTGCCAGACGCGGACTTGAAGCTTCCGCTCCACCGGGCAAAGCCGGCCGGCGTAAGCGCCTCATGCTTTTGCGGCGAATGCCCGGGAGCCGGAACAATCAACGTCATCGCATAAGCCCCGCGATCTCCGTAAGGCAGCCGGACCGCCTGTGAATCGCCGTGCTCACAGTAGGCGAATCTCCCCTGCCGCCGCATCGTCGGCACTTCGATCTCCGCGCCGTCCGCCGTGCGAAACGGAAGAGGCTGCGTCAGGCGCGGATCGAACGGCTCCGACCAGGCGCCTTTTAAATACAGCGCATTGGCCAGATAGAACGACAGGCCGCGCAGCGCAGCGGCATCGGCCAACTGCACGATTTTGCCGTGCGTCGACTTCGATACCCAGTCATTGATCGCAAGCGCCGCCTCGGGCGATTCGAAATCGACCGCGCTGACCTCGGCGTCGTAATCCCGCTGCAGCGCTTCGGCAAACGCCGCATAAGGCGGCTTCCCTTCGCGGGTCCACAGCGAATTGGCGATCTCGAACCGGACCGAAGGATCGGCGGCGAGCAGCGCATCCAGCAGCCTGCGCTGGCTTGCGCCGAGCCGCTCGCTACCGAGCGCATGCACATGAAGCAGGCGGTCGATTTCGTCCGCCGCCGAGCCGCGCGCGCCTTCGCGCAGCATCGACACGGCGAACGCGATGCCCGCCGGCGACACCATCCGGTTGAGCGGCGCATTCGAAGCGCCGGCGCCGCCCGGGCCGTCCATCGCTTCATACAGCTCGAATGCCCATTCGTTCAGCGCCCGGGCGAAGCGCCGGTCCGCGGCTTGGGCCGAAGCCCGGCTGCCGCTCCCCGCCGCCGGCTGCCGGGTCCCGTTCGGATCGCTTGCCTCATTTATCTCGTTCGGAACGTTCTTCTCGTTCATTTCGTTTATCTCGTTCGTCTCGTTTATCTCGTTCGTCTCGTCCATCTTATACGCCTCCTTGTGCGCGATCGCTTTTCCCTATGAACGCGCGCCGCGCAGAAAAGGTTGCCGGAACGGGAACAGCCGGAACGGCGCGCAGAGCAAAAAGCGTCCCGCTTCGATCCGAAGATCGGGCGGGACGCTTGATTCATACAAAGCTTGGGCGAAGCAGCAGTCAATCCTGTATTCAAGGATGACACGCCGATCCGGCTTAGGCCGCATTCAAAGGCGGATCAAATGCGGATACGGGCCGAATTCAGCAGCGGGCCGCACGTCAGCTGTCGTTCGCATATCAGCTGCGCGTCGAATCCGAACGCGTGCGGTCGGGCCGCAGACGTTCGTCGTTCAGCACGCGTTCGACCTCGTGCGCCGACACCGGCTTGGCGATAAACTCGTCCATACCGCCTTCCAGGCAGCGCTGGATGTCTTCTTTGCGCACGAGCGAACTGACGCCGACGATCAGCGGCACGCGGCCGGGCGGAAGTTGGGTCCGAATCTGTCCCGCCGCTTCGATGCCGTTGATGTCGGGAAGCTGGACGTCCATAAAGATCAGATCGTACGAGCCGGCCAGGGCAAGCCGGATCGCCTGTTCGCCGCTGTCGGCCAGATCCGCGCCGCAGCCGAACCGGGCCAGCATCGCCAGCAGCACTTTGCGGTTCACCGGGTGGTCTTCGACGACCAGTATGCGCAGGTTCGACAGCGCTTCGGCTTCCGCGGACAAAGGCACATTCTCGGGCAGAGGCGTCCTGCGCCCTTTGGCGTCAATCTCTTCGATCTGCCGGGCGAAGCGCTCTTCTTCTTCCTGCGGAAGCAGGAAACGCAGCAGGAAGCGGAACGTCGCGCCTTCCCCTTCCTCGCTGTCCACCGAGATCGTGCCGCCCATCAGTTCGACCAATTTGTGGCTGATCGACAGGCCGAGGCCCGTGCCTCCGTATTTGCGGTTCAGAATCGGGTGCAGCTGGGAAAACGGCTGGAACAGCCGATGCTGCTTGCCGCGCGCGATGCCGATACCCGTGTCGGCCACTGCGAATTCGATCCAGATCTCGTTCGGCACGCGGAACGCTTTGGGCGATACGCTCACCGTCACGCTGCCGCTGTCGGTGAACTTGATCGCGTTGCCGACCAGATTGATCAGCACCTGGCGCAGCCGCTCGCTGTCGGCCATGACGATCTCGGGCAGCGGGTGCATACTCTCGTCGGCGTCGAACTTGAGTTCAAGCTCTTTTTCCGCCGCGCGGGGCGCGAACAGCTGCAGCACGCCGCTCAGCACGTCGCGCAGTTCGACCGGTTCCGGCGCGATCTCCATGCGGCCGGCTTCGATTTTGCTGATATCCAAAATTTCGTTCAGAATCTTGAGCAGCGCGTAGCTGCTCTCGTGGATGATCTCGACGTACTGCCGCTGTTCCCCCTGAATGTCGCTGTCGCGCAGCAGGTCGGTCATGCCGATGATACCGTTCATCGGCGTCCGCAGTTCGTGGCTGACGATCGACAGGAACTCGGATTTCGCGCGATCGGCCTGCTCGGCCGATTCTTTGGCCCGGATAATTTCTTTCTCGCCGGTCACGTCGCGGAAGACGAGCACCGCCCCCCGGCGTTCCCCGCGGTCCGAGATCGGCGTCACCTGGTAGGAAGCGAGGAAACTGCCGCCGTCTTTTCGCCAAAAAACAGCTTCCGGATGCGTCTGCGCGACGCCCGATTCCAGCGCCGCAAGCAGCGCCGTTCCTCCGGTGTCGTAAGCGCTGCCCTGCGTTTGCGCCTGCCGCATCATCTCTTTGTAGGAAAGTCCCGCCACTTCCGTTCCTTCGTAACCGAGCATCGCCGCGGCCGACGGATTGGCGAACATGACCCGCCCGTCCGCGCCGAAGCCGACGATGCCTTCCGATACGGTATTGAGCAGCAGCGAATGCTGATAGCTCAGTTCTTCGATCTGCGCGATATACTGCTTGCGCTCCGTAATGTCCGTGATGATCGCGTAGACGCCTTCCTGCTTCTGTTCCGAGTCGATCGGCACGAACGCGATACTGATATGGCGCAGGCGACCGTCCCGATGGTAAAAGCACGTCTCGAACATCGAAGATTTGCCTTTTCTCGCTTTCATGAAATGTTCGCCCGACAGCTTCGCGTATTCTTTGGGCTGGAGCATGCCGACGCTGAGCCGCAGCAGCTGCTCCAACGTATAACCGCTCATTTCTTCCATCGCCGGATTGGCGGATTTCAAGCGCCCTTTCATATCCATCGAGATAATGCCCGCATTGTGGTTCAGGAACAGCGACCGGTAGCGGCTCTCGCTGCTGCGCAATTTTTCTTCGATCCGTACCCGCTGCGTCACGTCCTGAACGATTCCGATCACCTGCAGCGGTTCGCCCGTCATGCTGTCTCTGGACACCTGCCAGATGCCGTAAATGGTCTTCTCCTGGCCTCCCGGCAGCACGATGCGGTACGTGAGCTCGCCGTCCTGGCCTTTGCTCACGGCAGCACCGATTCTCCGGCCCACCTTCGCCCGGTCTTCGGGATGAATCACGCCGACGAACGATTCCGTCCCCGACTCGACCGGTTCGATCGCATAGTCGAAAATCTCGCGCATCTCCCGGGAGAAAACGAGCCGGTTCTGCGGCACGTCCCAGTACCACGAACCGATATTCGCCAACTGCTGCGCTTTTTCCAATACGATGTCGTTCATCTTGCGCTCGGTCACGTCCCGGGCGATCACAAGCACCCGGCTGACTTCCCCGTTCGAATCGTGCAGCAGCCGGAACGACGTGTCGACCCAGCGCACGCTGCCGTCTTTGTGCAGCACCCGGCGCTCGAACGTTTTGTTTTCCGCGAACAATGTATTTTCCATTTTCATTTTCGTCGCGTCTCCGGAATGGTAATACTCCGTACGGTTCTGTCCGAGCATCTCTTCGGGCGTGTAGCCGAGCGTCCGTTCGACGGAAGGCGAGACGTAGAGCAGCGTACCGTCCGGTTTGCTGAACGAGATCATGTCCGGAATATTCTGCGTGATCAGACGATAAATTTCGCGCGTATGGTCGCTCGGCTGCATAGGGTGAAGTTGGCGGTCGGAGACGTCGTCTATATAGACCACGATAGGCGCGTCATCGCCTTCTTCGGGCAGCTCGCATTGGATGTCGATCCACACTGACTGGCCTTCGCGGCGTGCCAAACGGATCTCGACCGGGCCGAACGCACGGGGTCTGGACAGCCACGAATCCAACGAATCGAGCATATCGAGCGCGATGTCGGGGTCTGTGCGAAGCAGCCGGTGGTAGCCTTCTCCCAGCAGTTCGTCCGCGTTCCAGCCGAAGATGCGGTGCATCGCCGGGTTCGAACCGATACATCGGCCGTCCGCAGTCAGCAGCAGGATGCCGGTCGCCATTTTATTGTAAATTCTTGCATAAGCGGATAAGTTGGGCACTTGAGGCACAGTCAATGTCATTCTCCTTTAAAAAAAGCGTTCTCTCTCTAAAACCTTATCCTTATGATTTACCCAAAAAGCGGTGCTTTCTATCCGAATCGGACCGGGCAAAATCAAATAAATCGGGGTCGTGTCCCGCTCAAAGCACAGGCGGCTCGGCGACCTAAATGATAACACAATTTTCCGGTCCGTTTCCCGGTCCGTTCACCCTCACGGCATTGCGGTCCGTCGTTTTAATTTTTTTGTAGAAAAATGTCGTTTTTTGTTTCCTTTACGTAAAAATCCGCTATAGTTAAGTCCATAGAAATAAGGACAACCGTCAACGTCGACGCCGTTAACGCTGGTTATTGCGGCATTGGACGTCCGTCCAGAAGGAGGAGCCCATGAAACGAATCAAACCTTCCGCACCCGCCGGCGCTGCACTTTCCGCAGACCGGGGAGCTTATGTCCCCCCGGCCCCGACCGAAGAACAACTATCGAACCTTCCCCTCCAATACGTGCCGCCGCTTATACGCGAGATGAACGAGTCGGCCAAACGCAAATGGGCGCAGTCCCTTCAATTTCCGTTTGCGCGCCGCGGCACCCGCAAGTGGCCGGAAGCGCTGTTCGCCAAGTCGATGCTCGATCTGCTCGCGCAGGCCCGCAGCAGCCTGGAACTGCGCGGCAAGCTGTGTTCGGCCCTGCTGCCGGAGCTGCGCCCGCTGCTGACGGCCGAAAATCCTGCGTTCAGCGCAGAACGGTTCGACGAAGATCCGGGAAGCTGGACGCAGAAGTACGGCAAATGGCATCTGTATTGGGCGCTGTATTTCCAGACGCCTGCGCAGGGTGAAGGCTCCGGCGCAGAAGAAGCGCAGCGGCGCCTGGAGCGGCTCGCTTCCAGCGAAATGCCTTCTTCTCCGCCAGCGACGGCAGGTCCCGAAGTTCGGGAAGCCCGGCCGGAACTCCCGGTGTCGGGCAGCCGCGCCGAAGCGGCCGAACAGCGCCGGATCGACAAGCTGAACCGGCGCATCGAAGCGCTGGAACAGCGCTGCCGCAAAGACGAAGAGCGGGCGCGCCTCGCGGAAAAAGACGCGGCCGAGCTGCGCCGCGCCGCAGCCCGCGAACAAGAACGGTCCGCCCGGCTCGAGCAGGAACTCGAAGCCGAGCGGCGGCTCGTCGGCCGCCTGGCCGAAGAACGCGAAGCGGCGGCCGCCAAATCGGCCGAACTGAAGCGCCAGCACAAGCAGGAGCGCAGCCGCTTCGAAGAAGAGCTGGCCGAAGCTCGGCGCAGCGCCCGCGCGGCGGCGATCCGCGAAGCGCAGGCCGTCGCCGATGCCGAGCGCGGCCGCGGCGCGGCGGAAGATAGCGCGGTGGGCGGCAGCGATCGGGCCGCCGGCTCCGGCGGCGGGGCGGACCGCCGCGCGGATTCGGGCGTGGACGGGCCGGACGGCGGCGGCTTCGCGGCGCCGCGCGAGAGCGAACCGGAGGAGACCTTCCGCCGGTTCGACGAGCTGCTGCGGCGCGACCTGCGCGAAGCGGGCGCGGCGCTGCCCGGCGGCGGCCCGGGCGACCTGGAGGCGCGGACGCATCTGCGCCGCGCGCTCGACCTGCTCGATGCGGTCGACGCGTACGCCGCCGGACGCCGCATGCTTGGCGGCGATCCGGCGGCCCTGCCGGGCGAAGCCGGCACGCTCCGGGCGGACGACGCCGGAGCGCCGCGGCCCGGCGCGGAGCGGGCCGCAGGCGGCGACGCGGCGCAAGCTGGCGCAGCGGCGGCGCCTGCGGAGGAGGCGGCGCTGCCGGCGAGCGAAGCTGCCGGCGATGACGCGCCTGCGCTGCCGGACGCGGCGAAACCGGCCGAAGACGCCGGGATCGGCGGCTTGTTCCATCGCCGGGACCACGGCGGCTATATCGTGCTGGACAACGGCGAGACGTTCAATATTACCGAATCGATGGTGTACAAGCACCAGCTTCAGCACGAAGCCGAAGTGCGGTGCATGCCGCGCGAAGACGGGCACGGCGGCACGCAGTACGAGATCGAGCTGCTGTTCCAGGGAGACGACACGTTCTCGCCGGTCCGGCAGTACAACGGCTACGTCGAACTCGGCGAACATGAGATCTGGTACGCGGTCGATATGAACGATGCGGACCGCCGTTATCCGATCCATGCCAAAGACCTCGATATCCAGCGTCCGGTCGACGGAGCGCCGTGTATCTTCAACGTCGGCGAAGAAGAATCCGTCGCCCGCCTCGCGCGGGTGTACCGCGACTTCTCCGACCAGGAGACACTGCCGCGGCCGTCCGGCGCCGGAACCCGGCAGCCTTCCCCGTCCGCCAAGACGAGAAAAGAAGGACGCAAAAAAAAGCCCGAGCCTTATCTGGAAGGCTGCACCGTCGTCGTGCTGGGCGGTCAGCGCAAATGGTTCGAAGACGTCGTCGTCGAGAGCGGCGCCGCTTACGTGCACGAGAACGGCGAACGGCCCGATCTGGTCGCTTCGGACCTGCGGCGCGCCCAGGCGCTGTTCCTGCTGATTACGTCCACGTCGCACCGCGCGTCCTGGGAAGGGATCGAACTGGCGAAAGCGTCCGGCGTTCCGTACTTTATTATTCAAGGCTCGAAATCGAACCTGCGGAGCATGCTGTGGGACAACCGCGAAGAGATCCGGCAGGCCAACCGCGGCGAGGGCAAACCGTCCTGAATAGGCCGGCGCCGCGCGTCTTATAGCGAAAATGGCGAATCGCCAGCCACCCCCCCGCTTTTCCGTTCGAATCGCATGCCGAAAAAGCTCCGTCCCGCGCGGGATCGATTTCTCGATCCGCGCAGGGCGGAGCTTTTCTGTTGTCGCGTTAACCCGCATGCGCCGTCATTCATCAGCGTTCATCCGCATGCGTCGTCGTTCGTCATCGTTTATCGCCATCCGCCGGTCGCGTTCTACTGTCTGCGGTTCGTTACCGGCGTTCGGGCCGATTTCTCCCGGCATGGTCGTTCCGGCAGGCCGCGTCAGCCGGCCCGCCGAGCCAATTCGGTCTAATCCGGTCCGCTTCCGATCCGGTTCGCTTCCAATCCGGGTCCGCTTCCGATCCGGTTCGCTTCCAATCCGGGTCCGCTTCCGATCCGCTCCGGGTCCGGTCCGGCGAGTCCTAGGCGTGTACCCGGACTTCGGTAGGCGTCGGCGCGTACTCGCGGTACGACAGGCCGATATGCGCGGCATCCAGCGGCCGGCGTTCGATGATCGCTTTGCGTTTGGCTTTGAGCACGATCTGCTCGATGTCCGCGAAGCTGCAGCCGCACAGCAGCCGGCACGCTTCGGCTTCCGCTTCCTGCGCGCAGCCGAATTCGCCGATCAGCAGCCGGATATAATGGCGCCGGTCCTGCTCGTCCGGAAGCTGGTACGTCATGCGGGTATCGAACCGGCGCCAGATCGCGGGATCGAGTTCGGTCGCGAGATTGGTCGCCGCCATGAAGATGCTTACGTCGCCGAACTCGTCGAGACATTGCAGCAGCGTATTGACCGCCCGCGCCATCTCTTTGACTTCGTCGCCGCTCTCGCGGGTGCGGGCCACGGCGTCGAATTCGTCGAGGAACAGCACGCACGGAACGGTTCGCGCGTAATCGAATATTTTGCGAATATTGCTGCCCGTCTCGCCCAAATGGCTGTGGATCAACGAATCGAGCCGAACGACGATCAGCGGCAGTTCAAGCGAAGCGGCCACGTGAAAAGCGGTCAGCGTCTTGCCTGTGCCCGGAGGCCCGTACATGACGACTTTATTCGGAATCGGCACCTCGTGCCGGTCAAATTCTTCTCGCATGCCGAGAATCGTCATAAACTCTTCCACGATCCGGCGGTTGCGCTCCGGCAGTACCAGATGCTTGACTTTGCGCATGCAGTCTTTCACTTCGTAAACGGTCGCCATCTCGGTCCCTTTGGACTTCGGCAGACGCGCGGTCATTGCGGATTTCCCCATTGCTTCCAAACTCCTCTCCATGCCTGGCCGTGCTTATATGCAAAATGCCGAATGTCCCTCGTTAATAGTAATCTTTACTATTTAACTACGGATCACGGCTTCTGTCAACGCACGGCGAAAAGAGACAGAGTCCGGCCGGAGATACGTATGCAGGCTGCGATCCCGGACCACGACCAGACGGTCGCAGGCGGCTTGCATCCACTCGAAGTCGTGGGTAATGACCAAAATGGCGGTGCCGCCCGCCGCGATGTCCCGCAGCAGACGGATGACCTGATACATGTTCCGGCCGTCCAGCCCGGAGGTCGGTTCGTCCAGCACAAGCACGTCCGGCCGGTTCATGATGCCCGCCGCCAGAGCGAGCCGCTGCTTCTGCCCGCCGGACAGCGCAAGCGGATGACGCTCGCGCAGTTCCCACAGACCCAACTCGCGCAGCAGGCGTTCCGCCAGCGCCGGCGCTTCGGGATCTTTTTCCCGCGTAAGCAGCAGTTCGCCCCGGACACTGTCCGCGAACAGCTGGCACTCGCTATCTTGCATAACGAACCCGACCCGGCCCAATCGCTTCGAAGCGCGCAGGCGTTCGCCGGACAACGACACCGATCCTTCGCGTTCGCGGATCAACCCGGACAGCGTTTTGGCCAACGTCGATTTGCCGGCGCCGTTCGGACCGGTCAAAGCGGTAATCTCGCCGGGACGCAGTACCAACTCCACGTTGTCCAGCATGTTTCGCGCCGAGTGCCGCCCACCGAGCGAGACGCCGAGATTGACGGCCGTCAGGCGGTCCGGTCGTCCAACGCCGGATTCGGCATCCGGCATACGCTCGCCGCCTGCGGGATCAAGTTCCAGGCGGGGCGAGCGCAGACCGAAGTGTTCCAGTTCCGCGGCGCTCAACGACAGCAGCTGCTGCGGCGTCCACTCCGCGCGGATACTCCCTGCTTCCATGTAGACAATCCGGTCGGCGATCGGCAGCAGGTCGTGCAGCCGGTGTTCCGCGATCAGCAGCGTGCGGCCTTCCTGCTTGAGTTCCGCCAGCAGCCGCGACAATTGAAGCGAAGCGGAGCGATCCAGATTCGCCGAAGGCTCGTCCAATACGTACAATTCCGGACCGGGCAGACTGGCCGCCGCGAAAGCGACTTTCTGCTTCTCTCCGCCCGACAGCGTCTGCACGTTCGCTTCCAACTGCCCGCCGATCCCAAGCCTGCCGGCCAACCTGTCCAAGCGGCTCCGAATCTCTTCCGGTTCCATCCCGAGGTTCTCCCCGCCGAACGCGATCTCGTCCCGCACCACCGCATTGAAAAATTGGCTGCGCGAGTCCTGAAAGATGCTACCGGCGATTTGGCTGAATTCCCAGCTCTCCATCCCGGCGGTCGAACGGCCGAACAGTTCCATATCCCCGGTCAGCTGCCCTTCGTAAAAATGGGGAATCAGTCCGTTGAACAATCGGATCAACGTCGATTTCCCGCTGCCCGACGGCCCCGTCAGCAGCACGCACTCGCCCCGATGCAGCGTGAAATCGATCTCCTTCAGCGGCGCTTCGGCTTCGTTGTAGCGAAAACCCACTCGGTTCAGCCGGGCCGCGATCGGTCTGCTGTTCATGACTCCTTCACCCTCCCATATTCCATGCCAAGCCCCACACCGACAAGCCCGCGATCGCAAGCAGCGCCGCGTAATCGAATCCGTTCATCCGGACGGCGTACACGCTGCTTCGCCGGCCGGGCGCTTCCATGCCCCGGATCGAAGCCGAAGCCGCCAGCTCGTCCGCGATCTTGAGGCTGCGCACCATCAGCGGCACGATCCGGTATTCGAACATCCGCAGCGGACGGCGCCAATTGGACAGCCGCCCCGCGGACAATCCGCGCAGGCGGACCGACGTCTGCACCGCTTCGTATTCCAGCCGCAGCATCGGAATGAACCGAAGTCCGACGACGAGCGCGATCAGCAGGCCGGGCGGCAGCTTCCACCGCTGCAGCGCCGCCATCAGCCGCCCGGCCGGAACCCGGCTGAGCGGATAGGCCGACAGCGCGACCGGAACGAGGCGCAGCAGCAATCCGAATATAAAAATCAGGAAGCCGGACAAGGTGCCCGGCGAGGCGGCGGCCGCTTGATGTCCGCCAAACAGCAGCGCGGCGACCGCCAAAAATCCGGCCCCCTGCCGGGCGTATCCCTGCAGGGCGGCATACGCGGCCAGCACGCCCGTCAGCAGCAGTGCGCCTAACGGCGGACAAAAAGCGACCGCAAGGCCCGCCGATCCGACCGCGATCAGCTGCGTGCGCGGATCGAGCTTGACGGTCCGATTCCGTCTTCTCGCACTCATTTGAGACTCCATGCTCCCGCCTCCTCCTGCAGTTTCCACAATCGGGCATACAGGCCGTTTTGCTCCACGAGTTCGTCATGCGTCCCCGATTCGCGCAGTTGGCCGTCGTCGAGAACGAGAATGCGATCCGCGCCGCGGATCGTTTTGAGGCGATGCGCGATCAGGATGACCGTCTTGCTTCGAACCAGCTCGTTGATCGCCTGCTGGACCGACTGTTCGTTCTCGGGATCAAGCGACGCGGTCGCTTCGTCGAGCAGTACGATCGGCGCGTCCTTGAGCAGCGCGCGGGCGATCGAGATGCGCTGCTTCTCCCCGCCGGACAGCGTCGAACCGCCTTCGCCGACCGGCGTGTCGTAGCCGTGCGGCAGCGCTTGGATAAACTCGTGGCAGCAGGCCCGGCGGGCCGCTTCCTCGATCTGCTCCTGGGTCGCTCCCGGGCGCCCGACGCCGATATTGCGCCCGATCGTGTCCCGGAACAGGTATACGTCCTGGAACACGACCGAAATATGTTCCAAGAGCCGCTCGGGATCGCAGTCCCGAATACGCTGCCCGCCGATCCGGATCTCGCCGCCGTCGACTTCCCAGAAGCGGGCGATCAGCCGGGTAACGGTGCTTTTGCCGCTCCCCGAAGGACCGACGAGAGCCGTAATCGTCCGGGGCGGGATCGTGAACGACAGATCGCGCAGCACCGGCTTCCCCGCTTCGTAGCCGAACCGGACGCGATCGAATTCGATCGTGCCCCGCTCCGCCGGCTGATCGCCCGGCAGCGGATTCTCGCGCCGGACGTCCATGATGCGGGCCGCGCTGAACGCCGAATACCGGATTTCGCCGTAATTCATCAGCACGACGGTCAGCGGTTCGAACACTTTGTTGCCCACGAGCAGGAAGAGCAGAAATGTCGGCAGCGTCAACGTCCCGCCGGCCAGCACGTACGTGCCGGTCACGATCATGAGCGTCATGCCCGAACGGGTCAGCAGCATCGCGCCCATGATCAGCGGCCCCATCACGCCTTCCAGACGGATCGACGCCCGCATAAGCGCGTCGAACGACAGGCGCAGACGTTCAAAACGCGCGCCGCCGACATGATGCGCCTTGATCTCCCGAATGCCGCCCAAATATTCCTGCAGACGGCTCGCCGCTTCGTTTTTGGCCCGGACGTGGTTGTCGCTCAGCCGAGCTTGCAGACGGTCGGTCAGCCACAGCAGCAGCAGGCCGATCGGCAGCGCCGCGAACAGCGCGATCGCCATGCGCCAGTCCAGAAACAGCAGCCCGCACAGCGCGAGCGTCGGCAGCATGACCGCGCTGATCAGCTGCGGCACGTTATGCGAAATCGTATGTTCGACCTGCGCGTAATCGCTGAGCAGCAGATTGGTGAGGTCCGCCGGGTCCCTTTTGCCGAAAAATCCGAGCGGAAGCCGGCGGAGATGTTCGGCCAGCTCCATCCGTCCCTGCGCCGCCGTCAGGTAAGCCGCTCGATACGTTTTGTCGTACAGCATGGAAAACGTCGCATATTCGATACCGATCCACACTAGCATAACGACGCAGACGATCCACATCCGGGCGAGGTCCAGCCCGGCCGCCGGATCGGCGAAAGACCGATACAGCGTGTTGAACAAATCGACCAGCAGGACGGCCGGCACGATTTTGACCAGACCGTCCAATACGGCCGAGAGCGCCGACGGCAGCAGCATTCTAGGTTGGCCCGCCGTCAGGTTATGCAAGTACGATTTCATCGTCTCCGTCCTCCTTCCGCTTCGCGCCGCCGATTTTCCAGTCGGAAGCCGCTCGGTGCGCCCGCCACATCCGCTCGTACAAGCCGCCCAGTCCGAGCAGCTCGTCGTGGCGGCCCCGCTCTGCAATCTGTCCGCCCCGGATGACGAGAATCTGCTCGGCTCCCCGAATCGTCGACAGGCGGTGCGCGATGACCAGCACGGTCTTGCCCCGGATCAGTTCGGCCAGCCCGCGCTGGATCTCATGCTCGTTCTCCGCGTCGGTATAGGCCGTCGCTTCGTCGAGCACCAAGATGGGCGCGTTCTTGAGCAGCGCGCGGGCGATCGCGATCCGCTGCGCTTCCCCGCCGGAGAGATAAGTGCCGTTTGCCCCGATCACGGTCCGATACCCGTCGTCCAGCCGCTCGATAAACGAATGGCAGCAGGCGATACGCGCCGCGTTCACGACGTCCGCGTGACTTGCGGCCTCGTTGCCCATCCGGATATTGGCTTCGATCGTGTCATAGAACAGGTGCACGTCCTGGAACACGAACGAGACCAGATCCATCAGCTGCTCGGTCCCGATCTCCCGGATCGGCACGCCTCCGATCGCGATCTCGCCGGACCGCACTTCCCAGAAGCGCAGCAGCAGGTTCGCGATCGTCGATTTGCCGCCGCCCGACGGACCGACAAGCGCGGTCATCTCGCCGCTTCGGGCCGTAAAGCCGATGCGGTCCAGCACCGGCCGGCCAGCCGGCGCGCCGGGCTGCGCATAGTCGAATACCACGTTGTCGAACGTAATGTCGTACGTCGACGGACGTCTCGGCGCCTCCGGTTCCGCGACGATCGGCTCGTTGAACACCGCTTGAATACGGCGAACCCCTTCCGACACTTCGCGCAGTCCGCTGCCGACGTACATCAGCTTCACAAGCGGCGCGGACAAGCTCGGCGACACGAGCAGGAACAAAATAAAAGTAATGGCAAACGCCTGGTCGCCCGGATGCCGCCCCAGCAGCAGCACGCCGATCGGCACGGCAAACGTGAACAACGAACCCATCAGCACCGCGAACAGGCTGTACGCTCCTTTGAACAGGTCCGTAATGTCGAGCGAAATCTTCCGATACCGATCCACCGCCTGGCGAAACGTCAAAAAAGAAGCGGCCGTAATCCCGAAGATTTTGACGGCGGGCATGCCGCGCACATATTCGACCGCCGTCGCGTTCATCTCTTCCCCGGCGTGCTGAAAATCCCGGTAATGCCCCTGGGCGTCCGCGCTGCCGTACATACGGGCCTGGATCGCAAGCCCGATTCCGATCGGCACGCACAGAATGAGCGCCATCCGCCAGTCCAGCACGAACAAATAGCCGATCAGCACAAGCGGCAGCGCGACGGCGCTCACCGTATCGGGCAGCTGGTGCGCGATAAATTTCTCGATCTTTTCGACCGCCACTTCGATAATTTTTTTGAGTTCGCCGGAAGGGGTGCGCACATGGTACCCCATCGACACTTTCGCCACGTGTTCGGACAGCCGCACCCTGAGCGCGTACAAGATCCGGAACGCCGCAATATGCGAACACATCGCTCCCGCGTACAAAGCGGCCAACGCAGCCGCGAGCGCGGCCAGCGCCGCAAATCCCAAGCGCGTCAGCGCCGGACCGTCCAGCGCTTCCGGCTGGCCGGCGGCGCGGAACACCTGATCGACGATCCGGTACACCACGATAAACGGAACGATTTGCAGCAGGCCGGACACGATCGACAGCAAGCTCGCCGCGATCAGCAGTCCTTTGCGGCTGCCGGCCAGATCAAGCAGAACGGACAATTCCGATTTGCTGCGCATAGAGCTCGAACCTCCTCTCCAATCGCCGCGGCGCTCAACGGATAAGCCCCGATTTGATGAAGTGTTTGCGCAGCAGGCGTCTGCCCAGCACGCTACCGAGCAGCACCATGACGAACGAGAACGCCATGCTGCCGATCATCCATACGGGCGAATAGGCAAATCCGACCATAAGCGCAAGCGTATCCGGCGCGAACATGTCGGCAAGCGCCGCTCCGCTGTACACGTAGATCATGACGAACGAACCCATGCCGTAGACGACTCCGTACGCCCCGAACGCGGCGGCCTGGCGGATAAAGCTCCGGTAAGCCGCTTGGCCTCCGCCAAGCAGCGCCAACTCGCCGACGATTCCCGCACAAGCCATAAAAGGCAGCATAAACGGCACACCCATCAGCGTGTAGAAAAGACCGGTGACGATCGCGAACAGCAGCAGAACGCCGCGTTTGCCGATTTTGATCGCCATCACCTGGTACACAACCGTCGAGAACAGCAGACAGATACCGCCGATCAGCGGCATGGCCGTAAGCCCCAGAAACGGCATGGCAGCCATCCCCACGACCGCATTGACGATATAGATCAAAATGGAGAAGACCCCGATCAAAATATAATCCCTGGTCAACAGTGCCGTACGTCCCGCGTTCAAATCCGCAGCTTTTTGCATTTTGCATCCCCCTCTGAGAAAAATAATCATTACGATTAAAAACAGGCAGTACGTCAGCCTTGTCCGCTCTGCCCGCTCTCGCATGAATGTTATTTTCGCATGGGGTACACGGCCGCGCGACCCAAAACGGGAGGAAAACGACCTCAATCGGGATTTTCTCGCCGCCATCCGATGCTTAGCGTTCCAACGCTTTTTGCCGGGCCAAAAAGCTCGAAGGCGCTTCGCCATATTTTTCCCGGAATTTTTGCGCAAAATGGCTCGGTTTGCCGAAGCCTGCGCTCAACGCGGCCTCCGTCACATTCATGCGCCCCGTATACAGCAGCCGATACGCTTCTTCCAGGCGTCGTTCGATCACGTACGCGTGAATCGAGCTGCCGAACAGCTGCTTGAAGCCGCGCTTCAATTTGAACTCGTTCAACGACACGAGCCGCGACAATTCGCGAATGCCGGGCGTATCCGTCAACCGGGCGTCAAGAATGTCCCGGGCTTTGCCGAGCGCTTCCCGTTCCGTTCGGGACCAGCCGGAAGCAGCCGGTGCGCGCATCGACGTCTCGTGGATATAGACCGACGCCAACTCGATCGCTTTGCCTTCCAGATACAACCGCTTCAAATCTCCCGCGTACGTGCAGCCCGCCATGTCCGACACGATTCGGCGGATCGACGGGGACAGACCTTCTTTGCGAAATACGGGTCCTGCGAAAAGAGAGCTGCCCGGCAGCGACGTACCGCCCGCTTCCTGCAGCCTGTCCACGAAGGAACGGTCCATGCTCAGGCAAAGCCCCCGGTACGTTTTGCCCGCTTCGTAGCCGCCCGTGCTGTCGAAGCCGCCCGCGCCGGAGATCAGCATCTCTGCTTCGTTGAGGCGGTAAGACACGCTGCCCTGCGGTCCCTGCGTCGACCATTCCACTTCTTCCCCGAGACAAAAACTCCAGCTGATCCCGGGATCGTATTCCCGGCTGCGCATGACGATGGCCCGGTCGAACGTCATGTGGCACGCGCGAAGTTCGAGCGAAGCGTTCAACCTCGACTTTTCGAACGCGCCCAGCCCGACGTCAGAGGCAAGGTCCGCGCTTGCCGAAGGCGACGATCCCGAGCGGTACATCCGGTTCAACGACTCGCTGATCCCGCATGCCGATTCATGAATATTGCTGACCACGAATGCGGCCGGCTGCACAATGGTAGTCATATGGACTCTCCTTCTTTCTCAGCGTCTCGCCTTTGATAATGATTCTCAGTATAGCACAAAAAAAGGCCCTGCCCGAGGCCTTTTCTTCCGGTATTCCACTTAGCTACTTCCGCCCGGCCCGTTCTCCGCGGCAGCCGCGCCCGAACGCGGCTGCATCGAGCGGCCGTTAAGCAGCGCGACGACGGCGGCGATCAGCGCGAGTCCCGTGCAGCAGCCGAACACCGCCGGATACGAGAAATACTGCGCGACCGCGCCCAGCGCCAGTCCCCCGAGCGAGAAACCCAGATCGTACGCCGACATGAACAGACCCATCAGCGTATACCGGGATCGGGCCGGCAGGGCAAACGACAGATACGTCGTCAGCGCCGGATACAGAAACGCCAGCGCGATCCCGTTGAAGGCGGCCGAGACGTACAGCAGCAGCCCGAAAGTCTGCGGCATCGCCAGCATCTGCGTGCCCGCCGCCGAACAGAGCAGCAGCCCGGCGATCAGCGCGGTGCCGAAGCGTCCGTCCGAAGGGATTTTTTTGCGAAACACGAACCTGCACAGCACGACGACGGCGCCCTGCAGCGCCAGGTACAAGCCCGCGCTGCCGATGCCCGAAGAGATCATGTACAGCGGCAAGAACGTCGCCAGCGCGCCGAACACGCACGACACCAGCAGCATGATCAGCGTGCTGACGCCGAGCGCGCGGCTGCGCCGGATCTCGCCGAACGAGCCGAGCATGCCGCGCAGCGTGTACGTCGACCGCTGCCCGGACGCGCCGGGCAGCGGTAGCGCGAAGCCCGAGCAGACCGCCGCCGCGGCCAGCAGCACCATGACTCCGCCGAAGCCGAAGCTGCCGCCCCGCTCCCACAGTTCCACCGCAAGCAGCGGACCGGCCAGCGAAGGCAGCATCGTCGAGAGCGTGTAGAGCGACAATCCCTGCCCGCGATCGCGATCGGCCAGCTTCTCCACGATGCCCGCCTGCATCGCCATGGAGAAGAAAGCGGTCACCGCGCCCTGCATCGCCCGCAGCCAGACATATCCGCCGATGTCCGAGACCGCGAACAGCAGCAGCGTGAGCGCATGCGCCGCCAGCAGTCCGCGCATGACCGCAAGCGGGCCGAACCGGCCGATCCACTGTCCCGCGAGCGGGCGCAGCAGCATGCAGGTCAGCATATACGTGCTCATCATCAGGCCGATCGCGCCCGATTCCAGCCCGGCCTGCGCGCCGCGCAGCGGAAGCACGACGGTCAGCACCGAATTTGCGAAAAAGAATACGAAAGACAGTCCGTACAGACGGATAAAAGCCGCCGAAGCGGGCCCGGTGCGGCTCAATGCCGATCCTCCCCGGTCACGCCCGGTAAGCGACTTGGCCGTTCACGACGGTCATGAGCGCCCGGGCTTGCGTCAGCTCGTTTTCGCCGGCGGCAATATCGCGGTTCAGCACGGTAAAATCGGCCGCGAAGCCCGGCCGGATCTGTCCGCGCTCGTTCTCTTCGGCCGCCGCGAGCGCGCTGCCTTCGGTGAACAGCCACAGCGCGCGTTCCAGGCTCAGCCGCTCCTGCGGCAGATAGCCTTCCGCCGGCTCCAGGCTGCCGGGGCGGCGCCGGGCCACGGCCGCGTGCAGCCCGAGCAGCGGGTTAAGCGGCTCGATCGGCGCGTCGCTGCCTCCGGCGCAGATCACGCCCGCGTCCATCATTTTTTTCCACGCGTACAAATAGTCGGTCCGCTCCGGTCCGACGCGTTCCAGCACCCACGGAAAATCGCTGATGACGAAGCGCGGCTGAATGTCCGCGATCAGCTGCAGCTTCGTCATCCGCTCCAGCAGCGAAGCATCGAGCACCTGCGCATGGATAAAGCGGTCCGGCAGCGAAGTGATCCCCGCAAGCGGATAAGCTTCCATCGCGCCGAGCGTCAGACCCGCCGCGCCGTCGCCGATCGCATGCACGGCAATCGGAAAACCGAGCGACCGTGCCCGGGCCGTAATCCCGTGCAGCCGCTCCCGCGGATGGATCGCCATGCCCATCGTGGACGGCGCGTCATGGTACGGCGCGTTAAGCAGCGCCGTCCGCCCGCCGATCGCTCCGTCGGAGAAAATCTTCGCCGCTCCGATGCGCAGCCATTCGTCGCCGTCGCCCGCTCTCAGCCCGAGCGCTTCCGCTTCGTCCAGATACTCGTGGAACACAAGCTGATGCGAGCGGAAGCGCAGACCTTCTTCGCGCAGCTCGCGGTGAATACGACGCATGACGTCGATTCCGCCGAGATAGCGCAAATCTTCCGTATGCGCCGCCGTCAATCCCAGACTGAGCGCATATTCGCAGGCCCGGCGGATCGCCGCTTTTTTGGCTGCGTAATCCGGCTCCGGCTGCACGGCCGTCAGCAGCTTGGACGCTTCTTCGTAGATCCAGCCGTTGAGCTCGCCGGATTCGTTTCGTCCCAGCGCGCCGGACGGCGGATCGGGCGTGTCCGCGGTAACGCCCGCGCGCCGGAACGCTTCGCGGTTGGCGAGAAAAGCGTGGAAGCACGTGCGCGTCAAATAGAGCGGGCGGCTGCCCGCCGCTTCGTCCAGTTCGTCGAGCGTCGGAGCCTCGGCCGGCGAGAAGGCGTTCTCGTTCCAGTTCAGCCCGAAGATCCACTCCCCGTCCGGCGTCTTCGCCGCGCGTTCGCGCACCTGCCACAGCATCTGCTCTTTGGACGCCGTCTCCGAAAAGTCCAGCGCTTCGAGCTTCACGCCCTGCATCGACAAATGCATATGCGAATCCGTCAGGCCGGGCAGCACGTGCGCCCCCGCCCAATCGACGACTTCGTGCGGCCGGCCCGACAGCTGAAGCGCAAGCTCCGCCGAAGTGCCGATCGCCCGGATCATGCCGTTCTCCGCATAGACCGCGTCCGCTCCGCTTGGCGAAGCGCCAAGGCCGATCCGGCCGTTTTTGAACAAGGTTCCCTGATACTGCTGCTCTGTCATAGGCTTCTTCCTCTCTTGATCCGTTTGCCGATCGGCTGTGCCGCTGCCCGATTCGGTTCTTGTCCAAGTCTATCATATGCGCACGAACCCGGCACCGGTCTCCAAGGGCGGGACATTCGCGGCAGGCTGCTGCGCAGGGCGTTCACGGAAGACGTTTACAAAAAGCATCTTCGTTTTTGACACCCGGCATACATTCCGTCTTTACAATGGCAGAAGTCTGCGGGCTTTTTACCGGTATCCGCGGAACTTTTTACATAGTTAGGCAGCTTGACACGGACAGTGATACGGGCAGTATGGAAAAAAACCGTTCGCAAGCTTGTCCTTCATTTTACTTCATCTCATCTCATCTCACCCAGACCTTGGACCGAAAAAGGAGCCTGTACATGAAAAGAAAACGCCGTACCCCAACGCTGTCCCGAAAAATCCGCCGCTTCCTGCTGGGAGTCGGCACGCTTACGCTCGCTTCCGGCGTCCTGACGCTAAGCGCCGGCGAACTGCGCGCCGCCGAAGCGGACACCCCGGTGCAGCTGCGCACCGCCGTGCAGAACATGCTCGGCACCGCCGAATGGAACGCGGCCGCGGGCCGCGTGGACATTCGCTCGGCGGGAGTTGCCGCGGCGCTCAAGCTCGGCGGCACGTCGATGACGCTGAACGGCCAGAGCATCAAGCTGGATGCGGCGCCTTACGCCGAGAAAGGCCGGGTATACGTCTCGCCGGCGACGCTGAAGGCGCTGCAGGGCGCGGCGGCCGCAGCCCAGAACCGGACCGGGTTCGCCCTGAGCGCTTCGTTCCAGATGCCGTCCGGCAAAGCGGAGATCGCAGCGTCCACGCCTGACGGACAACGCTTAATCGTGACGGAAGCGGATCAGGGCAGTATCGGCGTGCTGAATATCTCCGATATCGGCCGGACTTCGCTGATCCAAAGCGTGAGCTTCAAATCGCTGTCCAAAGACGCGGAAGTGACGAGCGTCGCGGTGACGCCGGACGGCAAATACGCGCTGGCCGCCGTGCGCGGCGGCGATACGATGCAGCTTGCGAATCCCGGCTTCCTGGCCATCGTTGACCTGAAAACGTACCGGATCGCCAAGACGTACCCGCTCGGTATCGGACCGGATTCGATCGCCGTTTCGCCGGACGGCACCTATGCCGTGATCGCGATCGAGGACGAAGAACTCGATCCCAAGACGGACGAATTCGATTATCCGAACGCCAAGCGGCCGGGCAGCATATCCGTGCTGGAATTCGCCGGCGGCGACGCGCTGAGCGGTACGCTGACCGATCTGCCGGTCGACCTGAGCGCCGTGCCGGGCACCGTCTATCCGCACGAACCCCAGCCGGAGTACGTCGCGATCGATCCAGGCGGCAAGCTGGCCGCAGTAACGCTGCAGGAAAACAACGCCGTCGCTCTGGTCGACCTCGCCGCCAAAAAAGTGACGAAAGTGTTCGCTCTCGGCACGACCCGGCATGCCGCCGATCTCGAAGACGACGGCGTCGTCTCGTTCTCCGGCACGCTGACCGGACGTTTCGAGCCGGACGGCATCGCCTTCACGCCGGACGGGCGGCATCTCATTACCGCCAACGAAGGCGATCTCGGCAGCAACGAGTTCAAAGACGGCGTAAGCGCCGGCGGTCGGGGCATCGCCGTATGGGACCTCGACGGCAAGCTGGTCTACGACAGCTTGAATCGGGTCGATGCAGCCGCGGCTGCGGCCGGCCTCTACCCCGACGACCGCAGCGGGAAAAAAGGCAGCGAGGTGGAAAACCTCACAACGTCCATCGTGAACGGACGTTCCCTGCTCGCCGTCGCCGCGGAACGCGCGGACGCCGTCCTCTTTTTCGATATCGCGGACGCCGCGAAGCCGAAATATCTGGGCCTGATCCCGACCGCCGGCAAATCGCCGGAAGGCATCCACCGCGTCAGCGGCCGCGACCTGTTCGTCAGCGCCGACGAAAGCACCGGCACGATCAGCTTCTACGCGCCGACCGGCCGCTGAGCGGTGCGGTCGGGAGCGGTTGGCCGCTAAGCGGATCGATCAGTTGCTGAGCGGGGCGGTTGGTCGCGGAGCGGGGCGGTCAGTCGCTGAGCGGGGCGGTTGGACGCTGAGCGGAGCGGTCGGACGCGGAGCGGGGCGGTCAGTCGCTGAGCGGGGCGGTTGGACGCGGAGCGGAACGGTCAGTCGCTGAGCGGCGCGGTTGGACGCTGAGCGGAGCGTTCAGTCGCTGAGCGGGGCGGTCGGCGGGCCGTGGAACCCGGCATGGTGGCGGCGAGGCGTTGAATTTTGCGGAGACGAACTCGCTATGCGACGCCCTGCCCTGTCGCAACGAATGCACGATACCGCACCGCGTCAACGCGAACCGCGATCATCGCGAAAAAGCCGGAGTCCCTTTTGAGGGACTCCGGCTTTTTGAACATGTTCGCCTTTTTCGGCATGGATACGCAAACTTCAGGCAGCTAATCGGTTCCAAGCGGCTCCGTTCCCGCTTGGCTGCGTCCGATTTCAACGACTCCGTTTCCATTTCGGCGCCTTCATCCCGATTCACGGACGTTCGAAAGCCGGTTTGGCGAAGAAGTATGAAGGTTGAGGTAATCCGGCTGCATCTGCATCTGCGAAAACCTTTCGCATTTCCAAGGTACAGCCGTATCAACGGATTGAGTTCACTTGTTTTCGCCAACTGGCCATTTGGAGCACGAATAACTCTACAAATGCACCTGTTTCCACCAACACGCAGCCGGCGCCACAAATAACTGCACAGATACACTTATTTTCGCCAACACACGGCCGGCCTTACCCATAACTGCGCAGATGCAGTTATTTTCGCGAAAAATGGGGGGTTCCGTGTCTGGTTGCCAAAATAACTGCTCTCAGGACGTTATTTCGCATTATACGGACAATTCGGGCAAAATAACTGTTCTCACGCAGTTATTCGCGAGAAAACAGACGAAAGTATGAAGTTTGGCGTACGGCGGGCATGCTCAAGTGTTCAGGCCGGCCGGCGCCCAAACGGCGCAGCTTTTTCGAATCGGTTCGTTTTGGTTAGAATCGGCCCGCTCTGGCCAAAACGCGGCGCAGCCGTAACGAAGCCGATTCGGCTTACATACAGGCTTACAAATCCATCAACCCGTAGACCTGCTTCTCCAGCTTTTTCTTGCTCTGCTCCAGCGTTTTGCGGGCTTGTTCGGAGCGGCGCAGCTGTTCGCGGTACTCGGCTTGCAGTTTCTCCAGCCGCGAGATCTCGGCATCGAGGAACGCGATCCGTTCGCGTTCGGCGGCGACGACGTAACGTTCGCCCTGGCCCCATTCGCCTTCGTTGTGCAGCGCTTCGTCGGCCATGCGCTCCAACAGGCGGTCCTGTTTGCGGCGAAGGTCGATCAGCGTGACGCTGGACGTCGCGTAATTCAGCGTATACTTCAGCAGCCCGGCGAAGCCCTGGCCGCGTTCCTGACGGGAATTTTCCGCGTCGGCGATCCGCTGGCGGTTGTCGGCGTATTCCGCCAACAGCCGGTCGAACGAATCGGAAATATACGGCAGCTGCATGCTGCTGGCCCGCAGCTTGTCCACGAGCGAACCACGGATTTCGAAGATCCGTTTCTCGGACCCCGCCCGCTCGGTCTTCGAAGCTTCGAGCTGCTCGGCGCAGCTGGCCGATTCGCGCTTGTAATAGTCGATATGCGAATCTTCTTCGGCGATTTCGCTCTTGAACGTGCCGTGCTGTTCGGCACGCGCGCGCCACAGCGCAAGCATCGGCTCGTAGTCCGCGTCGTGCTCGTCTTCCGAGACGAGCTCCGGCAGGAACAGCTGCACGAGCAGCAGCGGCAGACGGCGGCGCTGCGGATTGAGGCTGCGGTACAGGGTCCGCGGCGCGCTTTTGCTTCCGCCCGGAAGCACGTGCAGGAACACCGGACTGGCCGAGACGGCCAGGAAGCTTACGCGGCGGCCGTACAGATCCGGCATCCCGCCGATGCCGAGCAGCCCTTCCGCCGCGGCCAGCAGCGACATCAGCGTCTCGTAGTAGGCGTAGCCTTTGCGCGACTCCAAAGCGGCCAGCAGCAGCTTGACGCCGCTCGGACGCGGCGGTCCGGACGCCTGCTGCGCGTCGTCCGGCCGTTCGCTTTCGCCGTCGGCCTCGTAACCGGCCGCCCCGGCATCATCGCCGCCTGCCCCGCCGGCGGCCGAAGATTGCGCCTTATCCAGGCGCACGCCCGGCACGGCTCCCGCGGCTTCGGCGGTCGAAGCCGCGCCGGAATCGCTTCGCCCGCCAAGCGCGCGTTCCCATTCGGCGTCTGCCGCCTGGCTGCCGGGAAGCGGCGCAGCTTCGCCCGCGTGCCGCAGCGCTTCCGCCGCTCCCGGCGATTCGGCGATGCCCGGCGGATAATCTTCGCCGCCGAACGGCTCCCATTCGGGCGCGCGGTCTTCGAAAGCCGACAGGTCGGCTCCTTCGCCGCGCGGCGGAACGCCCGCGGCCGCGGCCGACGGCGAACTTCCCGTTCCGGCCGCCGTTCCGGCTTCTGCCGCCGTTCCCATTCCGGCTTCTCCCGCCATTCCGCTTCCCGCCATTCCGCTTCCCGCCATTCCGCTTCCCGCCGCGCCGCCATTCGGCCAAGCGGCGGTTGCCCACAGCTCCGACATTCCTTCCGGCAGCAGCGGTTCGATTCGCCGGATATACTCCTCCCATTCGGACTGCGGAGCGGCATCGAGCAGCCGGCCGAGCCCTTCGGTCCATTGTTCGATCTGGTAATCGATCAACGCTTCGAGCGCGCTCGATTCCGGGTGTTCTTCGCGGTAAGTGAAATAGGCGCGATCTTCTTCCGCCGCCCCGAGTTCGATCTGCTCGACGATCCCGCCGGCAAATTCCTCCAGCTCCGCCGCGGTCGTCAGCGGCGCTCCGTGCAGCCGCGAACGCTTGGCCAATTCGAGCAAAATGGCGAGCCGCAGCTCGTCGTCGCTCCATTCCCGGTAAGCGAGCACTTTTTCTTGAAGCTGCGCGGTAAACCGCTCGGGCTCGCGCTTGAGGAAATCGCGAATTTTGGAGACAAGCAGTTCCTGAACCGCGGTGTCGCAGCATAAGACGTAGACCAGCCTCAACTCGTCGCCGCCCAACTTGCACAATGCCTGGGCAAAAGTATGTCCGTACATGACCAGCCCTCCTTTTTTCCGTATAATTCGTATACTTCTATCATACCCTCCCGCGGGGGTTCGTTCAAATCGCCGCTCGTTCGCTTTTTTTACTTTATGCTTGACCTTTCGCGATTTGCCGCCTATAATTCAGAACCAACGAACCATTCGGCTTTGACCGGAGTCAACATTCCCCGTGCGCACCGTCCAGAGAGAGAAGCGATTGCTGTGAGCTTCTTCGGTAAGCGGCCCGGAATTACCTCTTCGCAGCCGCGCAAGCGAACGCCGCGCCCGATGCCCGTCCTGAGTGGACGCGCACGGCGGCTTTTAGCTTCCGCCGCCCGATCCCCGTTAACGGATCCCAAGTAAGGGTCACGGATTTGCCTTGAAGCGTAAGCTTCCGGGTACCGGGACCGAATGAGGGTGGAACCACGAGCCGAGCGCACTCGTCCCTTTCCGGGGAGAGTGCGTTTTTGCGTTCTCCGGAAGCTCGTCTGCGCTCGCCATCCCACTATACTTGGAGGAATGCCGCATGTCCGAACGATCCGATTCCCTATCCAGCTCCGCCGCAAAGTCCTTGTCCGCCCCGATTGAGATCACGTTTCCGAACGGGGATATTCGCCGGGTGCAGCCGGGCACGTCCGTGCTCGAAATTGCCCGCTCCGCCGGGACGTCGCTCGGCAAAAATGCCGTCGCCGCCCGATTGAACGGCCGCCTCGTCGATCTCGACGAACCGGTGCCGGACTCCGCTTCGCTTGAGATTCTGCTTCCCGGCGACGCGGACAGTCTGCCGATCTACCGGCTCAGCGCCGCCCATCTGCTCGCCCAGGCCGTCAAACGGCTGTACGGCGAAGCGGAGGTCAAGCTTGCGATCGGTCTGAATACCCAGGACGGGTTTTACTACGATTTCGATCTGCCGTCTGCCCTGTCCTCCGACGATCTCCCTCTGATCGAACGCGAAATGCGGCGCATCGCCGAACAAAACCTGCCGATCCGCCGCCGGGTCGTCTCGCGCGAAGAAGCGCTGTCTTTTTACCGGGAGCGCGGCGAATCGTTCAAGCTCGAAATGATCGAAGACGCGCCGGAAGGCGAAACTTTTTCGCTGTACGAACAAGGCGAATTCACGGATCTGGATCGCGGCCCGCATCTTCCGTCGACAAGCCGGCTCAAAGCGTTCAAGCTGCTCGGCGTCGCTGGCGCTTACTGGCGCGGCGATTCGGACCGCCCGGTGCTGCAGCGGATCTACGGTACCGCTTTTCCCCGCAAAGAACAGCTCGACGACCATCTGCGCCTGCTCGAAGAAGCGAAGAAGCGCGATCACCGCAAACTCGGGCGCGAGCTGAAATTGTTCATGTTTTCCGACGAAGCGCCGGGCATGCCTTTCTATCTGCCGAACGGCATGACGCTGCGCACGGAGCTCGAACAGTTCTCGCGCGGCGTGCAGCTGCGCGGCGGCTACGACGAAGTCCGCTCGCCGTTCATGATGAACCGCCGCCTGTGGGAAGAATCCGGGCATTGGGATCATTACAAGGACAACATGTATTTTTCCGAAGTCGACGACGAAGCGTTCGCGCTCAAGCCGATGAACTGCCCGGGCCATATGCTGATGTACAAAAACGAGCTGCATTCCTACCGCGACCTGCCGATCCGGATGATGGAGTTCGGCCAGGTGCACCGCCACGAATACTCGGGCGCGCTCAGCGGTCTGATGCGGGTGCGGACGTTCTGCCAGGACGACGCGCATCTGTTCGTCCTCCCCAGCCAGATCGAAGACGAGATCGGCCGGGTCATGGATCTGATCGACGGCATGTACCGCGTGTTCGGCTTCGATTACCGGATCGAGCTGTCGACGCGCCCAAGCGATTCCATGGGCTCGCAGGAGCTGTGGGACGAAGCGGAGAACGCGCTGCGCCACGTGCTCGACGACCGCGGAGCGGCGTACCGGCTGAACGAAGGCGACGGCGCCTTCTACGGACCGAAGATCGATTACCACGTGCTCGACGCGCTCGGGCGGAGCTGGCAGTGCGGCACAATCCAGCTCGATTTCCAGATGCCGGAGAAGTTCGACCTGTCGTATATCGGCGAAGACGGCGGCAAGCACCGGCCGGTCGTGATCCATCGCGCCATCTACGGGTCGATCGACCGCTTCATCGGCATTCTGATCGAGCATTACGCCGGCGCCTTCCCGCTGTGGCTGTCGCCTGTCCAGGTCCGCGTGCTGCCGGTATCGGCGCATTACGACGATTACGCGTTCGAAGTCCGCAAAGCTCTGCGCGACGCCGGCCTGCGGGCCGAAGCGGACATGAGCGGCAACAAACTCGGCTACAAAATGCGGGCGGCGCAGCAGGATAAAATTCCGTACGTATTCGTGGTCGGGGAAAAAGAAAAAGAAGCTGGCAGCGTGAACGTGCGGCGCTATGGCGACGAAGCCCAGCTTGCGCGGCCGCTTCAAGCAGCGATCCAGGATCTGCTCCGCGAACTCGCGGCCAAAGCGCAGTCCGTCGGCAGCTAAGCCCGGGCAGCCAAAATCCCGAATCTCGATCGTCCGGTATACCCGGGGCGACGCGTCTTGTGGAATAAGCGAATCAGGAACGAAAAAAAGCACGGCATGGTCCCAATCGGACTATGCCGTGCTTTTTGCTCGGTTCCGGATAGTGCGGTTCCGGATAGTGTGCTTCCGAGCCTTCCCCTCTGCGCGGGTTACGCGGAAAACTTTGCGAGGCGCTCGGGAACAGGCTTGGGCAAACAATCGCCATCCTGTCCGCTTAACGCCTAGAGCTTTCTGCGCACCAGAAAATCCATTTGCGCATCGGCCAGTTCATTATGGGCCTGTCTCAGTTCCGGCAGCTTTGTGGAGGTCTCCAGTACGCGTTCCGCTTTGCGCAGCGCGCGGCGCAGATCCCCAAAAGCCGAAGGCGGGTATTCGCCGGTCCGAATGCCTTTCGGCAGATCCATCATCGTCCATATGTTCGCGATTGCTCTTTTTAAATCCTGGTATTCTTCGCTGTTTTGGATCGGGCTATCCAATTTCAACTCGTTGACCAGATTGGAGTATCTGACCTCAAGATTGCCTTTGGCTACTTTGACCTGGTTGTAAGAAGCGCGGGCTGCGACGATTTGTTCCAGCAGGGACGTCGACTGTTCGAACGCTTGCAGCGACGCCGAATGATTGGCGGGACTGCCGCTGACCGCGGCAAGTCTCGCCTGAATATCGGCGCGATACTTGGCGATCAGAGAAGAATACGTCGAAGCGTCGTAGGTTTCGAGATCGTCGGCTTTGGCGGAAAGAGGCAGATACACTTCCTTGTAGGCTCGCAGCGCATTTCCCTGGATCGAAGAACCTCCGAGCTGCTCGATCCGGGCCTGCGCGTCCCATACCGCATGCAGTTCGCCCCGTTCGGCCGGCGTCAGCTTGCTCTCGTCCTGATTGATTCGGCTGTGGTAATAAAGCAGATACCCGAGCGTAGCAAAATGCCGAAGTGCGTCGTAATCCCGCAAATAATAATCGATATAATCGTTGAGCGCTTTCTCATGCTGCTGCTGCACGGCCGACAATTCCGACTGGGAAGCGGCCGGGTCCGTGACGAGCGTATACGTTTTGTTCTGGATCGCGATCAAATCGTGATACCGGTAGGAATCGGGATCGAACGTGAATGTGTCGGTCAGCAAAAACATATTTTCCGTTCTCGCGTTCAAATACACGAGTTCGGCCCGCAGCGGATCGGATAAATAAGCCAGCGAAGCAGAAGTCGAAGACGCCGCTGCCGGTTCGGCCGCCTGAACCGACGGCTGAAATCCGAATCCGCTAATACCGATCGTGACGGCCAAAGCGGCCGCCGAAGTACGGGCAAGGAAGGACCTGGAGTATGGATTCAAAGTACAGCCTCCTAGTTATCGAATGAGCGTACAGGGTCCGAACTTCTAGTCGGACCCGATATTGCGTTTTAGGCCTGCGCCTTATTGAGCATACGGAAGGTGGGTCTCATAAAATTTCATCAGGGCTTGGTCAAGCTTGGAAGCGGCAATTCCGTATTCGACACGCGTTTTGGCCTGGCTCAAGTCTTTTTCGGCCGCTTTGAGCACGAGACGGAACTTGCTGACTGCGGTAGCCGGAAATTGGCCGGGCTGATTGTCCGTAGGCAGAGCCAGAAGCTCTTTGGAACGCGCGATCAGATTGACCAGCAGATTCCGTTCGCTCGTCGACGAAGTCGGCGGGAGATAGGAGTCGAGCGCCGCGAGCAGGTTGTCGTACTTCGAACTGATGTATCCGAGGCTGAAATCGACCTTTTTCTGATTGGCCGAAGACGCGAGCAGCTGTTCGAAACTCGAAATTGCCTGCTCGATCTCCGCCGTGTACGACGAATAATCTTCGGTGCTGCCTGCGGCGACCGCTTTCGCGATATCCTCCTGCACCCATTGCCGATACCGGCTGATTTGCGAATCATAACGCGTTTTATCGTAAGAAGTCTGCAGATCGAATTCGTTAACCTGTACCGGAATATAATACTTAACGAAAACGTCCCGGTAATTTTTGTCCGTTTTGTTTTTTCCCAAAGCCGCTTCCGCCGCCATCACCGCTTCGATAGTACGTTTGTCGGGAGGCGAGAGATGACTATTTTCGTAACTGACTCCGCGTAAAATAGCCATTTTCAATTTATAGAAGTAATTGTCTACCCAAAATTCGTCCAATACGATTTCCTGGTAATTTTTCAGTTTTTGCTCGTATTTTCTCGCAATCGCCTGAAGACGCGCCTGGGACGTAGTCGGGTCCATGACCGCCGCGTAAGCTTCGTTTCGGATCTCCAACAGTTCGTAAACTTCCACACGGTCGATGGAAGTCGTTTGGGTAGGCCAAGACGAGACCAGCTGCTCGGCTTCCAGATTGATCAGCTTCATCCGGCCGGCATCGTTCAAGTACGCGAAAGCGTCGGCTTCGGCTGCCTGCGGAGCCGGCGTTTCGGCATGGACAGGCGGAAGTGTGCCGATGCCGCCGAGGGTAATGACGGATGCGAGAGCGGCTGCGGATAACACTTTGAGAGGGGAACGTTTTACGGTTTCGTTGTTCAAGGTAAAGCCTCCTATGTATCGAATGGAAGTGCACGAGCTGATGCCTATACCGGATCTTCGTGATCCCGTTCAGACCTTTACTCGCCTTCATTAAATGGAACTTATTGCATATATAAACAGATTACTAAACATTAGAAGCATAAAAAGCCCCCACCCGAAAATATTTTCGCCGTCTTTGTTTTTTGTTCGAAAACGGTTATAGAAAAGAGTTAATAAAAAAGCCTTCCCCCTGCAACGGGAAAGACTTTCGGTACCGATCATGACGCGAATTTTAGGAATTGCGGCTGTTTTTGAACTCCGTGACTGCCGCCGCCAGCGCCTTCCGGGCCTGATTGAGCGGTTCGGTCGTTTTGGACGTTTCGAGCGCGCGTTCCGCTTTGCCGATCGCGCGTTTGAGCGTTCCGATCTTGGAAGCGCCGTACTGGCCTTTTTCTTTGCCGGCCGGCGAGTCGAGCAGCGGCTCGGCCGTCTGAATGTCCTGGGCCAGCGTCAGTCCTTCGTTAAGCGCTTCGTACGTCACTTTGACGCTCGCCTGCGCGGCGTCCAACGCGTTTTTGCCTGTCGAACGTTCGATCGCCGCTTTGAGCGAAGCCGCCGACGTGCGGTACGCCTTGTCCAGCTTGTTCGCCGATTTTGCGTACGAGCCGGCCGCTTCGGTGCGCGCTTTGATATTCGCTTCGTACTGCGTCAACGCCGTGCTGTAGCTCGCGGGATCGAACGACTGGATATCGTTCGCTTCGGCGGAGCGCAGCAGGAAATGCTTGTACGCCGACAAGGCTCCCGCTTCGCTGGAATCGGCTTTCAACCGGCTCTGCGCTTCCGTCAATCCTTGAAGCGCCAGCCGTCCGGAAGCGTCCAGTGCGCTTTCGCTGCGGCCGCCCAAAATCTCGGTCCGCGCCTGCGCCAACAGGTTCGTCACGGCATTCGCGCCGCGAATCGCTTCGTCGTTATACCGGTCGACCGCTTCTTCCAATTTGCGCGAAGCGGAGAAGACCCGGTCCGCCGGTGCGTTGAGATCCGAAGACACTTCGTTGGCCCGATTGCGCGCTTCGATCAGCTTGACCGACTGCTTCTCGGACAAGCCGAGCGCCAGCAGCTTTTCCGTGCGCAGGCTCATGATTTGCAGTTCGATCAGCGCGACGCGCGATACGCCGGCCGAAGCTTTTTTGGGATCGACCGATACGACAGGCAGGACGACTTCGGCATTCCGCGCCGTCGATCCGCTTGCAGAGCGAACCGGAACCGGCGTAAGAGCAGAAGCTGCGGCAGAAGAAGCGGACGTTTGCGAAGCAGACAGCTTGGTCGCCGCCGGCGCGGTTTGCTTGGCGGCCGTTTGCGGAGCGCTCGCCGACTGCGTCGTTTCCGACGGCGCGTCAGCAAATACTTTCGGCAGCGCATACGCACTGCCCGCTACGACGACCGTTGCCAAGACGGCAATCGGCCACTTTTTGCTTTGACCCGTTTTCTTGTTGTCCATGTGAAGCCTCCTATGTATGTACACCCATCTGCACAGTAGTATGGTACTACCTCCTCTTTAACCAATCCAAAAATCCCGAACCTAAAAAAAGCCCCTCTTTTCAGAAAAGGACTGAAAAGAAGCAGCTTTTTTCGAAATCGGCGACTTGCTGCACATAGCTAACAAAATCTCTGATTTATTTTACCATTCTCCGATGCCAGGACCGTGCAGCGTTATGATTTTTCCTGGTTTTTGCACAGTCGAAGCGGCTTGGGCGTCATTTCCGGCAGGAGCATTGGCGAAAGTTCCGCTTACGGCTACCGACAACACGAACACGGGAATCAATTTCAACAGATGTTTTTTCATTATTTGGATAAGCCTCCTACTAATTTTTTATAATGTATTTTGTGCGCTTCCGAAGCTTGGCTTCTGTATTCTTCGAATAAAGAAACATTGTTCATAAACATTTCCTTGTTAACGATTTTGACAACCACCTCCATTCCTTTGAGGATGTAATCGAACATTTTTTCATAATCCATTCTTTCAAGGAAATATAGAGCAGCTTGGTAGCATGTTCCACAATACAGATTATAACTGATTATGCTTTTGTCGTGATGAAATTGTTGGGTTAAATAATTCGCGATAGAGCCGGAAAATTCTTCGAAAAGAATATCGGCGTCGTACTTGTATGTATTGGCGGATTTCAAAATGGAAAAAGTAAATTGCAGCAGCTCATTCGGATTATCTTTCATAAAAGAAATGCAGGTCGCCAATATATTTTCGTTCCCGATCAAGAGTTCCAGGTTCAAGCGATTGGCCAGGGCATAAAATTTGAATTTTTCGACTTCTTTCAAGCCTTCTTCATCCAGCCCGATAAACCAGCTTAGATCTTCATACCCTTGAATGTACCGTTCGGCTTCTTCAAAATCATTTTGCTGAATCCTGATATTTTGCATGCACATCAGACCGTAGCCGTAGTACACAACCAACGGATATCTGCCGGCAAGCGTAGGCTCGCGGGAATCTGCCCCCAATCTTTCCGCTTGATTCTTATAAATGATACTGGAAAATTTATTGAGCGCTATCGAATATTTCTCCGCTTCCGCATACTTATCGAGCGAAAAATACACGTTCACCAGCTTCATCAGCCCGTCCAGCCGATGATGGTCCGGCAGCTTTTCGCAGAACGGTTCGAACTCGATCGCCGCTCGCAGATTCTGTTCGTTATCTTCGCCGAGAGCCGCACGGAACAACCGGTAATGGCTGATGGCCAGACGCTCCGACTGGTGGTACTTCTCGTTCTGCACGATGCAGCGGTAAAAAACGACCGATTCCTTGATGCTGCCGCTCGCATACAACGCTTCCGCAATGTCAAAGATCGTATCGAGTTGGCGCAGGTCTTCGAGCAGCCGGGACAGCACCTCCTCGATGCATTCGTTTCGCCCGAGTGCGGCGCAGCGGAGCAGAAAAGGCTCCACCCTGCGGCGATTCGGCCGACCGTCGTAAAAGCATTCGTTGATGTACACTTCGAACATCCACCCGTCTTCGCGCCCGAGCGCGCGGCCGATTCTTTCCAGTTGGTTGAGCGAAATCGGTTTGGGCGGATTGCTGTTCAGTATAGCGCTGAAAATCCCCCGGTTAATCCCCGACCACTCGCCAAACTCCGAAAAATTCATGCCCATGCCCGCGATCCCTTTTTCAATTTCGGAACGCAGCGTCATTTCCATTTCCCGCACCTCTTTCGCTTAAACCCGTCCTGTATATGAAGCTTATCAGTTAATGTTTTCCTTACAATTAATTTACAATATACAGAATAAATAAACATTGGTCAATTTCTTTTTTTACCCAATTATACTGCACGATTGTATACTGCAAGTCTTTCGCAGCAAGCTTTCCCAAAAACAGAACACGTTTTCTGAACTGACCCCCGAGTCACGCATGAATATGCAGTTTTCTGATATTTTAAAATGATAGTAATAATACGGTTTGAAGCTTATTGCTAGACATTATTTGTTTTTGAGATATCGCTTTCATAGAGGAAAAGCTTTTGCTCAACTGTCCGCCGGGCGAAGACAAAGATAAGCAAACGGTCTTGAACGCAAACATGCATCCGGGGAACGTTCAGCTCCGTCGAATGCATGCGGTCTCGAATCATTTCTCTTCCTCGCGGGAATCGGACTCGCCGGAATGGGTCTCCGCCTGCGACAATACCGATCCGGCCAGCGACTTGGCTTTCTTCTCCGCCGATTTGTCATGCAGTACCTTGGAAGCCAGAGCCGACATTTTCTTCGAAGAATGCTTCCCGTCATGGTTGTTGGACATCTGTATCACCTCCCATACGTCGAAATAACCGGTTTGGGCGGTGGGGAAACTTTTGACGAGTAATTAGCCTTCCCTTTTTTAAAACAGATTCAACGGCCTCGGTTCGCCCAAATAGGCTATCGTCTCCGGATTGAGATCCCGAAAATATGCCTGATTCATGCTCTGCTGCTGATCCACAATCTGTTTACTTGAATCTCCTGCCGCGCCGCGCAGCCTACAGCTGTACAAAATCGGGAAATAATCGTGCAGAAATTTTCCTTCCGCATGCGCGGTCAAGGCAATGATTTGAAAACCCAATTGTTCGGCAATATAGAAAACGGGACTTAGTACATGTTCGCTGGAAGCTTTGCCGAACGGATTGTCGAGGATCACGGATCGGTGTCTCGGCATATCCCCCTGGATCGGCTGTCGCTTCTCGGCCACGTAGTTAAGCAGCCCCAGAAAAAGCGCCATGTTTTTGCTCCAACGTTCACCGCCGGACCAAGAGTTCGACGTTTCCCAGCTGTATGCCGCCGACGTTACCCGGTTGTCGTTGCTCACTTTTCGGCATTGAATACGGATCGCGTTTTCGCCCAGTACTTTGAACAGCAGTTGCTTGGAATCCAGCCACTTTTCAAGGTCTTTGCGTACAATCGTGTCTTGCGATTCCCCATGGTCATCTATATACCTCGATCCGTCTAGTTGACGGCTGATCCAGTCAATATGATTCTGGATTTTCTCACGAGCGATTTTCTCTTCCCACTGCGGAATTCGGAAAGAATAGATCTCCTTTGTTCCTTCGCTCGTTTTGACTCTCGTCTTTTTCGGAATTTCGCCGAGCTCTTGAGCCAGCTGCTTCAAATGATTGTGAATACGCGTGATATAATGCTGCAACTTTTTATCTTCGGCCTGCATATAGGTTTCGGCAACTTGGTTGGCTCGCAGCAAATTTTGTTTAAGCAGACGTTTGAATTCTTGCAGTTCGGCGTATTCTTGAGTTTCGGAGACTCCGTTTTTGGCCATCTGGCTTTGCTTGAGATCTGCAACCTGTTTATCGCAAAAATCGATGAAACGCTTTTTACTTGCGTCAGCTTTGCGTTTTTCTTCGTCGACTTTGCGCCTTTGTTCTTCAAGCCTATGCACAGTAGCTTTGCTGTGTTCAAGCATATCGTACAACCAGTCGTTTTGTTCGGACAACGATAGTTCGGTAGACTCTGTTTTTAGTGCTGGATTTTCGAGGTCGTGCACTCGAAGCTGCAGCAGCCATACTTCGCGGGATTTGGAAATACCGGCATGCTGTTTTCGCGCTGCTGTTATGAGCTCGTTCAGACGATTTTCTTCTTGCTCCAAACGTCGCTCCTCCTCAAATGCCCGTTCTTCTACGCGGCTTAATGGTTCAAGGAAAACAATCGCATCTTTACCACCGAACTGCTCTTTGTATCGTTCTTGCTCTGATTTCAAAATTCCAGCCTGCTGCTGATAATATTTATTTCTCCGATCTTTTTCCAATGCAAGTAAGTCACTTTTTTCTTTGCTTGTCTGAATCCTGCTCCACAGCTCTTCTACCTGCTCTTCTGCCCGCGAAGAAAGTTCAAGTATTTGATCGAGCGAAGAATACTGTTGAAGCATACGATTCATCAGTTTGTCCGCTTGCTCTTTGGCCGTCCGGTAACGTCCAATTTCCCGTTCTAGTCCAACGCGATCGGTCGCAACCTTGTTACGCTGCCGTTCAAGATCCCTTCGGACTTCTTGAAGCATAGGCAGCGTAAATTCGTTTTCCAAAGGAAATTCTGATGCGACCGCTGTATAAAGCTCTTGCTGCCGCCAATATTTAAGCTCTACAGACAATTCCTTCAGATGACCTTCCTTCTTTTTTTGCTCTTCTATACGCTCAGATACGATATTCTGTGCATCCTGCAAAGCTTGTTCCTGATGCTTGAGCTTGACGAACAAATCTCGGCGATTCCGATCCAATTCGGCTATTTTTCGTTCAAGTGCAAGATAGCGATTTCCTAGATCCATTTTCCTCTCAAGATCAATAATCTGCTGTCTGGAAAGCTCCTGTTTTTGCTGAAGCTCTTTCTGCTCCTGTTCAGTGCGAATTTCGTCCACCGCTTGAACATCAAGACGTTTTTCCAGAGTGTTTTCTCGGGCTGCAACTTCGTTTCGACGTAGCTCCGAGGCATGGCGCTCTTCGTTTGGATAACGTTTCAACAGCTCGTCAAGTTGACGCTCCCCGCCTTGCCACTCCTGAAGTTCCCGTTCTTTAGCCATTCGCACACGTTCTGCGTGTCCTGCACGCTCTGCCGCCCCGCTTTTCCAAGCTTCGAAGACAGCCCGATCTTCAAACGAACGCCACAACAAGGGTTCAACCCAGTTGCCGTCATTCAAATCAGAAGCTTCATTTCGAATATCTCGGGCTTCGTCCACACTCAGCACTCGAACCGGAAACTGAAGGCGATCCGCGACCTCAACGATTTTGCTCTTCAGCTTTTCCTTTTCATGAGTCGTCGTAATCAGGGTTAACGCCCAAATTTTTTCACCAAGATCGGATTCTTCATGCTGCTGTGCATACTCGACGCCGGACTGCAGCAGCGAAAACTGACCGCTCCATCTGCGCAGCAGCTCGAAAGCGTAAGGATCGGCGAAAAAAGTTTCCTGCTCGCCGTAATCGTCCACATGACGCCGAGCCAGTCGTTCCTGACGATACAAATCGTCTTTTTGCGCTGCTTTGGATTCAATCTCCCGCATCATTCGCTGGCGAATCGATTCCTCTTTTTCCGGAATAGAGACCAATCTGGCCCATTCGGGGCGAAGTAAAGCCAATACGTTCCGTACTTCTTCATGATCTTCGGTGTAGCGACGATACTCGACTTTCAACCGACTTAGTTCCTTCTGAACCTCGCTTAATTCTGCCCGACCATCAGCTAGCATGACGCGAAGCCGTTCCCTCTTTTGTTCAAGTTCGCCCTGCTTGGCATGACCAAACAATAACTCCTGTTCCAAACGATTGTATGCTTCATTCCAAATCGGCAATTGATGTTCGACCGATTCAGTCAGCGGATTATCTAAAATTTCTTGTGCCGTTTTTTGAAGCTGTAGACGGTCCTGTTTGATCTCTGTTTCAATTTGGATATTTTCACTTCTCAGCCGATTCATAATTCGGTTTTTTTCAGCAGCATCTTGGTTCATTTCAAGAAGCTGCCGATTGATTTGTTCTAAACAGCTTTGTTCATATTGTTCTTGTTCCAACAATCGTTGTTCATGCTTAGCGAGTACCGATTTCAATTGGCGAGCGTTTTCCTGCCAAGCCTTTTCAAGCTCTACTTCATCTTCCGAGACTTCCATCTGTGCCAAGCGTGATTCGGCATAATGCAGCTTCTGCTTCGCTTCCCGTCTTCTCTCTCTTTCCTGCGCATATTCGATTGAAGCACGCTCGTGTTCCCAGCCTGCCAAGCGTTTTTTTTCTTCTTCAAACTCTTCTACAGCTTCATATAAAAGAGTTTGAAGACTTTCTTCCTTTTCTTGCGCTTTAGCCATTCGAAGAGACATTCGCTTCTGTTCCAAGGCTTCTTTCTCTTCAGCAAGCTTGGCTATATAACGATCCAGTTCGTTCATGCGCTCCTGATGCCGGGCTTCCGACTGCTTCACATAATTCCATGCAGAAAAAGCGGACTTCCGCAGCTTCAGATACTCCTTTTGCTGTTCATCATAAAAGGCGAAACCCTGCACATAACGCTCCAACTGTTCGATAATCCGTTGATTGGTCTCGATTTTCAGATTCAACTCTCGATACTGCTTGAAGCCGTCGCGCTGTGCTTGAAACAAATTTGCAAAGATTTTCTGATCATAGCCCTGCATCGAGTTTTCGATCGTCGGGATCAGAAGTCGGTCAACCAAGTTGGATGTCGTTTTGCAGTCTTCGAAAAAGGCTTCCACCCCGCCTTCGTTCGAATTGATCTTGACGACCGCTTCCCACTCCGTCGCCACGATCTGCAGCTCATTTTCCAGATGATTCCGGTATTCAACGATCTTGTCGAACTGCTGTGCCTGGGTTTTGAATCGCTGAACCATCGATTGATAATAGTCCTGCATTTCTCCTTTATCGCTCGCCCGAGTTCCGCTGTCGCTGTTCCGAGTAAATGGCAGATTCGTGATCCCGTGGTCGTCGTCATCGCCATACTCGTACACATAACGGTAAGAGTCCAGACTTCCCGAGTTTATAAAAAGAGTCACACAGGTGACGGCGTAGCGGCGGCGGGGCTTGTCGGCCAGCAGCCACTCGACCGCGATATGTGCCGGCCCGTTTTCAAGCTGTAGTGTCTCGCGTATTTTGCGCCCGGCCAGATCGGTATGCGGAATCACTGCCTGCAGCGCCGCCTGAATAAACACCGTTTTTCCGCCTCCGTTCTCCAATACGATCGCGCTATTGTGCCCGTCGAAGAAAAAAGTGGAATCGTTATAGCGCTTGGCTCCTGCCTCATAAACGACATTGGTAAAACGAATTTTAGAAATCGCTGGCATGATTCTGATCCTCCTCTTCACGCTGGTTCGCATATCCGTATAAGAACTCAAGAATGCCCCGATTGTATTCCGTTTCCATGAAGTAACGCTGAACCACGATTTTCGTTTTTTCGTTCAGCCCCAGCTCGTTCACCCCAACTTCAAGCGCCAACTCCTGGTCCAGCAAAAAGCGACGAACACTATCCAGAAAGCTTAACCGGCTGTTCGTCTGCCCGCTCTGCCGCTTGGCACCTTCCTTGATATCGTCGATGGCATCCCAACGCTTGACGATATCGCTCCATCGATAAGCGTGATCTACGCTGTCCTGCTGCAACTGTTCTTCGCCACGCTCCTTGATTCCTTCCATTTTGTCACGCATCAGGTTCAGCCATTCATCCATGCTAAGAAAACTTCGTATCGGTTCGGCCGTCTGGTAGCTATCGTAAAACGCTCCGATCCAGACGATCACCGCCACGTACAGCAGATAAAGATCGGCGTTGAGCGCACCGGCTTTGAGATAATTTTTTTTCAACGCGTCGTTGCTCATATGAAAAGGTGAAAGTCTGGCTAGAGGAATCAGCATGAGCTGTTCGCCCGCCGCAATGACCACGCAGTCCGATTCGGCCGCGAAACGATCCACTAATCCTCGAATCCGGTCGTCATTTTCATACAGCTTCGTTTGTTCGGCTTCCGCACGCCCGGACTTGGCCAGTTCCATGTAAATGCGGAACGCCTTCATAACCTCCTGCTCGTCAAATTGCATGATTCCCCTCCGTTCGCTCGATGCGCATGTCCTGAATCTCGTACCGCTGCGTCACGCACAGTACTTCGCCAGCTTCTGTGACATTCAATGTTTTTCCCTGGAGTTCTTCGCCGATAACTTCCTGCAGTCCACTGATCCCTCTGGCCTCGCCGCCGGAATCCGTCCACTCTCTATCCGAGATCGGGCTGCGCTGATGCAGAATCAGCCAGCAGTCGTAAAATCCGCGGCTTCTTAGCAGTTCTTCTTCACCCTGTTCGCGCAGCCATTCGATAAAATCATCCAAATAAACGACATTTTGATTCTTTTCGTCAAAAAAGGCCATTAGTAACCGGACGATTCGAACGATGCCGCTCCTGCGCTGCTCTGCAAAAGCATCTTCCTCCGATTCGTCCATCTCCATAAAAGCGGCTTGTCCGCCGACTTCTTCGCTGCGTCCGGCCAACTGCTGCTGGGAGAACACAGTCAGCGGCGACCACAGCTCTGCCCGCTCCAACCCGATAAAAGGCGCAATTACTCCCTGCATACTTTCGGGTGAAAGCAGCTTGCCGAAAATAAACGCGCCGACCTCCTGCTCGAAGCTGAACGCGTTCATTCCGGTATAGTACATCGACTCTTTGGCCGCCCGCAGCGCCTGGTTGCTCAGTTCGTAACTTTGCTGCAGCAGTCGGGTATGCTCGTTATGCACGCCTTCCAGCTCGGTTCCGATCCGCAGAATCAGCTCGTAAGCTCTCTGGTTGCGCGGGAGTTCGCGGTCGGCGTAGATCCGCTCCCGCGTTTCCCGCACGAATTCCAGCAGTTCCTTGAACTCCTCGCTTTCTCGATTCAGACGGAGGTCGATATCTTGCAGCAGATTTTTGTAGCGCTGAAACGTATCTTCGGACACGATGCTTCGCTTGATCTCGCTCTCGATACGGGAGATGCGTTCGCGCAGCGTCTCCACGTCGATATGCATTTCATCGATCTGCCGCAGCGCTCCCTGGAATTCACCTTTCTCCAGCTGCTTGCGCAGCAGAAGCTGGTGGATCGAGAGCTGAAATTCCAAATAGAATTCCTTGGTCGCAAACACAAGCTCCAGTCCATCTTCGTCCAGCGTGTAATACTGCGTAACCGTCTGGGAGTCATGGCCGTCCGCTTTGAGAATCGAAGTTCTCGCCGTCCGTTCTTCCCCGCTGTTCAAATCAAAAAAAGTGAATTGGTGCCCCAATCCGTCCGCCGGGCGGAACACGCGGATGATGCGACTGACGATGTCCTTGATCTCGTTAGCCCCCAGCCTATACAGCCCTTGAGTGGCTTCCGCCAGAAACTCTTCGTGTTCTCTGGCGCTCGTCTTACGGCTGCGAAGCAGCTTCTTCTCAAAAAAGAACAGCAGCGTCAGCATGCCGAGTTCCATCATGGCGATGGGCTTGCCGTCGAGATCGTTTTTTCGTTGACGTCCCAACTCGAACAGCGGGTCGAATAACGCCAGTTTGTCCATACGCGAGGGGAAGTCCGCAAGGACCGCGATCACATCGACGTCTGCCGCTATTCGTTCACGCCGCAATCTTTGTTCCTGTTCTAGGCTTCGGTCCATACCGACATCCTTCCTATACGGTGCAGTTCTTCCGCAGACAGTACTTCCTGCGGAATATAACGCCCGTCATTCAGCAGTTCGTTCAGCCGCCGGGCTAATTCGTCAGGCAGATGCTGCGAGAAATCGCTCAGCGCGGTATGATCCTGCCTCTGATTGGTCTTGCCGGACACGGCATCATGCTGCAGCGCCGCTATGTAAAACGGTGCAGCCAGCCGGATATGATCGTACCGCCGATTCAAACTGTGCCAGATCCGGATGCCTTCCCAATCGAGATCGCCGAAATAATAGAACGTGTGATGAACATGTGGCAGCGGGACCTGCTTGGCAAACATTTGCAGATTGCCGACAATCTTGTTACCCGAGCCATAGATCACGGTGGCAAAAGGAAGATCGTTCAACCTGCCTAGCAGCGCGTGGAAGGTCGCTTTATTTTCTACAATGAGATGGGAGGCACTGGAGCCGAAGGTCGGGACACCGTTGAACAGCCTTGGGTGGATGGCCAGCATTAGAGGATCGCTTGCCGGAAAGATACGCATAGATGTCCAGAGCCCAATTTTCTCAAGCAGCTCCCGGCCGCCCTGCTCGTCAATCCACTTCTCGTCTCCAGTTAGCGCGAAGCTGCGTTCGGGAGCTGTGATCTCGTCTTGCGGCAGTCCGTACTGCGTCAGATACTGATGGATCTGCTGGATGTGGGGCACGTCGTTCTTCCATTCTTCCGATGTTCGTCCGTAGTAAGCGTCCAGCTTGATCGCCGGGTGAAGCTGTTGTGCAGCCGTCTGGATGATCGACACCTGATCACGCCGCAGCTTCTGCCGATCAATTCTGTAGCGATAGGCCAGCGAAGGAGTTCGTCCATTGCGGCCGTGCAATTTGACCGGAATCAGCAGCCCGTCCTGTTCCAATTGAAGCAGAGCTTCGGCAAAAGCCGGATAGTCGACAGCTTGACCTGCAAAAGCGGACTGCAGCTCGGCTAGATCGATATTGGATTTGCGGTAGGGTTCAATGCAAGAGAGTATGAATGTGACAATATCGATTTGTGGCATAAGACCTCCCAAAATAAATTGGAGCATACGTTCGCAATCTTACTGTTATCTAACTAAAAGTATTATATAATAAATCCACTTAAGGAAATGTCGGGAGGAGGGAATTTCTGTGGAGAAACCGCGATTGTTTATCGGTTCGGCGCGTGAATCGATGAGCTATGTAACAGCGATGCAGGAACAGCTCAGTTATAACTTTGAAGTAACGCCCTGGACAGCCGGCGCTTTCGGAGCAATGGAATATACGATGGAATCTCTGCAGCGACAATTGGACGAACACGATTACGGAGCTTTCGTCTTTTCGCCGGACGATCTTGTACAGCACCGAGGCCAATTGGTATTGGCAGCTCGGGATAATACGTTGTTTGAACTCGGTTTATTTTGGGGGAAGTTGGGGAGAGAACGCGTTTTTTGTTTGATTCCCGACTCTGTTCCTAAGCAAGTCGAAGGACGGGAAATAGACGGATTCCACCTGCCTTCGGATATGGAAGGACTTAATGTTCTTCGTTATGAAGTCCGTACGGAGCGTAGAAACGACCAAGCTGCAGTAAACGTTGCCTGCGGGAAAATCATTGCAGTAGGAAAAGAATTTGGGAGAGTTCAACGTGTTGAGCAGCAGTTGGAAGAAGTCGTAGCACTCAGCGAAGTCAAAGACCAGCTAATCTCCTTTTTAACCGATCTCATGGGTCCCGAGATTCTTCACAATCGTTATGAATCTCTCTACCTAGCGATCCGCAATGCTTATAGGCTCGATGTGCTGCCGGGATTTTCAATCTCTCAAGGTGCCATCTGGAAAGTCAAGCACAATGAAATTTTCCAGGTAGCAGGAGATGCAGGCAAGGGAAGAACTTATTCGCTTCAATATAACGAGGGTAAAGATGAGCAAGAATGGGCACGTGTAGTAGAATGCCATAATACAAAAGCTGTTCAGTTTAACTATCATGCACGAATCGCGTTGAAAAACGTGTATCTTCTATGTTACCCTTTATCTAACAGAATGGTAATTTCCCTGCATCTGCGGGGCCGGGAAGACGTATCTCAAGCTGATTTCGCGCGTCTCACAGAACTGAACGAGGAGCTAATGGGTACCGTCGATTATTTATATGGAGGGGATGAAGTATGAGACAAAAATCGAATAATCATAACCTCATTAGATCAGGCAATGGGTCTCCCACAAAAGCGAGAAAGGTCCATGTACATGCGCATTCGGGCAAAGTGAAATTTTCGCAGCCGGTTCAGCATAAATCCCAGCTGCTGTATCAGCAGCCGGCAGCATATAAAGTGCCTGGATTTTTGAAGGATTTATTGGAAGCCAAGTAAACGCTAGGTATAAAAGCGTCTAATCAGCTATTTGAGCTGTTAGACGCTTTTTTCACTTAATAACCGCTTTCGTAGTCCCACACTGCACATTATCTTTTACCGTTTACTAAAAAAAGCCACTTTCTAATTATATTAGAGAGTGGCTTTTTTTATTTACTACGCGGAAAAGGAGAATTCAAAACTTCCCACATCTTATCGTACTCGACTTTATCCGTGGAAAATCCTGAACTGAACTTTTCCACCTTATCATGATTTTTCGGATCAAAGTTCAAATATTCGTCCTGACTATGACAAGCATAATTTCTACAGTGAGAAGCAAACTCATAAAAGTGTTCAAAAGGACGATCCATCATCTCTACGACGATCAAGTCTCCTTCTTCACGACTCGATGACGGCATGTAGATTAAAAAGTATTCTTCACTTGAAAATCGATACTCCATGGCTCTCGCCTCCCTTTATTAAATCCTTTGTTCAATTATACTAAAATCTCTTCTTTTTGAGTCCTTTGATATAGCCAAGCTCGCTCAACACGCGGAAAATATTTGCCTGAACACGCGAATCGAACACGGGAGCGGGGCGATTCTGCCGGTCGGTCCGCGCGGAAGGTCTGCCCTGCAGGACGTTTTGCATATAGCGCTTGAGATGTTTGACGCCCGAATTGCCGTCGACTTTGGTATCCGGCAGATGTTCCGGCAGCATGGAGCTGACCAGCTTCATATGGGATTTGGCGCGGGTGACGGCCACGTTGAGTCTGCGTTCGCCTTTGGCTTGGGACAGCGGGCCGAAGTTATAATAAATCGAACCGTCGGCCGCAGGTCCGTACCCGACGCTCAGGAAGATAACGTCCCGTTCGTCGCCCTGCACGTTTTCCAAACTTTTCACGAAAAACTCTTCATGCACGTCTTCCTGAAATACGCGTCGAAGTCGGGCTGATGTCGGCGCAATGCCTGCACTTCTTCTTCGATCGCCTCGGCCTGCTTCCGGCTGAACGCGATTACGCCCAGCGACAATCCGGCATGGTCCCGATAATGCTCGAATACCCGTTCCGCGATGCGGCGCGCTTGCTTTTTTCTAATGGGGAACCTGCACTTCGAAATCGTCCCTGTAAGACTTGTCTGCATTGAAAAATACGACATCGCCGTCCCGCAGTTCGAACCGGTGGCCCCAGGCATCCTGCTTGCTGCGCGCGTAGCCTTCCAGCGCCCACTGGTTCATCAGCGGAGCATGGATATACTGCAAATGCGGATGCGCGACGTCGCCGTCGCGGATGCTCTCGACGTTGAAGTTCACGATCAGGTACCCGTCCCGTAAAAAGATCGGATCGCGCCGCGTCAACCCGCCGTGCGTCCGGCCGTATTCGGCCAAATCCGTTCCTCTGACGACGAGATAAGGATCGCCGGGCAAACTGTATTCGCCGTACCATTTCTGCCTGGCTGCATTGGCCCGTTCCCAATCGACGCCCGCCGGCAAGTCGGTCTTTGGTCCGATCAGCGTGCGCAGCTGTTCGGGCAGCAGCAGCCGCGAGATCCCTCCGATCGGCGTCTTCATTTTCGTGAACCGCTCGATATAATCCGTCACGAACGTCCGCCGGCTGACGTTGTGCATCTCCGCGAATCCGTAATGGTGCCCATAAGCATAGCGGGCCGTATCGCCCAATTCTTCTTCCGGCACATTGCGCAGCCGCTCGTTCAGGATCACGTACCGCTCTGCTTTGTCCGCGGGAGAACCGACTTTGACGAACGGCTCGCGATCGGTGCCGTAATACAGGTCGACCGGCGCATAACGCTTGCCGTCCCGGCTGACGAACGCAAAGCTTGGCGTGATGCGGAGGCCGTCTTTTTTGCCGAACATATTGCCCTGGGTCTTGAGATCGAACTTGAACGCGTAGCCGGTCTTGACCGCCACGTTCTTCATCCCCTGCCGAGGATGGCTGCCGGGCAGGATCGGGAGCGTAAACGGCGCGGAATTGCCGCGGGCCGCTCCGTCGATCCCCTGCCCGCCGACCCAGTAAGTGTTACCGGTCGGCAGCGGACTGTCCGCTCGCTGGCGGAATACCGTCTCCCAGTTGTAATCGACGATGTCCGTGACGTGCAGATCGTACAGCCGGCCGATCACTTCGACGTTCACGCTGTCGGAAGCGGCATGGTGAGCGAGGTCCAGGTTTGCTCCCGGCTCGGCCGGTTCGGACGCAGGCGCATTCTCGGCGACGTTCCGATAGTCCACCGCATAATCGCCTTCGTCGACCCAGATCGGCAGGAAAAACTCGGCCGTAAGCCGGCTGACCGGGATATCGATCCACGTATTTTTCGGATAAAAGACCGAACGGTCGCCGGTATACACGTCAAACGGGAAACGGACTTCCTTGCTGCGAAAATATTTGGCGTAATCGCGGCTGCCGTAGCCGGGATAGTCCTGATGCGGGCCGTAGGTAGGCAGCGTGACGGTAAAAGGACGATCCAAAATAAAAGCCTGCCGGGCCGGATTCGGGGTCGTCTTCTGGTTATGCGCCGCGTCGTCGGAAGCGCCCGAAAAATTGACGACCGGCGTATGCACGGTGACCGGGTTGATGTCCCCGACGGGGTAAGTATCGCCGGGCGCGGCGTTGACGTTGGCGTCGAGGGGCATGTACGTGATCGTTCCGCTCGACGGCGCGGCCCGGCGATTGATTTTGCGATTCGGGATGACCTGGTTCGGCTTATACAGCACGTCCCGGGCGATCCGTGTCGGTTCGGGCACTTTGTGCGGATCTTCGGTTTTGCGTTCGGCAGGGCTGCCGTTCATAAGCGGCTGGCTGTTGAAAACGACCGTATCGTTGCGGACTTGGACCGGCTTGATCTTGCGCTCGGTCTCCCCGGCGACCAGATTCAAGTCATTCGGTACGGAAGGCTTGGCGAAGCCGCCGGCAACACTCTGCCCGGACGCCGTCCAGTTGCCCGGTCCGGGGTCCGAAACGTAGGTGCCGGTCGCGGTGACAGACAGCGCGGGCGGGACATAACCGGCAGGCCGGATCTTGATCGATTCGCCCTGAAACGCATAGTTTCTCAGTTCGGCCTGTTCGATTGCATAAATCCCGATTTTCTCGACGACCCAATAAGAGAAATAACGTTCGATATGTACCGGATACCGGACCGTCTCGGTGTCCGACCTGCTTCGGACCGCGGGAGGTCCGGGCTTGCCGTCCGGAAGCGAGGTCGCGTTCGATTCCTGCCATTTGAGCGTGTACGTCTTGGATACGGTCAGGTCGTACACACAGCTGCCCAACTGTTCTTTGAACTTGTACTGGTGCAAATAACCGTTCGCGCTCACGCTGCCGTACAAGCTCTCGGACGTCGGAATGCCCTGCAGCACGTCAAAGACTTCCCGGTCCCTCTGATCGGCACGGATCATGGCTGACGCTTCCGGCGTCATCCGCTCGCCTTCAACGACGCGTCCGTCGCGGATCGTGCAGCCCGCGAATCCGGGCGGAACTTCGGTTGGAGGTTTCGGCTCTTCGCCGGGGTCTTTGTCGGTGTAGACCCAGTAGTGGTCGGGGTATTGGTAGGTGACTGAGGTGGCTGTGAAGTTGTAGGCGGCAAAGTAGAAGGCCATGATTTGGGCGTTTGCGGGATTGGCGTTATAGGGACGCATTTCGCCGTTGGGTCCTTTTTCAACGTAATATCGTTTGCCGCCGACATCATCATGGTATTGCGTAAAAGAGATTGTGGCGAAGTTTAGATCCCGTGTAGCTCCCGGAGTTTGATTGGGATCGAGTCCGACCAATAGCGACATGATGGCGATTTGGTCAGAGCGACCCCGTCCTGAAATGCCAAGATTATCGATACTCACTTTTTTTTCATCGTCAATTTGTATTTTCGCACCGCCTCCGGGTGTTTGTGGGTTATTGGCTTGTACGATACTGGTTCGATTATCAATGATGTTTAAAGGAAACGAAAGATCAGAAAACGCACCTTCACCTTTGAAGGCATGAGTGATGGGATACCTAACCATTAAACGAACCTTTTTGCCGGGTGTTGCTTTGTAGGTTCGATCATAAGTTTCTCCGCTGTTTTTGGTCACAATATGTTCGGAGTCGACTGGAATATTACCTTCGTCAGTCCATGTGTCCCCTTGACCGCCCGCGGTCCATCCACTGAGAATGGTTCGGTTCCATGCAAACCAAGAACCGGCTGATCCATTTTCTGTTGAATTTACTTTGACAGCTTCTCCGGTAAAAGCTTCAGTTCGGTTGTAGGTCTGAGCGTTAATGTTAATAGTTTTGACGGCTTCTTTGCCTCTGTAAAACACAATTTTTTGGATCTTTTTTCCGGCACCTGCATCTTCCTTAATAGCAGCAGTTGTCGCAGTTGGTGTTTTGCCGAACGTCACCGCGTTTCGGTTAATATGGGGTTTTGGTGCATCAGCACCAGTGTAAACAATTATTTTTTTGATAGGAGCGGCATTGGCTTCTCCTTGGAGTGGAAAAAAAACACCCAGCATGCTGCTGGCAATGAGCAGCATGCTGAGTCCGACAAGCGTGAATCTGTTTTTGCGTTGTCGGCGTTTTTTCATTATTGAAGGCCTCGCAGTCTAAGCAGATCGATTTCGATGAATCGAATATTAGAGCCGGTTGGCGCTTGCAGGACAATTTTGATGTCGTTCCCATTTTGCATGGTACCACTTTTAGGTACGATGATTGCGGGTAAGTCATCTGTCTGATTACGATACAGATATGCGGTTTTGTTCAGGGTTCCCGCATAAAACGCATTAGTATCCGGGCTGCCAAATCCACTAATTTGAAACTGAACGAACGGAATGTCCGCATATTTGGACTTGTCTTTGTTGTATACCGTATGGCTTTTGAAGTACAGCACATACGTGTTGGTTTTACCCTTGATTAGGTTTTTCATGACTTCGTCATTGTTATACCATTTCACGGTACTGACATCCCCCAACAACCCCCGATTCGGATCGTTCGCATCGGCCATGTCGATCGCGATCAGCGCGTCCAGTTTGCCTTGGTACAGGCCGTCTTTGGACGTGATCGTCATGTTTTTTTCGTTCCACATGTCTTCGATCGAGGGTTTGCCTTTGCTTTTCCAATCGGATTCCGGGGTGACGAACATCTCGGGCATGATCGAGAAGATATTCGTGCCGTGCCAGGCGATTTCGGCCGAGCCGGCGGCGTAGCGGTCGATCTCGAGTTTGGCGCCGCTTTTGACGGAACGGATACGCTCGATGATCACGACGGACTGCGCGCGGGTGGTCAGGCCTTGAGGCGCGATCTGCCCTTTGCCGACGCCCTGGATCAGTCCGGTCTTCGTGGCGAGGTACATCCATTTGTCGTTCTCGCGAGTCTCCTCCCCGATCGCGCGGGCGGCGACTCTCGCCATTTCTTCGCGCGTCATCGCGGCGGCCCATCCGGCTTCGCTGTCGGGAAAATCGCTCGCGTCGTACAAGCCGGCCCGGACGGCCGCCTCGACGTACGGCGCGTACCAGCGGCCGCCTGTCGGAGCGGCGTCGAGCTTCAGCGCCGAAACGGCCATTTTGACGAATTCCGCGCGCGTGACGCTCGCGTCCGGCTTGAACGTCGCATCGTCATAACCGTCGACGTATCCTTCCCGCATCGCTCCGTTCACGGCAGAATACGCCCAGTGGCCGGCTTTGACGTCCAAAAAGCTGACCGCCGCGGCGTTTGCGGCCGGAGCTGCGCTCCACAGGCTGCCTGCCGCCCATACCCCCGCCAAAACCAATCCGGCCCATCTCATTCCATACTTGTTCATCTCTTCACGCTCCTTCTGTATAGTGGCGCTGCCTCGATCTCCTCCGACAACATTGCTCCTCCGGCAGCCTTCCGTCTTCCCATTGTCGCCGGCTTGCTTGCACTCGGGAAGTGTGCTTGCTTCCAAAAATGCTAAAAACCACGCAAAAAAGCGGACGAAACTTTCCCCGAGGAAAGTCCGTCCGCGTGCTTCGCGAAAGGCAGAATTCTGTTGAGTTCAAATCTAAAGGATTCCGAGCGAAAAAGCAAGCTTATTTCCGCGGCTTCCCACTCCAACCTGCCGCCTGGCGATCAGATCCGCTTCGCGAAATACCCCCACATCGAGAAGAAGACGATCAGAACGAACAGCAGCGTGCCCAGCAGCGTTACAAACGCGACGGTGTTCAAAAATCCGGCCACGATCGTAGCGATCCCGATGCCGAAAAACGCGACGGAAGTGCCGAGCGAAGCCGCCTTTTGAAGAATGAGACCCGTGCGTTCGTCGTTTTCGCTGATCTGCAATTTGCGGGTCGCTTCTTCGCTTTTGGACGCTTTGACGTATTGGACCAAAAAGCCGAGGATGATCAGTTCCAGACCGAAGAAAATGCCGTGATGGAATCCTTTGATAAAGCTGTTCAAGACAGGCAGTTCCGAACGGTAGATCATAAAGCCGGCATAGATCAGGGCGACGGCGACGGCGAGCAGCGTCAGCACGCGAATCCGAAGACGCAGTTTTCGTTTGAATAATTCCATAGGTTATTCCTCCACTTCGCTAAAATCAAATACTTCTTCGATCGTCAGCCCGAAATAACGGGCGATTTTGTAGGCCAGCACCAACGATGCGGTGTATTTGCCCACCTCGAGCGAGGTGATGGTCTGCCGGGTCACGCCGACGGCCATCCCAAGCTCCTCCTGCGACAGCTTGCGCTGCTTGCGCAGTTCCGGGATTTTGGTTTTCAACGGAACGCCTCCTCGCCTGTATCCAGTAAATGCAATGTTTACTTTGCACATTAAGCATAGTTTACTTTGCACAAAATGTCTAGTTTGCTTTGCAAATTCAACAAAAAAAGAGCATTCGGGATCTGGCCCGAAGCTCTCTTTGCGTTTTCGCCCCAATTCGTTCTTCAAGGCCCGCCCTACAGCTGAAGCAGCCCGTTCACGAGCAGCACCAAGCCAAAGCCCGCGCACAGCACCCCGCCGAACGTTTTGGTTCCGCTGCGTTTTCGATCGTATTTTTTCGGCCAAATTACGTACAGACCAAACGCAATCAGTACAACTCCCATCCCGAGGCTAAAAAAGTGCAGCGTTCCGGCCAAAGCTTCGGCGCCCTGACGGACGGCTTGGTCGCGCGGCGATTGTTCCATATCCGCTCACTCCTTCTTGTTCATTTGTCTTTGAATTCGCTTGGTCGGCAGCCGACATACTCTTTGAACACGTTGGAAAAATAGTGCGGATCGCCGAAGCCGAGCGCTTCGGCGACATGTTTGACTTTGACTTCGGGCCCCGAAGATAGCAGGCGTCGGGCTTCCGCAATTTTGAGCGCCATGTAATGATGCACGAACGTGCTGCCGGTATAGCGCTTCACGAGGCGGCTTACGTACGAAGGGCTGACGTGAAACTGCTGCGCCGCTTCCGTAACGGACAGCTGCGCGTACAGATTTTGCCGCAAATAACGGTCCAGCCGCTCGAACAGCTCTTCGCCGCCCCGCTTGAGGGGTTCCCGCAGCGCAAGCTTGGACGCTTCGCCTGCCTGCGGCGGCGCCGCGTAATCGCCTTCGGCGGAGATCGGCGGCGCCAGATTCCCGCCGACGGTCAAGTGCCCGCGCAGCTCCCGCTCAAGCGCCGCATGCACGGCCGCAAGCGCGCCCAGACCGGCCGGTTCCGGCGCGGCCGCTACGACCGCGGGCAGACCGGCCGCGGCCAGAGACCCTTGCAGCGCCTGCGTCAGCTGGCGTGCAGCCGCTTCGCCGTCTGCTGCACGCTCTTGCTCCGCAAGCAGCACCACGAACCGCCCCTGCTGCGGCGCGGGCCATACGTATCGGCATTCGCCGCCGGGCAGCGCGGAGAGCGCCGCTTCGATCTCCCGGGCCGTCCACGCCCGCTCCGCCTGCGCAGCAAAAGGCCTGCGCCGCAGCAGCGCCATCCGATACCGGCCCGCCAGCAGTCCGGCATCCAGCGGCATGTCCGCGAGAAACGCCGGTTCGACCACGCTTTCCAGCAGCTTGCGGTCGCTCTGCCGCTGCTCCGCCAACTGCGTGATCAGCCGCTCCAGCACGTCGCTCAGCTGCGTCTGGTCCACTGGCTTGAGCAGGTAATCGAACGCATGCAGGTTCAGCGCGCGCCGCGCATAGTCGAAATCGCTGTAGCCTGTAATAAGCACGGCCTGCAGACGCGGATTCAGCGCTTTGGCCTGTTCGATTAGCCCCAGTCCGTCCAGCTTGGGCATGCGGATATCGGTCAGCAAAATGTCGGCCTGCCCGTCTTGAAGCCGCTCCAGCGCTTCGATCCCGTTCGACGCGGTCGCGGTGACCCGCACCGGCAGGCCGGACGATTCGATCAGCATTCGGATATGGCGCAAAATGGGCTTGCTGTCTTCCGCGATGATGACGTTGTACATGCCGCCCCTCCTTTTGGCTAATAAAAATCTTCCGTCAGCGACGCAATGATCTGGACCGCCGCTCCGCCGCCGTCGTCCGAATGGTTGTACATGTTGAAAAAGAGCCGGTTTTTGTACATCAGCTGCAGCCGCCGCACCGTATTGACGATGCCCATGCCGCCGATGCCCGTTGCGACGCCGTCCAAGCTTGCGCTGCCGGACGCCAACGCGTCGTTTTTCGCTGCATGCGCCCTGTGGTCCGTCGCTTCGCCGGCCCGGATACTGTCCAGCACGTGCCGGATCGTCGCGTCGTCGAACCCGTCGCCGTTGTCGCGAATTTCCAGCGCCCACAGCCCGTTGTACACTTTCACCCGCACTTCGATACGCCACGGCGTGTCCGCTTCCTTGAACGCGTGTTCGATACAGTTTTCCACGAACGGCTGCACGACGAGGCGCGGCAGGCGAATGTCGTCGAAAGCCCGGTCTGCGTCAACGCTCCACACCAGATCGTCTTCGTAATTGCGGTGCAGCAGCGCCAGATAATGTTCGGCATGCTCAAGTTCCTGCGTGAGACTGACATGCTGATACGGCGAGGAGACGATGTAGCGCAGGCTGTCCGACAGGTTTTTGCACATTTCCGAGACGACGTCGTTTTTGCCTTCCTGCGCGGCGATGCTGATCAGGTACAGCGTATTGTGGATAAAATGCGGCGCGATCTGCGCCTGCAGCGCCGAATGGCGAGCGAGCGCTTCTTCGTGCACGGCCAACTTTTCCCGCTCGATCGACACCTGCAGGCGATCGAGCAGCCCCTGGAACGATTCGCTCAGCATGAGCAGTTCGTTGTTCGACGAAGGCGTCACGACGCGCGTGTCCATATTGCTGTAATTGATGCGCAGCATCTGATTGCGCAGTTTGCGAATCGGCAGCAGCAAGCTTCGGGCGGAGAAATACATATACGCGGCGGAAAAAAGAAACAGCGACGCGATCAGCAGCATCGACACCGTCGTCACCGAGTTGACCGGACCGAGCACGACCCGCTTTGGGGTCACGCTGTACGTCGTCCATCCCGTCTCGTCCGAGCGCGAAAACGCGACATAATTATCCTGTCCGTCGAGGTAGACGCCTTCGGAATCGGGCTGCGACGTCTCAAGCTTCGGAATGCTTCCGTCCGCTTGGCGGCTCGACGCGTAGACCGTCTGGCCGTTGTGATCGAGCACGTAGACGTCGCTGCCCGAACTGCCGGCCGCCGCCGAACGGCGCAGCATCTCCTGCTGCAGCTGGATCGCCATATAGCCGAACACTTTGCCGTTCTGATTCCGGATCGCCCGGACAAAAAAGACCCGGTTCGAGCTCGGACGATACAGCGCGTAACCGCTCTCATTCCACGTCGTGCTGCTGCCGCTGCTTTCCAGAAAAGGCAGCAGCGACGACGGATTGCCGGACATGCTGATGAAAGTCGTCAGCAGCGTCCCGCGCAGGTCGTAGATCGCCACGTCTTCGATATTCATGCTCGGTCCGATCGACTGGAACATGATTTCCCTCAATTTGCGGCTGCGGGCCAGCCCTTCCACGGTCAGACCCGACTCGCTGCCGGAAGGCATGAGCGCGAAAATGTCCTGGCTCGACAAGATCCGCTGGGACAGCTGGTTCTGCCCGTCGACGTACAGATTCAGCTGATCGCCGATCTTGGCCGCGGCGAGCCGCATCTCGTTCTCGGTCGTGTCCCGAAGCGGGCGGACGACGACCTGGTTGACGTACACGCCGAAGCTGCCCATGACGATCACGAGCAGCACGGCGAACGCCAGCAGGAACTTGGTCTGCAGGCTGGCCTGCGCGCTTCCGATTTTCATTTTTTGGAAAAGCACCGCGGAACCTCCCATGGCGTGTTGATGTTCATACTGTACAATACAAAGTCGGAAATGGACAAGGGTTCGCACGTTGTTCAGGATATTACACCCAAAGAGTAAATGGCAGACATGTACCCGTCCTTCTCCGACCTCTATAATTCATATTTGTAAGCGAATTCAATACATAGGGGGCGACAACATGAACCAACAAACGAAGAAGATCGCGGCGGGACTGCTTGGAGGGCTGCTCGCGGTCTCACTTACGGCCTGCGGAGGCAGCGCTTCGCCGGGCGGATCGACAGCGGCGGGCGGCAGCGGAAGCAGCAGCGGAGCCGGCGGCGCGACGATCGAGCTGGCGATTTCCAAAAGTTCACAGGATTCCATTTTCGTACAGCAGGACCTGCTTGACGCTTTTGAAAAAGAGAGCGGCATCAAAGTCAATCTCCAGCTACTACCGGCCGAACAGACGGCGACCGTGCTCCAGACGAAGCTTGCGGTCGACGAGACGCCCGATATCGTCCAGTACAACCTGGCCAGCGCGACGACGGATCTCAATCTAGAGCGCAATTTCGAGATTCTCGACGACGAGCCGTGGGTGAGCCGGATCGAGAACAAGGAAGTGCTGTCCGCGTACGGCCACGTATACAGTTTCCATCTCAGCCAGGATACCGGCATGCAGGGCGTCGTCTACAACAAAGACATGTTCGAAGAACTGGGCCTCGCCGTTCCGAACAACTTCGAAGAGTTTCTGGCCGTCTGCGAAAAGATCAAAGCCGCGGGTATCACGCCGGTGTTCATGCCGTTCAAGGACAACTGGGCCGCGAACGTCTGGCCGGCCGCCGCTTTCGCGGATTACGCGGAGAAGAACGAGCCGAAGCTGTTCAAAGAGCTTAACTCGGGCAAAAAGAAATGGTCGGATATCCCGGCGTTCGCGGATATTTTGCAGCAGCAGTACGAAGTGTACGAAAAAGGCTATACGAACGGCGACATCCTGAGCGACAGCTACGATATGGCGGTCGGCAAGTTCCTGAACAAGGAAGTCGCGATGATGTTCATGGGCGACTGGCTGATCCAGAACGTCAACGACAACGACCCGGATATGAATCTCGGCGTGTTCCCGATCCCGTATGCGCCCGACGCCAAACTCGGCGCGAGCCCGCTCGGCGGCCAGCTGTTCATTCCGAAAAAAGCGAAGCACATGGAAGAAGCAAAGCAGTTCTTCGAATATGTCGCCCGCAAAGACGTCGCCCAGAAGATCATCGACGAACAGAAATTCGTCTCCAACTTCAGCGACGTGACGACCCCGGAACTGCCGGCCTACAAGCAGGAGATCGTGGACGACTACATCACGCCGAAGCAGACCGTGCTTACGGTCGATGCCCATATGCTGGTCGACCGCAGCGAGTTGTACCGCCTGCTTCAGGACGAGTTTGCCGGCGGCATCGACGCGCAGGGCGTCTTGACCGCATGGGACGAGAAGTTCGCGCAGCTGATGAAAGACAAGGAAATCGAAGGGTTTTGATCGGAGCGTGAAGAGATGAGAATATCGAGAAAACTATATTCCTACTACCTGATCCTGCCTGCCCTGCTGATCTATTCCGTCTTGTTCGTCGTACCCGCGATCGCCGGCCTGTTCTACTCGTTCACGGATTGGCGGCTTGACCGGGTCGGCATCAAGTTTATCGGCTGGGCCAACTTTGAACGCATCTTCACCGACAAGACGCTGCTGCTCGCGATCAAGAACACGATCATCTTCGCGGTCGCAACCGTCATCGGCAAAAACCTGATTGGCCTGGCGCTTGCGATCGCGTTGAACATGCGGCTCAAAACGCGCAACATTTTGCGGGCCGTCTTCTATTCCCCGTCCATTCTGAGCGTTCTGGTCATCAGCATCGTGTTCACGCCGATGCTGCGCTCGGAAGGCACGATCAACCGGATCTTCGAGTCGGTCGGCCTCGGCTTCCTGGGCCAGAGCTGGTTGACCGATCCGCAGATCGTCATCTGGACGGTCGCCGCCGTATCGGTCTGGCAGCACGCCGGTTTCCAGATGGCGATCTATCTGGCCGGCCTGCAGTCGATTCCCAAAGACTACTACGAAGCCGCGACGATCGACGGCGCCGGCGCGTGGAGAAGCTTCCGCAGCATTACGCTGCCGCTGCTGCTCCCCGCGCTGAACATCAACTTGATGCTGACGCTGATCGGCGGCCTGAAAGTATTCTCCGAAGTGTTCGTCCTGACCGGCGGCGGTCCGGGCAACGCGTCGCAGGTCGTCGGCACGATCATCCTGCGTTCGTTCGGCGAAGGCAGTTGGGGACTCGGCACCGCGGTCAATACGCTGCTGTTCGCGGCCGTGACGATTATCGCCATTCCGCTGCTGATCTTCATGCGCCGCAAGGAGGTATCCGAATAATGAACTACACCCGCAAAATGGCCTGGCGCAATTACCTAGTCGAAGGCTTCCTGATCCTGGCTTCGCTGATCATTATCCTGCCGATGCTCGTCATGATCTTCGGCAGTTTCATGAACAACATCGAAGTCATGAAGTTCACGCTGCGCCTGCCGAGCGAATGGCATTTCTCCAACTACGCCACCGTATTCCGGGAAGGCGGGCTCGCCCGCGCGTTCTGGAACGGCATCCTGATCACCGGCGTATCCTGCTTCCTGAACATATTCACTTCGTCCGCCGCCGCGTTCATTCTCACCCGGCGCGACACGAAGCTGTCGAACTTTTTGTACATGTTCTTTTTCATGGGACTGATTGCGCCGATGTCGACCATTACGACGATTCGCGTCGTGCAGTGGTTCGGATTCTACGGCAGCATCACGAGCGTCATTTTGATCTATGCGTCGCTCAACACGGCGTTCAGCGTCTTTTTGTACAGCGGCTTTATCCGCTCCATCCCGAAAGCGCTCGACGAAGTCGCGTTTCTCGAAGGGGCAGGCACGCTGAGCGTCTTTTTCAAAATCGTCACGCCGCTCATTCTCCCGGTCAACGCGACGGTCGCGATCATGGTGTTCATGTCCGTCTGGAACGATATTACGATCCCGCTCTACTTCCTGACCGACAGCTCCGACTGGACGATGCCGCTCTCGGTGTACAATTTTTACGGAAAATTCAGCCGCGACTGGAACCTGATCTTCGCCGATCTCGTGCTGACTTCCCTGCCGGTGTTCATTCTGTATCTGTTCTGCCAAAAGTATATCGTGAGCGGCCTGACAGCCGGCGCGGTAAAAGGCTAAGCAGCTCTCAGCAAAAGAGCCGAATCATCGCAAAAAAGGACTCCCGTCTGCGGACAGGGGTCCTTTTTTGATGTTTGATCGGAGTCCGACCTTCGCCGCGATATGCAGCCAAGTCGTCGACGTTTCGTTTCGATCTGATGCGGGACCGGCCGCTTATCGGCAGCAGCAGGAACACGCACACACAACCATACACTCACTCACACGCTCCTGTGCCTCGCCAACAACGTCAGCGCCGAATTCTGCCGTTAGGCTGTAATCGTATCGTCCCACCGCATACCCTTGCTATAATCGCATCACGCAGCCTCTCGCCTTTAAGTTGTCTTCGCATCGCGTCGCCCCCTCACCCTTATGCTGCCATCGTATCGCGCCGTCCCACTCCTATGGTATGTCCAACCTGTATATAAGCAACATACCGATTTATAATCAAAACGATAAGTAAACTTATATAGCTTATACGAAATCGCAAAACGAAAGGGGTATGCCGCATGGATCAACAGCTTCGGGTCTTCGTGGCCGTCGCGGACAAAGGACACTTCTCCCGGGCCGCCGCGGTGCTCCATATGAGCCAACCTGCCGTCAGCCAACATATTCGTGCGCTGGAGGAGGCCGTCGGCGCGCAGCTGCTGGAGCGCAGCAACAAACAGGTCAGGATGACGCGGGCCGGCGAGATCGTCTACGCACATGCCAAAGAAATCCTCGGTTCGTATGGACGCATGCAAAAATCGGTCGAAGATCTGGGCAGCCACGCCGGCGGGGCGCTTGCGATCGGGACCAGCCCTACGTTCGGCGAATATATCCTGCCCCGCGTCTTGGCCAAGCTCAAGCAGCAGTATCCCGAAGTAGAGCCTTCCGTAATCATCGGGAAGACCGCCGCTGTCGCCGACAAAGTACGCACCGGCGAATTGGACGTAGGCATCGTGCAGGGGCAACCGCAGCCTATGCGGCCGCTGCGCGCGGAAAAGCTGGCGGACGACCGAATGGTGCTGGTAGCTTCACCGGATCATCCGCTGATCGAGCTTGCAGACGAACAGGAAAACGCATGGCAGCCGGTGTCCGAAGATCCGTTTATTCGCAAAGTTCGGGAAGACCTGAATCGGCCCGGCCTGCGGAGCAATGCTGCGCCGCCATTGAAACCGACCGTGCCGGAAGCGTTAAGCGCCCACGCCTGGATTCTGCGGGAACCCGGTTCGGGCACTCGCGAAGCCGCGGACGACGCGCTGCATAGGCTGGGCGTCGTCTCGCCTGCGGAGATTCTCGTCTTCGGCAGCACGCAGGCGGTCAAAGAAGCCGTGATCGCGGGACTCGGCATTAGTTTGCTGTCGCGTTGGACAATCCGGCGCGAACTTTACAGCGGCGAACTGCAAATCGTCGATATTCCCGGCCTACCGCATATCAGGCCGTTGTCGATCGTGACGGCGTCGTCTTTTCGGACGCGGGCTTTGGACATATTCATCGAGCTGCTGCGGCAGCAGCGGGAACTGACGGGACCTGCGGGAACTGACGTTTGAAAGCCAGCGGATGAAGCAGGCCGTGCCATCGGAAACTCGCCGGATACGAACGTCGCTTCGGTCGAACGGTCGGACGGTCGGACAGTTGAACAGTTAGACAGTTAGACAGTTGGGCGGTCGGAGGCTCGGACGGCCGTTCTGTTCTCAGCGCGAACGGCGCAGCAGCGACAGGGCGGCTTTGGCTTCGAGCAGGAAGCTGAACTCGACTGCGTGATCCGCTGCGTCCGCTGCGCCTGTTGCCTCCGCGTCCTCTAAAGTTTTCGCGGCCTCTGTGGCCTCCGACACTTCCAACACTTCCGAAGGCACCCGCAGCGTGATACGGCGGTCTTCTTCGGCGTCGTTGAACAGGACGACGGCGATCGAGCCGTCGGTGTTCTCGAACGCGGCCGAGCGGATCTCCGGCTGCGCGCAGGATGATCCGATCCGGACGGCGCCGGGGCGGATGATTTTGCTGAAATGGGCCAGCGCGTAGTAATCGAGCGTATACGTCAAAGCGCCGGTCGATTGATTCACCTGTACGATGCCGCGACAGGTGCTCTGCCCGAAGCCCGGCACGGTCGGTCCGTTCTGTTCATCAAGCGCCATGTTCCACAGCACAAACGATTGGCTGTTATGGCGCAGAATCTCGATGCCTGTGCGCAGCACGTTCGAGAAAGCCGGCTCGAACGCGGGAATCCATTCGCCGCCCGACCCTTCGGTGAAATGCACTTCTTTGCCGGGTACCGCCTGCAGAACGTCGGATTGCGCCGAAGCGTTGCCGCCATACCAATGCCACGCTACACCGTCGACTGCATCTCCCGCGCCGGCCAGCACTTCAAGCGGATAATCCGGCCGGTCCCAGTTATGGTCGTAGCATAAGATTTTGGCGGAAATCCCGGCCTGAACGAACGCGGGCTTGAGATAATCGCGGATAAACGCCGTCTGTACGTCGGCCGGCATGAACATGCTCGGATAATGCCGCGGCTCGTACAGCGCTTCGTTCTGCGGCGTTACCGCATGGATCGGCAGGCCGTGCTCGCGGTAAGCTTGAATATAGCGTACGAAATACTGCGCAAACGCGTCATAATACTCCGGTTTGAGGCGACCGCCCAACAGGGAGCCGCTTGTCTTCATCCAGCCCGGCGCGCTCCACGGCGACGCCATCAGCTTGAGATCACGGTTCAGCTCCAGCGCTCTGCGGGTCAGCGGAATGACGTCCGCTTCGTCGTGCGCGATCGAGAATTTGGCGAGCGACGGATCGCTTTCGCCTTCCGGCAGATCGTCATAGCTGTACAGGCTGCGCGCATAGTCCGAGGCACCCATCGGATTGCGCAGCACCGACAACCCGATTCCGCTCTGGGCGTCGAACAATTTGACCATCAGCTCTTCGCGCTCCGCTTCGCCCAGCACCCGATGGATCAGGTACGCCGACGAATCGGTAAACGAAGCGCCGAAGCCGTCCATGCGTTGGCCTCGCTCGTTCTGGTCCAGTTCGACGCGCGCGGCTCCTTCCACTTGCGCTTGCGATGCGGATTCCTTTTCTGTTTTCGTTTCCTTTTCCAGTTCAGCGCCGCTTGTCAGTTCGTCCATGCTGAGCTCCCGGAACAGGTCATATTCGCCCCGCGAGCGGTAGATCGTCCAGTTCGCCATCTCCGATTCCTCCATTATTTGAGGCCCAGTTTTTCTTTGTTTGCCGCCATTTTTTCGCTGCGGATCTTTACGATGTCGGTCCAGCCGTTTTGCTCCTGGAACGCTTTGTATTCGTTTAACACGGCTTCAAACGAAGCGTCGTCCTTGGCACGGATCAAGCTGACGAGCGTCGTGTTCCATTTCGTATTGATCGCGGTCAACGCGCGGGCCTGCGGCGTTCCCTGATCCGGGTTTATGTTTTCCAGAATAAAGTGCGGCACAAGCTTGCCTTCGCCCCATGCCTGCATTTGTTTGACCGATTCCGGGAACGCGTCGTCGCTGAGCGCTTTATGCTTGTCGTGGCCGAAGAACATGAACTCGCCCATCCGGTAATCTTTTTTATAACGATCCGCGTCGTCCGTTTGCAGCTTTTTGATCTCCGGCAGCAGCTCGACTTTGCCATCCGCGGTCATCTTGTACGTCTCGCCTTCGATGCCGTAATTCATCAACATTTGGCCTTCTTCGCTCAGCAGATACGTATAGATTTGGATCGCTTTGGCCGGATCTTTCGCTTTTTTGGTCACGTAGGTCACCATCCAGCCGGTAATGCCGGATTGGTTGAGCGTCGGCTGGCTGCCCTTCGTGCTCTGCGGCCCGTCGATCGCCATATAGGCTTTGTCCGGATTGGCCGTCATGAAGATTTGCAGATTGCCGCTCTGCTGCGGCGTGCCGTCCAGCAGCATCGTCGCATACTTGCCGACTTTCACTTTCTCCTCGAAGCCTGTGCCGTCGTCCGCGAAGCTGTCGTCGCTCAAGTCGCCGGCGCGATACGCTTCGTTCAGCGTTTTGAGCCAGGCCAGATAATCTTCGTCCAGATTGCGGTCGTAGAACTGTCCGTCTGCCGTTTGCAGCGGCACGCCGAGGAAATCCTGCAGCGTATCGCCCAGCGATCCGGTGCCTTCGCCGATCGAATTGAAACCGAACGGAATCAATTCCGGGAATTGCCGTTTGATCTCGCCCATCACGGAAGCAAACTGCTCCGGCGTGCCGATCTCGGGGCTGCCCAGCGCTTCATAGACGTCTTTGCGAATAATGAACGCCGTCTTGGCCGGGATCTCGCCGCTGTCGTAATCCGCCTGCGTGTTGGAATAGTTCGGGTAGCCGTACGTTTTGCCGTCTTTGAGCTGGAACCAATTCAGCGTGTCTTCGGCCGCGACTTTGTTAAAATACGGATCGTACTGCTGCGCCAAATCGTTCAGCGGAAGCGCCCAGGTAGACGCTTTTTGCGCGACGGCGGAGTTGGAATCGAATACGGTGATCAGGTCGGGCATATCGCCGCCGGCGAAAAAGGTGTTCAGCTTCGTATCGTCGCCTGTCAAAAATTTGATGTCGACGTTGAGGTCTTCCTTGATTTTTTTCGTGACCAGATCTTTGCCGAAGTCGGTATTCCACCAGTCCGCGTTCACGTACCACGTCAGCGTCGTCGCTTCCGCTTTTTTGTCCGATTTCCACGCCGGCGTCTCGGGGTCCAGCGCATAGCGCCCTTCCAGCGAGACCGGAGCCGCCGCTTCGCTGCCCGATCCGCCTCCGCATCCGGTCAGCATCAGCGCTGCCGCCAACATCCCCGCACCCAATTTCCAACCCGTACTTCTTAAAACGTTTTTATTTTGCCGCATGATTAAGTCCTCCGCTTCGCAAAAATGTAGTGGTGTTGATTGGGATTCCGTTTACTCCTTGACCGCGCCGAGCATCATGCCCGAGATAAAGTAGCGCTGCAGCAGCGGATAGATCGCCAGGATCGGCAGCGTCGTGATAACGATGGTCGCCAGCTGCACCCCTTTGGTCGTCGTCTCGATCACGACCGAACCGCCGATGTTTTGCATGGCCTGCGTTTGCGATTGGACGATGATCTCGTACAGCATCATCTGCAGCGGATACAGCGCCTGATCGGTCACGTACAGCTTCGTCGTCATAAAATCGTTCCATTGGCCGACCCCGTTGAACAGGGCGATCGTCGCCAGCGCCGGCATGGACAGCGGAATGAACAGGCTGAGGAAAACGCGCCAGTCGCCGGCTCCGTCGATTTTGGCCGATTCTTCCAAAGCGTCGGGCACATTGCGGAAAAAGTTCATCAGAATCACGACGTCGTAATAACTGAACAGCGCCGGAATGATATACACCCAGAAGCTGTTGAGCAGCCCAAGCGATTTGATCAGCAGGTACGTCGGGATCATCCCGCCGGAGAAGAACATCGTAATGACGCCCATCGCCACGTACAGCCTGCGTCCTCTCAAATATTTTTTGCTCAGTCCGTAGGCGACCATCGCGCAGAAGAACACGTGCGTCGAGACGCCGACGATCGTTTTGGCCACAGAGATGAAGAAAGCCTGCCAGATGTTCGCGTCCCGGAACACCGCGCGGTAATTTTCCAATGAAAACTCTGTCGGCCAAAACGCGAATCCGCCCTGCGCCAGCGATTGCCCGGAGCTGAACGAAGACACGATGACGTTCCAGAGCGGAACGACGATCGCCACCGTAAACAGCAGCAGCAGCGTGATATTGACCGCATCGAAGACCCGGCTGTCCATGCCTCCTTTGATTTTGGTCGATTTTGTCAGTATGCCCATGTCCGGTTCCTCCCTACAGTACGGATTGATTGTCGTTCAGCTTGCTCGTAATCTTGTTGGCGGTAAGCAGTAAAATAACGGATACGATCGAGACGCCGAGTCCGACGGCTGTCGCGTACGAGAAGTCGCCCTGCGCAAGGCCCATGCGGTATACGTACGAGTTGATGACTTCCGCTTTTTCGCGGTTTTGCGAGTTCATCAGCACCAGCGTCTGGTCGAGATTCGAGCCAAGCAAACCGCTGATCGTCAGAATCAGATTCAAGCTGATAATCATCTTCATGTTCGGCAGCGTGATGTTCCAGATCTGCCGCAGGCGGCCCGCTCCGTCGATCTTCGCCGCTTCGTAATAGGTCGGGTCGATCTTGGCCATGATGGCGAGATACAAAATGGTGCCCCACCCGGATTCTTTCCAAATATCGGACAGCGTCGCGATCCACCAATATTTGTTCGCGTCGAGCAGGATGTTCTGCGCGTTCGAGATGAGGCCGAGATCCAGCAGCAGCTGATTGAACAGCCCGGTCGTGGAGAACCACGTGATCATCATGCCGCCCAGCACGATCCACGACAGAAAATGCGGCAGGTACGAGACGGTCTGGACGAACTTTTTGAGCCGGTTGTGCCGCACTTCGTAGATCATGATCGCCAGCACGATCGGCAGCACGAATCCGATCGCAAGCTTCAGGAAGCTGATCGCGAGCGTGTTGACGACCGAGTCCCAGAAGTAGCGGTCGGACAGAATGATCTTGAAGTTCTCCAGCCCTACCCAGGGCGCGCTGCCCAGCGTGTCGATCACCGTATAACTTTTAAAAGCGATGGTCAGGCCGTAGATCGGCACGAAGCAGAACACGATCATGAACAAAATACCGGGAATGACCATCGTCTGAAGTTCCCATTGGCGCACGTAGTCGATCGCGAAGCTTTTGATTCTGTAGCGCATCGACGGTTTCCCGCTCGAAGACCGACCGGACGATTCCAGCGCAGATTTGGCCATTGGAAAGACTCCTCTCCTTTACGATTAAAACGTTTTTATTTGTTTGTAAAAAAAATTCGCTATCGACTACCTGCTTTCGGCTTCCGACTTGCGTTACAGCCGATCCCCCATAATGCGAGCGGTTACATTTCTTCTCAAAAAAAGAACCGGCGGATCTGCGGCGCGCGTCCGCAGTCCGGATCGCGGCGCACGCCGGGCCCGAGTGCCGGCTTACTCCGCCCGGTCGACCGGAACATGGCTGGAGCCGCGGACGATCAACTCGCCCGTCAGCGTCTGGCTGTGCCCTTCGTCTTTGCCCTGAATCATGCGCACGAGATGGTCGACGGTCAGGATCGCCTGGCGGGCGATCGGATTGCGCACCGTCGTCAGCGGCGGCGAGAAATACTGCGCGATATCCACGTCGTCGAATCCGACGACGCTGACGTCGCCCGGCACTTCGTATCCGTGCGCCTTGAGCGCCTGGATGCAGCCCATCGCGCTCAGGTCGTTGCCGGCCAGAAAAGCGCTCGGCAGCTTGTTTCCGTGCATGCGGATAAACGCCTTGATCGCGTTGAACGTGCTGTCTTCCTCGAAATACCCCTGGATCACGTAATCCGGATCGATCGGCAGATCGTATTCGCGCAGCGCGGCGCGGTAACCTTCGCGGCGCTGCACGCTGTCGAACATCGTATCGACGCCGGATATGTAAGCGATCCGTTTGTGTCCCAGCCCGATCAGGTACTTGGCCGCTTCGTAGCCGGCCGCGTACGAATCGAACGTCACGCTGCCCATCGTCTCGCTGCTGAATTCGCGATCGAGGAACACAGTTTTGATCTTGTCTTTTTGCATGACTTCGATATCGTGCGCGTCGATCTTCAGCTCTTCGTAAATGATGACCCCGTCCACGCGCCGGCCGAGGATGTTGCTCATGATGACCGACTTGTCCTTCGTCACGAATACGTTCAAACCGTAGCCGTGGCGCTCGCACTGCCTCGACATCGTCTCGATCAGCTTATAGAAATAAGGACCGGACACGCTTGTCGTGAAAAAGCCCAACATCATCGTCTTGCCCGACTTCAGCATCTTCCCGTTCAGGTTCGGAACGTAATTGAGCCGCTCCGCGACCTCCAGCACATGCTGCTTCGTCGCCGGATTGAGCACGTCCACGTCGTTGAGCGCATTCGACACCGTGGAAATGGACACTCCGGCTTCCCTTGCGACATCCCGGATCGTAATTTTAGTCATAGTGTGCGGTTCCTTTTATAAAAACGTTTTTATGATTTTAAAAATAGCACAGCTTTGTTCGGGTGGCAAGCCTAAATTTGGAAAAGGATACAAAAAGACTTCGCCGCAGCCGGCGAAGCCTGTAATTTCCCCTGTTCGGGCCGATCGGCGATCTTCAGCACGCTCCGCTACTCGTTCTTGAACAGCGCTTCGGCGACCAGATGTGCCGCACGGTCCGTACTCAGCTCGCCCAAGCCGACCATCTGCTTGAGCTGTCCGGCGAAGCTGACGCCCCGGTTGGACAAAATGACGAAGCCGGACTGCAAATCGCGGTTGAACGCCGCAAAGCTGCTCGCCCCGTACGTGGCGCCGTTATGCCAATGCGTGACCGTGCCGTCTTTGCGCATCGAACGCATCCAGGCGTAGCCAATGCCGACGCCTTTGGACGGCGCGACGGAAGCCTGCTCGTTCTGGCATGCCAGCAGCGAAGACTCGAACGGTGCGGCCGCCGGATGTTGGCCGAGCTGCGCTTCCAGATACGTCAGCATATCCGGCACGGTAGAGCGCACCGCGCCCGCGCCGGCCATCGCGGACGTGAAATCCCAATGCGGCACCGCTCGTCCGCCGGGCGCGAAGCCCGGAACGAGCACGGTACCCGCAGGCGCAGCTCCGCGGCCGGCCGCAGCCTTGGAAACAGCGGCCCCGCCGGCTTGGGCCGTCGATTCTGCCGGCGCCGCGTCCAGCACCGGCATCTCCGTTCCGCTCATGCCGAGCGGAACGAACAGCTCCCGCCGCAGCGATTCGTGCAGCGGAACGCCGGAGATTCGGCCCAGCGCCCAGCCGAGCAGGCCGTAGCCGTAGTTCGAATATTCATGCTTGGCGCCGCTGCGAAATTTTTCTTCCAGCACCGCTTCGAGCAGCTGTTCCTCGGTATAGGCGGCGTACGGATTGCTTTTGTCTTTTTTCATCGAGGCAATGACCTGGTTCTTCGCCAGCCGGGTCAGCCCCGACGTATGCGTCGCCAGCTGCCGCAGTGTGACCTGCCGGGCGAAATCGCTGCTCTCAAGCTCCGGGATCAGCTGCGCCAGCGTGTCGGAAGGCTGCCACAGCCCGTCCTGCTCGCCCTGCGCCAGACGAAAAGCGGTCATCGTCTTCGTGATCGAACCGATCTCGTACTGCGGCTCGGGCGCTTTTTTGGCTTTGCTTTTCGGTTTGCTTGTGCCGGCCTGCCCGGCCGCGCCCGATTCGGGCGTCCAATAAAACTTCTCTCCGCGCACGATCCAGCCGATCGCCGGAGTATGCTCCGGCAGCGCCGACCAGCGCGCGATTTTTTTGTTGTTTTGCAGCCTATCTGTTACGGCATCCATAAGAAAGCCCTCCTGTTCTCAATAGACCGTACATGCAGAGGGCAAAGGCTGCACGGGGTCATTTCCGTTTTTGCGGATTTCGTAATCGGTCGAACCTCACTTGCTTTGCTGTTCGTCTTTGCGTTTTTGTTCATCTTTGCTTTTTTGCAAGGCCGTGCCGAAAATAAGGCCCAGCGCCATGCCGAGCGGCAGCCCGATCGCTACATTTTTGAGAAACAAGCCGATCAGCAGCCCGAACGCCGAGCCGATCGCCAGGCCGAAGCCGAGCCATTTCTGTTCCGTCGGCCGGCTTTCTCCGCCCTGCGGCTTGTTACTTGGATCTGCGTGGCTCCGATCGTGTTCGCTTTGATGTGGACTCATGCTCGATCGCCTCCCGTTTACGAGTGGGTGAAAGGATACATGCCTAAGGCTGCGCCGGTGATTTTGCAGATGCGGGTTGCGGGGTCGGCGCGGCCACCTGAACGTCTTCTACCTTTCATGGTAAAGTAACGCGGGTCCGTTTGCAATTTTGCAGGTATATATGGAAGGTTCCCACGCGGCTTGCACTTGATACGGGGAAAACACGCCTAAAATTGCGAACCTGAAGCTCACATGAAACCCCGGGCAGGTTCGCACTCCGCACCCCGTACGGAATTAAACGATTTGACTTGTATTTTCGTCTCGTTTTGGGTAGGCTGATTTTGAGGTTCGCACTTTTGGGCTCGGGAAGCCTTGTCGGGCTTGGGCTGGAAGGGTGAACAGTCGCACCCCGTGTGGGTGCGTGGATTGAAACTTTTTGCGTCTCAGGCGCTCGGATCGGTCAAGCCGTCGCACCCCGTGTGGGTGCGTGGATTGAAACGCATCATTACTGGCGGTCCATTTCCGTGGCTGCTGGTCGCACCCCGTGCGGGTGCGTGGATTGAAACGCCATCAAAGTGTTCGGCATATTCGGAGGTGACGTCGCACCCCGTGCGGGTGCGTGGATTGAAACCGATTTCCGAACTCAATTTGTCGACGAGTTGCATGTCGCACCCCGTGCGGGTGCGTGGATTGAAACATAGGATGCAAAATCCTTAATAGCAAACGTCCTTCGTCGCACCCCGTGCGGGTGCGTGGATTGAAACCTCGTAGCCAGCTTTACGTCCGTAATGCCAACCGTCTCACCCCGTGCGGGTGCGTGGATTGAAACGACCCCGTTGCTGTCGGCATCCGGTGGATCGGTAAGTCGCACCCCGTGCGGGTGCGTGGATTGAAACGCCCCGGATCACGATGCGCTACATAGGCATCATAGTCGCACCCCGTGTGGGTGCGTGGATTGAAACAGCCAACAAAGTCATGCAGCTTAACTCGCTGATTACGTCGCACCCCGTGTGGGTGCGTGGATTGAAACGATGCGGAAGCGGATGACGGCGCGCCCATCCCGTGGTCGCACCCCGTGTGGGTGCGTGGATTGAAACCGCTAAACTCAGGGCGGATGAACAAGCTGAAAGGCGTCGCACCCCGTGTGGGTGCGTGGATTGAAACGGCGCATAGACCTTACCAGCATCGTCCGCCAGAGTGGTCGCACCCCGTGTGGGTGCGTGGATTGAAACGACATGCAAAAGGAGCTGGACGCGAAGATCGTAGTCGCACCCCGTGTGGGTGCGTGGATTGAAACGTGGGACGTGTATGCTCAGCTCAAGATATTTAAGTCGCACCCCGTGTGGGTGCGTGGATTGAAACATACATTGCTCCATCTCCTTTACCGTATGAATAAAGGTCGCACCCCGTGTGGGTGCGTGGATTGAAACTCCGCGAAGTCCCGTTCCATCTGCTTGCATTCTTGTCGCACCCCGTGTGGGTGCGTGGATTGAAACTGACTCGGTGTAGGCTGCGTGCTCCAGGACTGAGTCGCACCCCGTGTGGGTGCGTGGATTGAAACACCTATGAACGTCGTATCTGATCCCGGCTTTATCGTCGCACCCCGTGTGGGTGCGTGGATTGAAACGACGTATCCGACGCCAGTTTGCCCCCGTCATTCGTCGCACCCCGTGTGGGTGCGTGGATTGAAACGAATCCATCGACTACAAAACGGACAAGGACGGGAACGTCGCACCCCGTGTGGGTGCGTGGATTGAAACTGACCTACGTTTGGGATATGTTCGTCGGCGCCGCGTCGCACCCCGTGTGGGTGCGTGGATTGAAACGGGGTCTCGCCGAGGGCGACGCAGTCGTGCTCCTGTCGCACCCCGTGTGGGTGCGTGGATTGAAACTTACTGGTCACGTCGACTGCAATCGCAGACCTGACGTCGCACCCCGTGTGGGTGCGTGGATTGAAACTCGAATTTCACTTGAGGAGGCACAACGTTTGATGGTCGCACCCCGTGTGGGTGCGTGGATTGAAACGGAGTACTCCACTCGAAAATGACTGGGCAAAGCGGTCGCACCCCGTGTGGGTGCGTGGATTGAAACGGGGCCCCACCCACCGGGCGCTACCGGCTCTGCAGTCGCACCCTGTGTGGGTATGTGGATTGAAACACGGATTCCTTTGTAAGCCGCTTCGGCGTGACGCTGGTCGCACCCCGCGTGGGTGCGTGGATTGAAACAGCGCATGATAAGACTTGCCGCTGCCTATAGTGCCGTCGTACCCCGTGTGGGTGCGTGGATTGAAACAAGGATCGCATACGATTCCGGCAGATGATGTGTGGTCACACCCTATGAGGGTGCGTGAATTGAAACTCGTAGGATAATCACCGCTCAATCACATCTATGGATCGCACCCCAAGCAAGTAATTAAACCCAATCCAAAAAGCCGCAGGATCCAATACCCGCGGCTTCTTTTTGTTACGTTCTGGACTCGCTTTTCTACAGCAGCAGTAATCCTTCCGGGTCATAGCTCTGCTTCGCGCCGACGTGCTCCACTTTTCGCTTCCAGTTCGCTCCAAGCATGTAATAGCGCAAGCTATCCGTTTGAGGATTCATAACGGCTTCAAGCTGCGTTTTCATCTGCTTGAACTGCAGCGGATCAACCAGACATTCAAACACCGAGTTCTGCACGCGTTGGCCGTAATTTTGACAGATTTTCGAGATGGAACGAAGCCGTTTGGCTCCGTCCGGCGAAGTGGTCTGTACATCGTACGTGATCAGCACCAACATGTCGCGCCTCCTTGTCCGTTCCTTTATTCTTTTCTAAGCTCCCCTTACTTGAGGCGGTATGGGCGGCATGATGTAAGGAGCTGCTCATTCCCACAGAAAAGGCGGATAATCGGCCAGATCTCCTCGAATGTGACGGGCAAGCAGCAGTGCTTGCGCATACGGAAGCAGGCCGAGCGGAATCTTTTCTCCGAGAAAAGGATGCGTGATCTCTTCCTGTTTCCGTTTCTGCCAAGCGGCCAACACTTCTTTGCGGGCCTCGTCCTTCAGCAGTACGGCTCCATTTTCTTTGACGACAAAAGACTTTGCAGACAGCTGACGCCGATTGATGAGAGAAAGCACGAGCCGGTCGGCGAGATACGGACGCAGTTCTTCCATAAGGTCAAGCGCAAGACTCGCCCGCCCGGGCCGGTCTCGATGCAGGAAGCCGACCGCCGGATCGAGTCCGACCGTCTCCAGCGCAGAATGAACATCAACGCGCAGCAGCGTGTAGAGGAACGACAGCATCGCATTTAGCGGATCAAGCGGAGGTCTGCGATTACGCGTATGCATATGGAACAGATTCCGGTCGGCCAGTACCAGCTCGTTCATCACACCGAAGTACACGCGTGCCGCTTCGCCTTCCGCTCCCCGGATCGTATCGCCTGTCGGCATTTTCACGACCGATAGCGACAACCGCTTTAGCGTCTGAGCCGCTTCCGTCACTTTCGCTGCATCGATTTCATGCGCATGATCGCGTACGGCACGGCGAAGCACGCTGCGGGAATTGATAATCTTGGCTTGGATAAATCGCCCCGATATGCTTACCGCTTCCGGACCGTCCGCCATGCGGTACTGGCGCCGGCGCAGCAGCACGTTTCCGCTTACCTTGCCCTGAATACGCGCTTGAAATCCGCCGTATGAATTGAGAAACGTAAGTCCTACGCCGCGTTCCGCGCACAAATGGAACAATGCCGGACTCGCACCCGCATACCCGAACGTGACGATCTGCTCCAGATTATGCACGGGCACGCGAAACTTCTCCTGCTGCTCTTTCTCGCCCATAAGCACCAGCACATTTTCGCCGTCCCGAGCCAGATAGCTGTCCGCCGCCGTGACATAGAGCGTATTCAACAGCTTCCTCACGTCACTCCTCCTCTCCCAAATAGGCCTGCATATAAGAATCCACGCTGCCTGTTTTCATTTTGGGCAGACAGACGTTTATGAGCGAACACGATTTGCAGCCGGGACGATAACGCGCGGGCGGCGTCTCTCCCCGTTCGAACAATTCCCGCATTCCCCATAAATAGTCTTCCACGCGAGTTCTCAAGCTGTCCGTGAATACTACCTCGGCCCGCCTCTCCCGTTCTCCGTAAAATAGAGCGCCTTCCGCAACCGTGACGCCGAGCATTTCTTCCAGGCAGATTGCCTGCGCGCACAGCTGCACCTCGTCCCAATCGTCCGGCTTGGGCTTGCCGCGCTTGTATTCGACGGGAAAAGGAATCCATCTGCCGCGGCGGCCGGCCAGCACGGCTCCATAACCCGGAGGCGTCTCCTCGTCGGCTGCGTGAAATTCGACCACATCCGCTTTGCCGCTCAGACCGAGGCGTCTCGACACCAACGGCATCGCACGGGAAATCAGGAGCGAACCTCTTTTTTCCGTCAACATTGGGTTATCCGCACGTTCGTGCAGCAGTTGGCCTTCATACGTTTTGATATTTTCTTCCCACTGCTGCTCGATATGGATCAGCGCCCATTGGCGCGTGCAGAACGAATAATGCTGCAGGCCAGACAACATCAAGAGTTCGTCGTCGGCATAAAGCGGCAGCTTGCTCATCGTTCGCTGAGGGTTACGCCTTGGGGCAGCTGGTCTCCGTTCACGATAATTTCGTAATCCGCATAAGTACGAGCGGGAGCGTCGACGATCTTTCTAGCCGAAATACGCTCGAACAAACGATGTGCCGGCGCATTGCCAAGCTTCGAAGCATGTTCGAACACGATCAATTTGCGCAGCGCCATCTGCCCTCTGGACGCGGAACGATCATGCTCGAACATATTGATGACGGATTCCCACAGCAGTTCCAGATCTTCCGGACCAAAATGCGTTTTCTCCGCCAAATGTCCGGAGACGTAACCGTCCATCCGATAGAGCGCGTAAGGCACGATATGTTTGCGTCCCATCTCCCGTTCTTTCTCCGCGCCTTCCTGGGTAACCGCCTGGCGGGTAATGGTCGTCTCTTGCGAGAAGATCGGGTCGATGCTGCGCGCAAACGTGAACTGGATCGGTCCGCGTACCTGGCCGCAGTTGACTTTGGTCGTCATGACGGCGCCGAAGGCGCGGACATCGTAAAAGTTGTCGCACATCCAATGGGTGAGCAGCGCCGCTTCCGCACGGTCTTTCGGTTTGAGCTCTTTCAACTTGTCGACGTCTTCTTCGCGCAGACTGCGATACGCTTTGCGATGCTGTTCGTTCAGTACCGCTCCTTCGGTCACGTAGATGCGGTGGCCTTCGCCCTGTTCCCGCGTAAGCTCGACATAGTTCCGTACTTTTCGCTTCAGGCAGACGTCCGTCACGATCCCGTGCCCGGTCTCCGGATCGATGCGCGGCATGTTGCCCATATCCGGGTCTCCGTTCGGGTTGCCGTTCGTCACATCGAAAAAGATCGTGAACTCATGTCTGTTAATCGTCGGAATCGGGCTGTCCTCGGTTTGCCGTTCTTGTCCTTCTACTTGGATATCCGTCATTTCGCTGCCTCCGTTTCGATTGTCGCCGACGCTTCGGATTCAACCGTTGGCGCGGACGTCTCTTCAGTTTTGGCCGGAGCCCGATAAGCCGTTTGATGATAATAGCCCAGCATGAACAACCCCTGCTGCTTGAGATCCAGATGATTCGGAAAAGCATCTACCCCTTGCAAAATGCCGGCAATATCCCGATCGCGGAAACGCCCGTACTCGGCTTTGGCCATGTGATGCTGCGCAAGGCGAAGCAGAATCGGAAATACCGCAGCGGGAGTCGCCGAAGCCGAGCCGAAGTAACGATCCTTGATTGTCGCATTCAGGCGACCGGGACCGCCGGCCGCATCCGTTTGCGCCCGTTCCAGGACGGCGAACAATCTGCCGAGCCGGTAGGCCACCGATTGAGCTTCTTCATTTAACATAGGCGTCAAGGCCTCCTTGAATTCGTTTTGTTGATGAATACGCGCGTAACGGACCAGATAGGCTTTGATGACGGAAGCCCGGATCCAGGCACTTCGCCCCTGTTCGCCGTAAGGGGACATCTGTCCGTCGATGCGGGCGCGGTTCACAACCGCAGAGAATACGGAGTAGGGCAGCAATCCGCCGCCCAACATCGCCCGGAACCACTCGCTTTCCATGGAGCCCGAAATGTTTTGCCGCATTTTGGATAGATCGCCCGTCTGCCGTACCGTCTGAAGCATGATGTTGAATAACGTCGGCAGATCGGCCCGATGATTGCCCGGACGTCCCATGGCCATATCTGACGCATACAGACTTAACTTTTGAAATAATTCTTCGAACGAACTCTGCCAGAAAAAGCGTACCGCCAGCCGAGCATTGTTGCCGGACAGGCCAAGCACGTAAAACGAAGCGTCTTTGGCAGGCAGCATGTCGGCAGTTACCGTATCCGCATTTTTTACACGCCCGAGCAAATCTTCGATTTGGCGAGTCAGTTCCCGATTTTCTTCGCCTACAGAAGCTTCGATCGGCTCTGCGGGCGGCTCCTCCATTTCAGCTGCACTTTCTGCCGAATGATCGGATTCCGGCCGAACCTGTTCGCTGCCGGCCGAAGAGGCACCGAATGGTCCGTCGAAGAACGCTCCGAACAGCCCTTCTTGCAAGTCCCATTCTGCTTCGGCTTCGCCCGGAAGACGCTGTGCCCAGAAGACGACCGTCATATCGCCCATCCGGCGCAGGCGATTGCGTTCGGACAAAATCAGATGATTGAGCGCTTTGGCATAACCGACAGAGGCGGCTTCGCTGAACGGAGCGTTATAGCTTTGCTTTTTCCCGTAAGACTCCAGCGACGCAAAGTTAAAAGACACGATGCTCGCTCCCGACGACTGCGCGTTAAGGACCCCTTTGATGTTTACTTTGTGTACTTTGGCGATCGGTTGATTCTCAAGTCCCGTAACCAGGCAATTACCAAGGATCGCCTCGCTGCCGGCTTCCGCCTGCGCAATCGCCGAATCCCACTCGCGCAGCACTTCGGGACTTTCGTGTATATACCGCTCTGCGCCCGCCAACTGGAAAACGAGATTATTGTCGGTCGTACCGACGATTCGCAGCAGTTCGGCGTGCAGCGCCGAATCGGGAAGAATCATCGCCTGCGGGTTCCACTTTTCATAAAAAGCAACGATCGCGCGCGCTTCCGGTTCATGCGAAGCATTCAACAACCGTTTATGCAAATCGGCGCTGCTGGCATATTTAGCGGGCGAAACTTCGATTCCGTTCGTCTTGTCCGCCCGAATGCCGAGTACGTATTCCGCTTTGTCCGACAGAAAAAAAGGCTTGATTCCGCTTGTACGCACCGGGTGTTCCGGCACCTTCATACGCAGCGGTACGACCTTTTTCCCCTGCTGCACACGAATATCGACGATTTTTCGCACTTCGCCGTCTTCATCGATTTCCAAGACAAAAGAAACTTTGTCGGAACTGTATCCCGGCTTGGACATTCCCGAATTTTTGTCCTGCAGCAGTTGTTCGTACCGTTCATAGAGCGATTGCACGATCATGAACGCACCTCCCGGTTGTGCAGATCCGGCACCTCAATCACGCCTTCGCGCATCACGGCCCGGAAAAATTTCGGTGAAATCTCGGATCCGTACTCCAGATCCCACAGCATCCACTGCAAATCTCGTTCGACTGCATCCCGGTACACCGAACTTGGCAGCACGTCATTTTCTTCAATCAGTTCGAAGTTCACGGGGAATTCCCGGCATCCGAAATAAGGCTGATGGTAGTACTGCCCGATGCGTGCCCGTCTCGAAAAGATACTGTAGTGCTTCTCCGGGTTGTCTGTCGCGCCGGCGCTGTCCGTCATTTCGAAATGGGCTTCAATGACGTAGGCCACGTCGCGCAGCATAACGGTCATGCGCTGCTGCCGCTCTTCCGACGACGCTTGATTCAATGCGACGTGCCGCCCGTTCATCGCCGATTTGACCTGCGCAGCCGAAATTTTCCCTTCTACCTCGTTGCGCCGCACCGAATCGAAAGAAATTTCGTTCAGCACGTGAATGCGATCAATCACCCAGCGTATAGCCGGCTTCCAGTGAATGGCTTCCAAAATGCCGCGTGCCGCCGAAGGCGTCATTACGTCGTAACTTACGCGTTCCGCCTTCATCTCCGGACGCGTGAAGCATGCCCGATCTCCCCACACATGCAGCTTGATTCCATATCCCATGACGAGGTTTCTCCTTTCCCTGCTGCCTGCTTACACAATCCATAGTTCCTTGGTTGCACTCTCCTGCGAATAAGGCTTAATTCCCGTTTTTGCTTCGTACCAGGCGTTCGGTCTGGCAAGCGCGAAGATCCCTTCCCTTACTTCGTCCAATTCGCCGGCCCGGTGACACTCCTCAAATTCGTACGGATACAGTTGAACGGTATAAGGCTGCAGCGCACGCATGATAGGACGGATCGAGTAAGGTTCATTTCTCAACTGATCGAGCCATCTTCTGGCTGTGCCTGAATAGGAAAGATCGTCGGGATCTTCTCCACGTTCCAACGCAGCCGCCCGTTCTTGGTCATCCACATACGGGATCAGCAGCGTCTTCATCGACGAATCGATCAAGCGGAATTTATGGCCGACCTCCTTGAAAGGAAAAGACATCTTTCTGGCGCCTTCTTCCAGCATCGGCAAAATGCCTTCCGTATCGTTCTGGTCGATCGTTTCGTTATGTCCGTAAAAAAAGAGCTGTGAGAAATAGGCCTGCACCGCTTCAATCGACAATGGACTTTGGCCGCTTCCCCCGAACTTGACGAGCAGATCGCGTGCAACTTCGCCGGTACGGCTCATCCAGCCTTCCGGCAGTCCTTTCTCCGTCTCGAATACATGCACCTGTCCCAGACAGCGCTGCCCGTTCTGTTCCAAACGTCCGTTGCGGTTGCAGCGTCCCGCTGCCTGCGCGATCGAATCGAGACCGGCCAACTCCCGATAGACGACCGGAAAGTCGATATCGACGCCGGCCTCGATCAACTGCGTACTGACCAGCACGCAAGCAAGTCCGTCCCGAAGCCGCTGCTTGACCGTGTCCAGAATGTCGCGTCGATGCTTGGGACACATGCGCGCGCTCAGATGATATAACTCGTCTTCTTCATAACGGTTTGCCAGTGTAGCGTGCAATTCCCGCGCATTGCCCCGCGTATTGACGATACAAAGCGCTTGCCCTCCGGCTGCCGCGACCTGTTCCGCCAAGTCTGCCCATTCCATCCGCCCTTCGAACCGAACTTCCACACGCTCGAACTGTTCATACCGGCGCTGCGGATCGGCTACCGTTTCCCGAATGACGGCATGAGGGATCAGCTTGGCCGCCGGCGGCTGGGTCGCCGTACAAAAAAGCACCGAGCAGCCGTAATTACGGACGAGTTCATCCAGCGCATACAGGCACGGTCGGAAAAATCCGCCGTTCATCATCTGGGCTTCGTCGAGCACAATGATACTTCCGGCGATATTATGCAGCTTGCGCGAAGGAGAACGCCGCGACGCGAACAGCGATTCGAAAAATTGCACGTTCGTCGTCACGACCAGCGGCAGTTCCCAATTTTCTTCAGCCAGCTTCTGCCGTTCCGTCGTCTCAAAAGCTTCCGTTCCGTGATCGTGCAGGCTATGCTGAAAATTGGAGTGATGTTCCAATACGTGCTCGTCGCCGAGAATATCCCGAAACTCTTGGGCATTTTGTTCGATGATCGAGGTGTAAGGAATCACGTAGAGAATCCGGCGAAGCCCGTGCCTGACCGCATGTTCCAGCGCGAAGCCGAGCGAGACCTGCGTTTTGCCGCTGCCCGTAGGCAGGGTAAGGCTGAATAATCCCAGAGGATCGGCCGCGCGATGCATCGTTTCTTCGAAAATCTCCGTTCTCCAGCGGTCGATATCGCCACGCGGGGCACGGAATTTGGCGGCACGGTAATCGTAAAAACGCTGCCTTAGCCGCTTCCACAGCTTGGCCATCCTCTCCTCTGCTTCTTCTTCGCGCTTGCGCAAACCGTGGCGCGACGGATCGGAGAAAGCTTCGGTATTGAGCGAATCGGCATCGACCAGACACGAGAACAACATTCGGGTAAAAAAAGAAAGCTGGAACCCGGGCGCGGGTCCGGGCTTGATCGGAAAAGTTTGCGGCGCCTGCGGGACAACGATCTCTGCACGAAAAGCGCTGTAATCTTCCAACTGTTGATTTTGGGAAAGTCTTTTACGCAAACAGGCGTTGTGGTCCGCTTCCGACGTTCCGTAGTCCGGCAGACCCGAATGATGTCCGGCAATGACGTAAGCGAGCAAACGCGCAGCCGCTTGCTCTGAACCGGTGCTTGACCAGTGCTGTACAAGCGCAAGCGCTCCGGCGGTCGCGTGATCGACCTTTTGGGTCGAACCTTTGAGTCTGTGCTGAAAAGCCTCCGAGTATTTGCCCAGATCGTGCAGACGTCCCGCAGCCTTCGCCCACTGTTCGGCTCCGAAAGGCTTGGCCATGTCGCCTGCCAACCTTTCAACCTCGGTTAAATGAGTCCGGAGCAGCTGCCACGTTGATTCCGGACCGATCGACTTGTCTTCCCTCTGCTTCGTATGCGCGTAATAGGGCAAGGCTTGTTCTCCTTTGAATGAGTTCGAGGCTATTCTGGATGCTTGCTTAATTAAATTCGGCATTATCCATAAATATCCTTCAAAGAGATTAATTTATTTTATATACGTTTGCTTGTTTTTATCTCAAACATGCGAACCTGAAGCTCCCATGCTATTCCCGGGAGGTTCGCACCCCTTACGCGATAAGGGCTGCAGCCTTTTCGCTTGTATTTTTGTCCGCTTTTCGTTAGGCTGATTTTGAGGTTCGCACTTTTGAGGCCGAAACCCCTTGCGGGGTAAGGTCTCGGAGTGGGTGCAGTCGCTCCCCGTGCGGGAGCGTGGATTGAAACGTCTGATCGGGAGCTGCATAGATTGTGGCTGTCAGTCGCTCCCCGTGCGGGAGCGTGGATTGAAACTTATCTCTACGAATTCTTCTTGTTGCTCGCATTCGTCGCTCCCCGTGCGGGAGCGTGGATTGAAACCGACATGAGTATCACGTACAGCGATCTCGATAGTGTCGCTCCCCGTGCGGGAGCGTGGATTGAAACGAAAAAGAAAAAAGAGAAAAAAGCCAAGAAGCCGAGTCGCTCCCCGTGCGGGAGCGTGGATTGAAACCAAGTACCCGATGCGTAAGCATACATTTGATCCGGTCGCTCCCCGTGCGGGAGCGTGGATTGAAACGAGAAAAGCCGCAAAAACTGGCGGCGATGTGATGGGTCGCTCCCCGTGCGGGAGCGTGGATTGAAACAGTCTCCAGCCGCTGATCCAAGTAAACGTTGATTGTCGCTCCCCGTGCGGGAGCGTGGATTGAAACCGTTCCGATGAAGTCGACGAACTGCTCGCTGCGGTCGCTCCCCGTGCGGGAGCGTGGATTGAAACCGAAGCCACGCTACCAAGATGGGCAGATGCTTCGTCGCTCCCCGTGCGGGAGCGTGGATTGAAACGTGGATGTGCGGGATGCTTCGGAAGCTTGGAATGGTCGCTCCCCGTGCGGGAGCGTGGATTGAAACGTCTCGGTCGCGTGTTTAGCGGTCAGGTTGAACGGTCGCTCCCCGTGCGGGAGCGTGGATTGAAACTCCACCATAGGGCGACTGCTCGTAAACATGTCATCGTCGCTCCCCGTGCGGGAGCGTGGATTGAAACGTTTTCTGGCATTTGGGCCGACGCTATCAAGACTTGTCGCTCCCCGTGCGGGAGCGTGGATTGAAACTCGCTCATCCAGCGTGATGACCTTGTACAACCGGGGTCGCTCCCCGTGCGGGAGCGTGGATTGAAACTTGCGCCGTCTGTTGCATCTGCTGCGTTTGTTGCGGTCGCTCCCCGTGCGGGAGCGTGGATTGAAACTTGCATATAATAACGATGTACTGAATATATGTTCGTCGCTCCCCGTGCGGGAGCGTGGATTGAAACTACAATACTTACTGGAAACAGCAGCGGCTGCGTCTGTCGCTCCCCGTGCGGGAGCGTGGATTGAAACATGTACGTTGATGACCGGTACTTTATGGGGGTTAAGGTCGCTCCCCGTGCGGGAGCGTGGATTGAAACCATGTCAGAAAGCAAGTCTTCGAACCGCTGCCGCGTCGCTCCCCGTGCGGGAGCGTGGATTGAAACACGGTAAGCGGAGAGCGAGCGATCGTCGAGCAAGAGTCGCTCCCTGTGCGGGAGCGTGGATTGAAACAGCTCCAAGCGCTTGACCTGCTCCATCGCGTTGGTCGCTCCCCGTGCGGGAGCGTGGATTGAAACTGGCACGCTGCACGGCCTCTCCGCCCTCCACAGCGGTCGCTCCCCGTGCGGGAGCGTGGATTGAAACCTGGTCAACGAACAAGCGATTATGGATCTGCTGTGTCGCTCCCCATGCGGGAGCGTGGATTGAAAGAAGGGCTCGACGTCTCCCAAAAAATCGTCCCACCGTCGCTCCCCATGCGGGAGCGTGGATTGAAACTCTATAGGTGTAAAAAGAAACGGCCCCGCGGCGTGGTCGCTCCCCATGCGGGAGCGTGGATTGAAACTCCGCTTGGAGCTGCTCCGCTTGTTGCGCCGTCTGTGTCGCTCCCCATGCGGGAGCGTGGATTGAAACCGCTAACGACTTCTCATTATGTACACGTCAATTCGTCGCTCCCCGTGCGGGAGCGTGGATTGAAACGCGAGAACCGGAAACCTATGCCTTTAAGCCTTTGTCGCTCCCCGCCCGAGAGCGTAGATTAAAACTCGACCATCTTGCCGCCTTTCGCCTTGCAGAAATACACCCCCCCACACCCCTCTCCAACAAAAAAAGACGCAAACGGCCATTCCTCCGTTTGCGCCTTTTTTTATACCTTCCCGCAGTAGCAAACCGCTGCGCCTAACTCCTTAAGCTTCCTCAATCTTCACCGTCATCCCCTGCAGGGCCGCTCCGGCGGAGCGGTTCAGGCGGAAAGACTGTTCGCCGAAGGAGACTTCTTCGCCGCCCTGGAAGCGGATATTGCGCGCGACGGCGTAATGCACGACCGAGAACGTCAGCTCGAAGATCTCGTTGCCGGAGCGGCGCGAGTCGAGCATCTCGAACTCTTCGGAGCCGAAGTCTGCCATGCCGTGCGTGTACGCCGCTCCGCCTCCCTCGCTGCCGTACAGGCCGACGAATACCCACAGGTTCACCGGCAGCTCGTTTTCCTTGAGCAGCTCGGTGCTCGCCAGGTAATCCGCCCGGCTGACGAGCAGCGGCGCGGAATAGACGGCAATCGCGTTCGGTTCGCTCGCCAGCAGCGCCGCGACGGCCTGCGTCAGGAAGCGGTGGCCGCTCAGCCCGTTGCCCGCGTTGCGCAGCTCCACGAGCAGCTGCGCGGCGTAGCCGGACACTTCCTGCTCCGCTTCCGGCCACAGCCGGTTGTACTTGCCGTTCTCCTCGACCTCGCCATCCGGCAGCGGAGCGGGGAGATATTCCGCCGTCACGGTCATGCCGCGGTAGTGCGCGATAAACCGCCCTTCGTGCAGGCCGCCTTCCGCTTCGATGCCCTGCACGCGCAGCATTTGCAGCACGCCGCTGAACGCGGGCGGCTGGGCCGTACGCAGCAGCACGTGGCGGCTCAGCGCCCGGGTATCCGGCCGGTGTTCCGGCACGGCGGTCCAGCTGCGCTCGCCTGCGTACACTTCGCGGTACCCGCCCGAAGGGTCGCGAACGCCGCGCTCCGTTTCTTCTTCGCCGCTTTTTTCTTTTTTAAACCACTTGGTGAAAAAACTCATCGTTGTCGGCTCCTCTCTGTGTTCCGGCTGCGGATGCACGCCTTATCCAAATGTCCGCCGAACTTCATGCTGTCGTCCATAAGCCGTCCATGGTGCTTGGTGTGTCAAAAGCCTTCGATCTTCAGCGATTCGCCCGCCACCTGCACGCCGGGCGAACGCACCAGCCGCAGCGTACTCATGCCGGCGGCTTCCGCTTCCGGGGAATACGCCGACATGGAAGACGGGTTGCGCCGGAAACTGATCTTTTCGCCGCCCGAGAACCGGACGTCGTGCTCGAAAATATGGAACAGCGCGGCCATCATCATCTCGTACGTTTCGCCGACCGGCACGAGCGTATCCGTCACTTCCAGTTCGGGCATGCCGAAGTCCGGCAGTCCGAATGTGTGGCCGCCGACGACGCCGTTCTCGTCGCGCTGCACGCGAATAAATCCCCACAGCGTAGCCGGAAGCCGGCCTTTTTTGAGCTGCTTCACGGTAATGCGGTAGCTTTTTACGGTAAACAGCTTCGGATCGTTATGAATCGCCAGCGCGCCGGGCGTATCGAGCAGCGCCGCGACCGTTTGCGTCAGCAGCATATGCCCGCGAATCCCGTCGGCAGCGCCGCTTACGGACACTTCGATATACGCCGCATAACGTTCGATGTCCGCCTGGGCTTGCCCCAGATACGGATTTTCCGCAAAATCGTGTTCGATCCGCCGATTCGGCACCACATCCGGCACATAGCGGCAGCGCACGGTCATGCCTTCATGCTTGAAGACCAGTTCTCCGCCTGCCACCGCCGCGTGCGTTTCGATCTGCCATTCGGCGAGCATCGCTTCGGCGAAACCGGAAAAAGCGCCCAGACTGTCGTCCGCTTTTCGCAGCAGCAGACGACTCGTCAACGTGCGCAGGGTGCCGTCGGGCAAAAATCCCGGAACGGCGGAATGTCCGCTTTGCCAGCCTTGTTCCTTGTCTTTTTTAACAAATTCATTCATGATGCCAGCCCCTCTCGATGCCGTACTGCTTATTTGGTCGGCTGCATCCATGCACATCCGTTCACATCAATTCGCTCATATAATACCGGATCTGCCGGCGCCACCACAGCCAGTCGTGCTCCGAATCGTATCCCCAGAAGTCCACGCGCGCGGGAATCCCTTTATTGTACAGCACTTCGCCGAGCCGCGCCGTCTCTTCCCGCATTTCGTCTTCCCACGCGCCCTGCCCGCAGCAGATCAGAATGGTTCTGTCGCGGTACTGGCCCAGCAGACTCTCGTCGACGAGGCCCGGCAGATAGTCGAGCGGCGAGTTGAAATAGACGGCTCCGTCGCGGTAATCGCCGAAGAAATGGTTGACCGAATACACCCCGCTCAGCGCAAGCAGCGTATCGAACGACTCCGGATACCGGAAAAAGAAATTCCCGCTGTAATAAGCGCCCATCGAACAGCCGCTGATCAGTATTTTCTGCGCGTCGCCGCCGTTGTTGTGCGCACTTTCGTGCAAAATGCCCGGAACGAGTTCGTGCATGATATAGCCGTTGTACTGTTCGTGCCGGCCGATTCGGGCCTGAATGTCCCAATGCGCCGAGAAAAACGTCTCTTCGTCCAGCGTGTCGCAGGCCCAGACCTGAAGCTTGCCCGCGTCGATCCACGGAGCCAGCTCCTCGATCATGCCGGAATCTTCATATTGATAAAAGCGTCCGAGCGACGTCGGGAACACCAGCATCGGTTTTCCCCGGTCGCCGTACACTTTGTATTCCATATCTCGGCCGAGCGCCGGACTGTATTGTTTCCGATACTGCACAGTGACCATCGCCTTGCCCTCCGCCTCTTGTCCTGTTTGGCCCAACTGCCCGGCTCTTTGCTTCCCGCCAAGCCTGCTCGGCTCTTACGTCCACTCTTCCTGAATCAGATCCGCGATCCGCCGCACGCCGTCCAGCGAATCCGCCCGGAACTGGTAAGCCCGGTTGCCGCTCGCACGGCTGAAGATCTCGTCAATCTCGTCGTAGCGCACCAGAGCGTCGCCCAGTTCATGTTGAAGATCTTCATGGCTGCGCACGTAATGCTTGCGGTCTTTGCGGCTCGCGTAACCCGTATAATAATGCCCGGCCGGAGGCTCGCCGCTGCCGCCGTGCACGACCATATTCGCCCACTTCGTATACACGTCGACCTCGTAGGCATAATTGATCGAATCCGTCATCCAGGCACCCGGAGGACGCATATTCACTTCGAGCGCGATCAGACGGCCGTCTTTGTGCGATTTGAACAGTTCAATATGGAAAAAGCGTTCCCGGATCCCGAAAGCGTCCAGAATGCTGCGTCCCGCCCGCTCCACTTCCGCATCGACGTCCTTGAGGCAGAAATAGCGCAGATGGTCGTCGTCGCTCACCACTTTCATGATGCTCTGCTCGAAGCGGTGGCTGGCGTGAAACCGCACGATGCCGTCATGGTCGATCAGGCCGTCATACGTGAGAATGATGCCGTCGATAAACTCTTCCATAATAAATTCGGTATCCGCCGGCGACGTATGGAAGAAATAATCCAGCTCTGCCTGATCGCTCAACTTGTACGTATGGCTGGCACCCGATCCCAGATCCGGCTTGACGACGACCGGGAAGCCGTTCTCCGCGATAAACGCCGCTGCACTGTCCCGGTTCGGATTTTTGAGAAACCGCACCGTGTCGACGCCGCTTTGGCGGAAAAAGTCTTTCATTTTCGATTTGTGCTTGAGGTTGTCGATAAAATCGGCTTTGGTGCCATCGATATTAAAGTCGGTGCGCATGCGCGCGTCGCTCTCCAACCAGTATTCGTTCAACGATTCGAAGCGATCGATTCTGCCGTATTTATGGGTAAAATACCCCGTCGCGCGCAGCGTCTCGTCTTCGTTCTCCATCTGTTCGACGCGGTAATATTCCGTGAGCGCCGCCTGAAGCCGCGGAGACAGACTGTCGTACGGCGCGTCGCCGATGCCGAGCACCGTCGCGCCTTCCTCATGCAGCCGAATCGCGAACTCGCCGCTGCTGGCAGGGAAATGAGGAGAGAAAAACACAAAATTCATAGCCGGACCGCCTCCATCGCAAGATTGTACCTAATTTATCAGTCTGAGGGTGTTTCGTCAATTTACCGATCTCTGATCTGCTATGTAAAACGCCGCCGGCAGAAGCCCGGCGGCGAATTCGTCGGCCCGAGAGCCGACCTTGCATGGGGATGCGCGAACCCCTCGGCAGGCATTCGCCTCCGTGTCCGATCAAGCCCGCCCTACAACCTTTTCTCCAGCCGCACGGTCGATTTGATGCTCGACGCGTGCGGCGAGAGTTTGCGCTCGGCCAGGCGAAGCATGGCCGGATTATCGCCCGGAACGCCGAGCAGCTGGTGCGCGAAGCGTTCCGGCAGGCGATGCCGGCGGTTCACCTCCGCGAACAGCGCCATGCCGCTGGCATGCAGGCGATGTTCCGGCCGCACGTACATCGAGCGAAACAGCAGCAGGTTGGACGCGAGCTGCTGGATGCCGATCCAGCCGGCGATCCGGCCGCCGATCTTCATCAGCGTGCTGAACTCGGGATGCAGCAGCCGTTCTTCGGGCAGCGGATGCAGTTCCGGCGGAAGCTGCGCCGCAAGGTGGTCCAGTTCCGCCCGTTCTTCGGGCGAAGCGGACAGAAGCGGCGCAAGTTCGGTGCCGGGCGGCAGAACCAGCCGATCCAGGCGTCCCGCTCCAAGCAGGTCCGCCGCGCGAAGCGTATACGTGCGAATCAAGAGCTGCTCGTTGGCGTAGCCCCGGCTGCGCAGAAAATCCAGTTCCGGCGCCGGTTTGTCTTTGCGCAGCGTCAGCGTGACCCGGCAGACGCGGCAGCCGGCATCGAGCAGCTGGCGCTCGGCTTCCAGCAGCAGCCGGCTGCCGATGCCCAAATGGCGAAACAGCTCGGGCGTATGCAGCACGCTGATACTGCCCGTGCCGGATCTTGGATGCGCGATGACGAGCGCCGTGCCTACGGACAAGCCGTCCAGTTCGGCTGTCAAAGCGATCGCTCCGGGCGGCAGTCGATCGCTGAGGCCCGGCAGATGATCCCGGAACTGCCCGGCTTCCGCCGGAAGCTTTTTGATGACGATCATGGGGTTGGGCTCCTTCCGGTTGGGCTGCGGCTGGATGATCCGTATCGTTCGCGTCAAAGCAGACGGTCAAAGAAGCCGCTTGAAGCGTTTATTCGGCGGACTTGGCCGATTCGAGCGTATCCGTCTCCGGATTGTACGTCAGCTGCTCCGGGTTCGCGGAAGGCAGAGCCGACTGCGTGACCGGAGGCAGGATTGTGCCCGGCAGCGGGAACGTACCCGGAATCGTTCCCGGGAACGGGAAGCCTGGGAACGGGAAGCCCGGGATATTCGGCAGCATAGGCGGCAGGATCACGGGCGGAAGCGTTGGCGGCGGGCTGCTCTTGAGATAAGTTTCGGTGAGGGTAACCAAATTCCGGCTCAATTCGTCCACTTTTTGTTGGAGAGCCGGAAGTTGGACAGCGGCATATTTCTTGGCTTCTTCAATCGCTACGATCAAACCGATTCCGCCGGTGCCGTCGCTATGGTCTTTCAACGCTTTTTCCGCTGCCTGAATCGCGGCGGACAGCTCTTCGAAACGCCATGCGAAGCGATTTCCTTCGAGTACCTGCTGCAGCTTGACCAAGCTTTGCGTAAGCTGCTGTTCCTTGTCCCCCTCGATCACGAACGGATCGGGGTTTTGGTTTTCCAATCCGGACAACCCTTCGTAGAACGACTCGTATACGGCTTGGCTGACCTGACGCGGCTGCGTGCCGATCTCAAGAGTCGAAGAAGCCGCACGGGCAATCGCCAATTTTCTCGTAAGGCCGGTGTAATTTTTGGAAGCGCGCAGCGTTTTGGTCTCGTTCGCCAGCTTGTCGGCAGCCTGATTCAGCTGCGTCTGCGTGAGCGTATCGCTCTCAAGCGCCGTTTGTGCCTGCGCCAACAAGAGCGACAGCGCATCGTGGTTCAGCTTCGGATAATCCGCGCCGACCTGTTCGCCGACGGACGCTTCCTTGAGCGCAAGCCCGGCATCCGCGGCCGCCGCTTTCAAAGAGGCTTTGGGATCGACAGGCGTCACTACAGGTGGTGTGATCACGGGCGGGGTTACCGGAGGCGTGACTACAGGCGGCGTGACCGCAGGCGTCGTCCTACCCGCGGAAGGCTGCGGGGCCGAAGGCAAGGCAGCCGGGACAAACGCCTCGAATCCGTTGATCAGCCGGAACTTGTCGGAGACCCGGCTCCAGTCTTTGACAAAATCCGAGAGCTTGGCCAGCTGCGGGATCAGGATGTCGCGGATGCTGGCTCTCGGTCCCATCGACAGCATCGCGTTTTCGTGAACGGCGAAAATATCGACGGTCGCGTTGAGGTTAACGGCCGACGCCGTTTTTTCGATCTTGATCGAAGGAATCGTGACACTCTCATCGCCGTCGATCGAAGCGTTCTGCCGGACGTTGATCTCCGCCATTTTCGTTCCTTCAAGCGCGGCCATCCGAACGTTCGTCTTGTCCAGCACGACCTGTCCCAACCGCGCCGATTGGAAAACGACCGTATTGTCGTCGCCGCCGCGGATATTCGTGACGCCCGTGACGATCAGTCCCGTACTGGAAAAGTCGTGCTTCACTTGGGTGCCGATCGTGAAATCGCCGCCGATCTCCAGCTTGTTCAGCGTGAAGTAGTCGCCGTTCACCGTAACCGCGCCGTGAACTTTGACGCCGGCGCCGTCCAGCGTCAGGTTGCCGCTGAATTCCGGCTTGCCCGCGTCGGCCGCCCGGCCGGCCGCGTTCAGTTCAAGGCCGCGTACCTGCGTTACGATACCGTTCGCGATCGTGAGCTTCGCGCTTGCTCCGGCGAGAGCCGGGGCGTTGGCCGCCGAGAACAGGCCGGACAGTTCCGGCGCGGCGGCGTAGGCTACGCCGCCGAGCTTGACGATGCCGTTCTGCACGGCTTCGATCGTCTGCGGCTGCAGGTTCGAAGCGGCGAGCACGGCCGATGCGGCTTCGCCGCGCAGCACCTGCTGGCCCGGCTTCACGCCCTGCGCGTAGACGCCGAGCAGACCGGCCGCCGCGGATTCGCGCAGCGCCGGAGCGGCCCACGAACTTGCCGCGGCCAAGTCGCTTTCGGCAAGGCCGAGTCCCGGAATGCGTACCGGCGTCGCGGACAGGTCCAGCGCTTTGGCGAGCACGACGGCCATCTGTTCCTGCGTGACCGGAGCGTCCGGCAGGAAGGCGCTGCCGCTGCCCGTCATCCAGCCTTTGGCCAGCAGCGCTTCGGCTGCCGAAGAAGCCCACGAAGAAGTCTTGAGGTCTTTGAAGGACGAAGCGGACGGCTTGGACGTCGTGTCGAGTCCGAACGAACGCGCGACCAGCACGGCGAATTCGGCGCGGGTCAAGCCGCGGTTTACGGCCAGGCTGCCCTGCGCGTCGCCTGTAAGGATGCCTCTTGCCTGGGCACGCTGCACATCGGTGCCGGGCAGAGTCAAAGCTTCGGGAGCGGCAGCGGATTTAGTAGTAGGAACTTGAGCATTGGGAGCTTGAACGGCAGGAGCTTGAGCGGAAAAATCCGAAGGGGTGGAAGCTTGCGCGGAGAAAGGGAACGCCAGCACGGCAGCGGCCAAAGCCGTAACGGTGGCGCCTTTTGCGGAGAAAAATTTCGTGGATACGGTTGTCATGGAGGGCTCCTTAGATTGCGCCTGCGGACAGGTCGCAGCTTGTAATATGAATAACTTAATAATAGTTCAAATTTGGGCAAAAGCAATATAAATTCGACATATTCGACAATTTTCGTAACACAAGCGCCTTTAGTATTCTCTTTGCTCTTTTTTGTTCGTTTTTTCTCCTTTTTACACAGCAAAAAGGCCGCATGCACTTTCCCGCAAGAAAGCGCGCGCGGCCGAACATTTTTTGTCTTAACGCTGGTCGGAATACCGGTCTGAATCCTTGACGGCACGCCGATCCGGCGCCGGAAAACCTTCACTCAAGCGGCAGCAGCATGCAAAACGAGCTGCCCCTGCCGCCCGGCCCCCCGGCAAGCTCTATCGTTCCTCCGTGCGCCTCGGCGATCGACAGCGAGATCGCCAGGCCGAGCCCGGCTCCCCCGCTGCGGCGCGACCGCGATTCGTCTCCGCGGTAGAAGCGCTCGAACACTTTGCCCCGCAGCTCCGGCGCAATGCCCGGGCCGTTGTCGGCGATCTCGATCCGCGCGCGATCGCCGGCAACGGACAGCGCGAGGGTGATCGCGCCCTCGCGCGGGTCGGTATGCTGGACCGCGTTGCCGAACAAATTGAGCACGACCTGCTTCAATTTGTCCGAATCGCCCGGCACGGTCGCCGCTTCCGCGCCGTTCGTGTCCAGCGTGACGTGCCGCTCCCCGGCCAGCATCCGCAGATGATACTCCAGCTCGCGCAGCAGCTCTGCCGGGCGCAGCGGCGCAAGCGTCAGCTCCGGCCCGCGGTCCAGCTTGACGAGCAGCAGCAGGTCTTCGACCAGCTTGTTCATGCGCGCCGATTCGCCGCTCATGCTGCGCAGCGCGGCATGCAGCTGCTCCTCGCTGATCCGGCTGCCGCGCAGCAGCACTTCCAGAAATCCGCGAATAGACGTCAGCGGCGTCCGCAGCTCGTGCGAAGCGTCCGCGATAAACCGCCGCATCCGCTCCTGCGATTCCCGCTCGGCGGCAAAAGCGTCTTCCAACCGCTCCAGCATCCCGTTGAACGACGAGGCCAGCCGGTCGATCTCCGCCTGCCCCGGCTGCGCCGGAAAGCGCTCGTCCAGACGGCCCGCGTCGATACGCTTGACCGTCCCGACCATCCGCGACAGCGGCGCAAGCGACCGGCGCAGCACGGGCCGGTACAGAGCGAATCCGCCGGCCAGCGCCACGATCGACAAGCCGGCGAAGATCGCCAGCTGCCGCCACAAGATGGCGGTCAGCGGCCCGGTAGGCATGCCGATCTGAAGCATCGGCGTGCCGCCGGCGCCGAATCCGCCGGCCGGGCGCAGCACGAGCAGCTGCTCCGTGCCGGAAGCGTCGCCGGCCAGCACGTAGTCGACTTTGCCCGGCTTGGCCGCTTCGCGTCTGAGCGCTTCGTAGCGGCCCGGCGTCAAGATCGGCGCGGACGTGCCGTACTGCGCGTTGAGATCGGTCGCCTGCCCCCGGGCATCGATCGCGGCCAGCGACAAGCCGTTGAACAGCAGCGCACGGCGCTCCGCTTCGTTGCCTTTGGGAGCCGCAGCGCCGGGACCCGGACCGGGGCCGGCTGCCTGCCCGCCCCGCCATTCCTCGATCAGGAACGGCGGGATAGACCGAAACTGCGCTTCGAGCGTCTCCGCCTGATTTTGATACAGAAATCCCCGCATAAGGAAATACTGGAACGCTCCGATCAGCAGCAGCAGCGCCGCCAGCACGAACAGCGAACGCATAAGCAGCTCCCGGTAGAGCGTGCTGCGAAACGGCCTGCCGCCCCGGCCTCCCGCCGGCTTCACGGCAGATCCATCCGGTAACCCGCGCCGCGCAGCGTCCGGATCAGCCGGTGTTCCTTGTCCCCGAGCTTTTCGCGCAGGGAGCGGATATACACTTCGACGATATTTTCCTCGCCGCCGAACTGGTAGCCCCATACGCTGTCGAGAATTTTCGTTTTGCTGAGCACGATGCCGTGGTTGAGCACGAGAAATTTGAGCAGCCCGTATTCCGTCGGCGACAGCGACAGCGCTTCGGACCGGTACAGCATCTCTCCGCGGCGCTCGTCGATCCGGAACGGCCCGATTTCCACCCCGCCGAGCAGATTCGGAAACTGGTTGCGCAGCCTCGCCTGAATACGCGCCAGCAGTTCTTCGAAGCTGAACGGCTTGACCAGGTAATCGTCCGCGCCGAGCGTAAGCCCGGTCACCCGGTCTTCCACCGCGTCTTTGGCGCTGAGCATAATGATCGCGACGTTGCCTCCGTGCTCCTTGAGCCTGCGGCACACGTCAAACCCGTTCATCTCCGGCATCATGATATCCAAGATGACGATATGCGGCCGGAATTGCTCCGCTTCGCGCAGCGCTTCCGTTCCGTTTGCCGCCAGACGCACTTCGTACCCTTCGCCCGTCAGCCCCAGATCGAGAAACTGCAAAATGGTCGGCTCGTCGTCCGCCAACAGGATTTTGACTTTTTTTTCGCCCGCCAATAGGACCTCCTCCGTTCTTGCCGGCCTGCCGCCGGATGTTTGCTATCGCTCATTATGCCTGATCGGGCGAGCATTCAGCAAACATTCAGGGGGTCCTCAGGTGAGTTTCAGGTCGACGGCCCACAATGAGACTCAACAAGGAGGCGTGTTCCATGAATCCATCCCCGCTGATTTCCGTCATTATCCCCATGTATAACGAAGAACCGGTCATCGCCGAGACGTACCGACGCCTGACAGACGTGCTGCGCCGGACCGGGCATCGCCACGAGCTGCTGTTCGTCAACGACGGAAGCGCCGACCGTTCGCCGGACGTTGTGCGCGAACTGGCCCGGCAGGACGAATCGGTCAAACTGATCGATTTCTCCCGCAATTTCGGACATCAGGTCGCCGTGACCGCCGGTATGGATTACGCGGCCGGCGACGCGATCGTCATCATCGACGCCGATCTGCAGGACCCGCCGGAGCTCATTCCTGACATGCTGGGCAAATGGCGCGAAGGCTACGAGGTCGTCTACGCCCGGCGCGTGAAGCGCAGCGGCGAGAGCCTGTTCAAAAAAGCGTCGGCCGCTCTGTTTTACCGGATTTTGCGCGCTTCGTCCGATATTTCGATTCCGGTCGACACCGGCGATTTTCGCCTGATCGACCGCAAAGTGTGCGACGAGATGAACCGGCTCGGCGAACGCAACCCGTTCGTACGCGGACTGGTGAGCTGGACCGGCTTCCGGCAGACGTCGATCGAATACGAACGCGACGAACGTCTGGCCGGAGAAACGAAATACCCGCTCGGCAAAATGATCAAGCTCTGCCTCGACGGCCTCACGTCGTTCTCGCACAAGCCGCTCAAACTGGCCGGATACGCGGGTACGCTCATGTCGGCGGTCGGGTTTCTGTACATGCTGTACGTAATCGGCATGGCGCTGTTCACCGACAGCACGATGCGCGGCTGGGCGTCGACGACCTGCCTCATGCTGATCTTCGACGGTTTCACGCTGATCATGCTCGGGGTGATCGGCGAATATATCGGCCGTATCTACGACGAAGTCAAAGGGCGGCCGCTCTATATCGTGCGCGATACGTTCAACCTGCGGCGAACGCCGTATCCGCCCGCCGACCTGCGCGGGCGCCTGACGGCCGACGCCGAACCGGCCGCTTTCTACGCTTCCTATGCAGCGGGTGCCGCAGGTGCCGCGAGTGCCGCGGGCGAACGGCCGGGCGGTCCCGCGCGGAAGCCGGCCGCGCGCCTGCTGCGGACCGGCGGCAGACCGCTGCGCCCGCCCGGCAAATAACGGCTCCGGCAGCTTGCGCCGGGCAAAATCGCGGCCGTCTCTCTCCTTCCGTTGCCCGCGGCTCCGATATGGGATACGATGCAGACAGATCCCTCCGGCGCAGGATCACCGGCGGTGCGCGGACGCGCCTGCCGCCCTGCTTGCCGGACACGAAAAGGAGAACCCCATGACGCACAAACTGTACGAAGAGTCCGCTTACACCCGGGAGTGGACGTCCCGAATCGTTGAACGCCTCGAACGCGAGCGCGGTCTGTATGTCCGTCTGGAGAAGACGGCCTTCTATCCGGAAGGCGGCGGACAGCCGAGCGATACCGGCTCGATCGGCGCGGCGCGCGTGCTGGATACGATCGCCGAGCACGGCGAAGTGCTGCATCTCGTCGACGCCTTCCCGGGCGAAGAAGGCGAGGCGTTGACGTGCCGGCTGGACTGGGACCGCCGCTTCGACCATATGCAGCAGCACAGCGGCCAGCATCTGCTGTCGGCGACCGCCCTGGACGTGCTGGGCGCCCCTACGCTCAGCTTCCACCTCGGCGAAGAGTACGCCACGATCGACGTGGACCGCGCCGAATGGACCGAGTCCGAACTCGAAGCGCTGGAACTTGAAGTCAACGCGCGCATCATGCGCAATCTGAAGATCAGCAGCTACGAAGTCAGCGCCGGCGAAGCCGCGAAGCTGCCGCTGGTCAAAGCGCCTTCCGTCGAAGGCGACGTGCGCATCGTCGAGATCGAAGACGTCGAATACAACGCCTGCGGCGGCACGCACGTCGCCCGTACCGGCGAGCTGGGCCTGCTCAAGCTGCTGCGGGCCGAGAAGCAAAAAGGCCGTCTGCGGCTCGTGTTCAAAACCGGCTTCCGGGCTTTGGCCGAATTCACGCTCCAGACGCGGGTGCTGGGCTCGCTGTCCGCCAAGCTGAGCACGCCGAAGGAAGAGCTGCCCGCGCGGCTGGACCGGATGGCCGAAGACGACCGGCGCAGGCAGGCCGAATGGAACGCGCTGCGCCTGAAGCTCGACGCGTACGCGGCGGACGAGCTGCTCGAAGAAGCGGAGCGTACCGGCGGAGCGGCTGCGCGGCTGTTCGACGGCCGGACGATCAAAGACCTGATCAGCCTGGCCCATGTGCTGACTGCGCGGACGCCGAAGCCGGTGCTGCTCGGTTCGACCGACGAGTTCAAGCTTGTGCTCTCGCACGGAGGCGCAGCGGGCTTCTCCTGCGGCGCGCTGTTCAAGGAGATGCTGCCGGCGTTCGGCGGCCGCGGCGGCGGAAGCGAGACGTCCGCGCAGGCGGCGTTCGGCTCGGAAGCGGAACTGGTCGCGTTCTATGAAGCGCTCAAGTCGCGTTTGGCCGGCAGCGAACGAGCCTGAACGGTCTTGTCCGATCACCGGTTCGGACTTGAATGGTCTACCATCGTCTTGAATGATCTCGAATCGTTTCGAACGCACACAGGCAAAAACACGGGACGATCGGCTTTTCCACGGCCGACCGTCCTTTTTTTGCAATTTTTTCTTGCCGTCCGGCGGCTTGACAAGCTATCATAGAGAATGATTCTCAATAAACCCCGAAGCGAACGCCGCGCATCGTCCGCTTCGGGGTACAGAGTACAACCTATAGAGAAAAGAGGGATTGGCATCACTATTTTGAAACGCTTCTTCGCTTTTTACGGTCCTTACAAAGGGCTGTTTCTGATCGACTTCTGCTGTGCCGTGTTCGCGGGCCTGCTGGAGTTGGCTTTTCCGCTCGCGGTCAACGTCTTCATCGACGACCTGCTGCCGGGCCAGAACTGGAGCCTGATCCTGATCGCCTCCTTCGCGCTGCTCGGCATCTACGCGCTGAATACGGGCATGCAATATATCGTCACGTATTGGGGCCATATGCTCGGGATCAATATCGAGACCGATATGCGCAAGAACCTGTTCGCCAAGCTGCAAAAGCTGTCGTTCCGCTTCTATGACAACCACAAGACCGGCCATCTGATCGGACGCGTGACGAACGATCTCAACGATATCGGCGAACTGGCCCACCATGGCCCGGAAGACGTCTTTATCGCGATCATGACGCTGATCGGTTCGTTCATCCTGATGTACAACATCAGTCCGGAACTTGCGATCATCACGTTCATCGTCATTCCGGTCATGGCGTGGATGATCATCTTCTTCGGCCGCCGCATGACGCGGACGTACAGCCGATTGTTCGGCAACGTGGGCAACTTCAACGCCCGGATCGAAGACAACATCGGCGGTATCCGCGTCGTGCAATCGTTCGCCAACGAACGCCATGAACGCGATCTGTTCGACGTCGAGAACCAGGCATTCCGCAAAACGAAGCTGCTCGCCTACAAAACGATGGCCGGCAGCATGTCGGTCAACTACATGATGATGCGCCTGATCAGCGTGCTCGTGCTTATCTTCGGCGCGCTGTACTTTATCCGCGGCGAGATCCAGATCGGCGAATTCGTCGCTTTCCAGCTGCTCGCGAACGTGTTCTTCCGCCCGATCGAGAAGATCAACGCGGTTATCGAGAGCTACCCGAAAGGCATCGCCGGCTTCCGCCGCTATCTGGAGATCATGGACACCGATCCCGATATCCAGGACGCCCCGAATGCCCGAACGGTCGACTCGCTCAGCGGGGAGATCCGGTTTGACAACGTGACCTTCGGCTATGAAAAAGAACGCCCGATTCTGGACGGCATCAGCCTCTCCGTCCGCCCGGGCGAGACGGTGGCGTTCGTCGGACCGTCCGGCGCCGGCAAAACGACCATCTGCAGCCTGCTGCCGCGCTTCTATGAAGTGGATGCCGGAAGCATTACGGTGGACGGCATGGATATTCGCGACCTGACGCTCGAATCGCTGCGCAAACAGATCGGCATCGTGCAGCAGGACGTATTCCTGTTCTCGGGCACGATCCGGGAAAATATCGCCTACGGCAAGCTCGACGCCACCGACGGAGAGATCTGGGAAGCGGCGCAGCGCGCGCATCTGTCCGACGTCATTCAGGCTATGCCGGAAGGCATGGAGACCGTGATCGGCGAGCGCGGCGTGAAGCTGTCCGGCGGCCAGAAGCAGCGGATGGCGATCGCGCGCATGTTCCTTAAGAACCCGCCGATTCTGATTCTCGACGAAGCGACTTCCGCGCTCGATACCGAGACGGAACTCGCGATCCAGAAATCGCTCTCCGAACTTGCGGTCGGACGGACGACGCTCGTCATCGCCCACCGTCTGGCGACGATCAAAAACGCGGATCGTATCATCGTCGTCAGCAAAGACGGCATTGCCGAAGAAGGCAAGCACCAGGATCTGGTCGCGGCGGGCGGAATTTACAGCCGTCTGCACGAAGCACAGTTTGGCAGCTAACCGAAAAGGGTTAATGTAGGGAAGAAAGTCAATCGCTCAAGCCAACGAGGAGACGTGATGATCGATGGATGAAACGACGAAAAAGCGTGCGGCCCGGATCGTGGCAGGCACGCTGACCGGCGCCGGAGTCGCCTGGTTGCTAACTTCCCGCAAAGGCGCCGACGCCCGGCAGAAGCTGCATGACCTCGCCGTGCAGACGAAAGATCTCGGCGTGGAACTCGGACACGGCACGGCCGAGAAGACGCGCGACCTGATCGCGCTCGGCCGCGAAGTATCCAGCGACGAAGATTGGAAAGACGCGCTGGAGACGCTCGAAATCGAGCCGGAACCGGAAGCGAATATCGAAGCGCCGCCGGAACCCGATCAGGACGACCACATTTTGTCCGACAAGGAAGCCGCGGCGGCCGATATCGTTCCGTTTCCGCAGAAGCTGCCGGATCTTCGTTAACAAGACCGCCTCTTCTCCGCCGATCGTTCCGCCCTTTTCTCCCGGACGCGCCCCCTGCGGGCGCGTCTTTTTTGCCGGATTGCCGGCTGACTCTGTTCAGATGCGCGCGGCTGGGTAATACTAAAGGAGAACCTTTATAGACAGGAGGCCTACATATGCCGAATCAAACATTGAAATTTATTGCCGGACTCGCGGCCGGCGCCGCCGTAGGCGGTGCCGCCGCCCTGCTGTTCGCGCCGCAGCGAGGCACGGAGACCCGCATGCTGCTCGCCGATACGGCGGTGGACCTGAAAGACAGAACGGTCGTGCTCAAGGACAAAACAGTCGTCGCGGCTGTCGACCTCAAAGACAAAAGCGTCATGACCGCGCTCGACATCAAGGACAAAGGCGTGTCCGTCGCCAACGACATCAAAGAGATCGGCGTGACGACCGCTTCCTCTATTCGCGACAAAAGCCAGGCTTCGTTCTACGCCGCCCGCGACAAAAGCCAGGAGACGATCGCTTCGCTGCGCGTCAAAGGCCAGATCGCAGCCGAGAAAGGCCGCGAACTGATCGAATTCGGCAAAGAAGTCGGCGAAGTCGCCATGGAATGGAAAGTCGAGATCGAAGCGGCCGTTCAGGATCTCAAAGTCGAACTGGAACGCTTCCAGCGCGAACAAGAGAACGATACGAAGCTGCAGGACGATATCAACAAGCTCAAGAAGCAAACGCAGGAAACGGCAGCCGTCGTCAAAAATGCGCAGCAGCGCATCGCCAACGCCGGCAGCTAACCCGCCGATTCCGCCGACCACGAGCAAAAAGCCGATTTCTCCTATAGAGAAATCGGCTTTTTATTGCGTGTGCGTTGCTGCTTCCGGACTGTTCCGTGCTGCGAATATACGGCGGACTAGGGTCTGAATATTTTCCATACCCGCGAGAAGACGGCCGCAAGCGCTTTGCGCTCGGTCAGCAGATTGGCGGCGGCTACGACGAAGCCTGCCCATGCGGCCACGCCGATCGCCAAGAGCAACCACTCCCACATCCCTTCGGCTTTTACTGGCAGGATCGTCTCGAACGGCAGAATGATGATAGCTCCGGTCACGAATACGCGAATCAATCGCATCAGGGTCGGTCTGAAGCTCACTCCGATCAGCTGATGGGCGTACAGCAAATCGATCGCGCGATAGGCCAGACCGAGCATGCTGCCGATCAGTACACCTTTCAAGCCCAGCGGGAATACGAGAATCGTTGAAGCGATCAGTACGATAACCGCCTCGATAATGGCTCGATGCCGCGTTTGCTTGAAGTGGCCGGCGGCGATGATAAGTGTCGATTGGGGAATTTTCCAATTCTCGAGTACGCCGATCCCGACGAACAGCATCAGTACGATCGCATCTTCGTAATCGGTCGTACTGATTCCGTTCGTGTAGACGTGCACAAAAGGCAAACCCAATATCCAGGCGCAGGAATACACGAAAGTCAAAATCATGTAGAACAGCAGTTCATACTGCGAATACGAGACCCGCAAATTGTCGTGCAGTTCCTTGCGGGTAAACAGCTGACCGAAGCCTGCCGTAAATCCGTTGTTAAACACGCCGATCATCATGTTGATGCCGGTAAACACGAGAGCATAGATCGAATAAATACTGACGTCGGTCAACGCGGCGAACAGCGTCAGCAAAATGACGGGCGAACCGAATACGGCCATGCGTGACAGCTCGTGCACCAGCACGTTGTTCCGGTTTGCGAGGGCGCTCATGTCCGGCTCCACGTCGAAGCGAACATCCGGGTATTTGCGCTTGACATAGAACGTAATCCCGGCGGCCTGCAGTACCTGGGCTCCGAGCGCCGCCGTGTAGACGAGCGAGTAATGGACTCCTGCCTGCACCAAGCTGACGATAATCACCGTGTTGGCGACCAGATACACGATTCGGAACAGAGAGAGCACATAGTTTGCCTGCGAAGCGGTCAGCAGAGCATTGTATTTGGCGATGGTAAAATAGTTCAACAGACTGGCGCTGCCGACCGCTCCCACGAGGATCAGCACATCCAGGTACTTGACCTGCTCGCCCATCACGAACAGCGGATACACGAACATCATGACCAGCACGATACCGGCGGCGTACAGGCCGACCTGGCGGTACGTCTTTTTGGCCGCGGCCAAAATGCGGTTCACCGATCCGGAGTCACCTTCCGTCAGCGGCTTGTAGAGGGAAAACGTAAGCGCGCCCGAGATGCCGACTTCGATCAGATACAGGTAACCGATAAACTGCACGACCGATACGACAAGCCCGTTGACGTCCGAACCGTAGCTTTGGATGATCAGACGGGGAATGATCAAGCCCGCGCCGAAATTGACCAACTGCATAAAAATTGCAGTAAGCGTGTTGTACAAGGCACGTTTTGTTCGCACGGGATATTTCCTTTCGATTTAAGCTGGCAGATCAGCTTCCGTATTTTTGTTTGAGTCTCGAGTAGTTTTTATCACCCAGCAGAGTGCGCGTCATGCGAAGTCCAAAGCCGATTTGACGGCCGAAGCGGCGCCACAGGAAGCTTTTGCTGCGGCGGATTTCTTTCTCGCTGAGCCAGGAACCGGCGAAATGATGGATAGTGCAGCTTTCCTCGGGAATCGGACGATCGGCAATCTTGGATTTGTCCGGACTCCATTCCAGCGGACAGAATACATCTTTCGGATATAGGGCAAACCCTTCAAAGACCTGATAGCGGTTATCGGGCACGAATCCTCTTGACACGCAGTATTCCGTAATAATCTTGACGTTGGTCGTAATGTCCATATTGCCGTCCGGCTTGATAAAAGCCCGGTTTTCGTAATAACTTAGGAAATCGCGGATAACGGGGCTGCCCGCCTGCGCTCCGATAACAGCCGTAGGAATCGTTCGCAGCGTCTCAAAACCGGAAAATGCTTCGTGCTTCAGAAAAGGATCAAGCGTCTTCAGTACCTGAACATCGGTATCCATATAGATTCCGCCCTGGGTATACAAGGCATGCAGGCGGACGTAGTCGCTGACAAAAGCATACTTTTTGGACGCGTACGCCTGTCGAACGAACAGATTGGATTCAATATCGAAGCTGTCTTCGTCCCAACGCACGATTTCGTAATCCGGCAGATGCAGCTTCCAGCTCTCGATGCATTTAACGGCAAGTTCCGGCAGCTCGCTGCGGCCGAACCAGCAGTAATGAATGATTTTTGGAATACGTTCCACTTCCGTTCCTCCCTTTAGACTATTTTGGCTTGCGTAACCCCTAATGCATTGACCTTCTGACGCCCGGACCATTTTTTCTTGACGTTCGACAAGCCCAGGAACAAACGCAGATACCAGGCGGCGGCCCGATACCTTTTTTTGCCGCACAACATGGCGAACACTCGCATTGGCAGCCAGAGTCCCCGGTCGCTTCCTTCTTTTGTCATGCTTTTTTCGAACAGCGGATGCGTGCCGGCTTGCTTCAATTCTTTATGTATGACTCTGATTTTCATGCCGGAAGACAGATTGTGCAGGCAGCTGTTTTGCACCCGTTCAAAAAATAATCGGGACAGCAGCGCCTGATACACGTTGGAATTGGCATAATCGGCATAATAATCGGAAAAGCGGTCCACCAAAAAAAGCTCTCTTTTCAAATAATCCGGCTTCGGACTGTTCATCAAGGAATCGCCGCGCTGGAAGTAGCAGTAGAACGATTCGGACACCGCGGAACAGACTCCGGCATGCTTGAGAAAGCAGAGATTGAACAGCACGTCTTCGCTAAACACCCTGCGGTTCGATTCGAATCTCAACGCCTGGCTTTGAATGATACTGCGGCGGTAAATCTTGTTCCACACGACGACGGAGTATCTTTTGTCATTCCAGAATTTATCCAGTCCGAACAGGGGCAGTTCGAGCTTCTCGCTGCGCAGGCCGAGTACGCCGTGTTCAAGACGCCCGTCTTCGTACGCCAACGTATAGTCGCACGCACACAAATCCGCCTCATGCTTCTGCGCGCTGCGATACATCGTCTCGAATGTCTTGGGCAGAATCCAATCATCGGAGTCCACAAAACCGACAAATTCGCCCGAAGCGGCATCCAGACCGGTATTGCGGGCTCCGCTGAGTCCACGGTTTTCCTGACGGATAACTTGGATCCGTTCGTCCCGTTTCTCATATTCGCGCGCAACTGCCGGCGATCCGTCGGTCGAACCGTCGTCGATTACAATAATTTCGATGTTTTCCAGCGTTTGCGCAAGCAAACTGTCCAAACATCTTCCTAGGTAATGTTCCACGTTAAATACGGGTACGATTACACTTACCAACGGTTTCAGCTTCCTCTGCCTCCTTCTTTCATCATAATTGGCGATTCGCCATGCTTCCACGTAAAAAGAGCTTACTATGTACGAAAAATAGGTAAAAATGTCGAACTGTTGTTACCGACCTAGTACTTGCTGCCTAAGTGTCGATTTTATATAAACCAGAAGAACGAGACTTGAATCATTTTCTTCTATTTCCATTGATATATCAGAAAAGAAATGAAAACACAAAAAAAGAAGCATTCCTATCCTGTTTTCGGATAGCCAATGCTTCTTTGCCACAAAACTTTGCCTTTTTAAGGTTAAGCCGCTTTTTGAGCCGCGATTGCCGCGCGCTCGGCCAGCGTCTTTTTCCAGAAACCGAGGATCAGGCCGGAGATGACGGCGCCGATCACGACGGTCAGCAGGAACAGTACCGCGTGGTTCGCAAGCGCCGCGACGAAGATACCGCCGTGCGGAGCCGGAACGTTGATAGCCCACCATTGGGTCAGGCCGCCCGCGATCGCGGAACCGATAATGCAGGAAGTGAGCACGCGCAGCGGATCGGCGGCCGCGAACGGAATCGCGCCTTCCGTAATAAAGCTTGCGCCGAGCACGTAGTTCGTCAAGCCGGATTTGCGTTCTTCTTCCGTGAACTTGTTCTTGAACAGCGTCGTCGCCAGCGCGATCGCGAGCGGAGGCACCATGCCGCCGGCCATAACCGCCGCCATCCAGGCGCCGTCGCCGGTCGAAGTGAAGATGCCGATCGCGAACGTGTACGCCGCTTTGTTGAACGGACCGCCCATATCGATCGCCATCATGCCGCCGAGCAGCAGGCCGAGCAGGATCGCGTTGCCGGTACCGAGGTTTTCCAGCACGTTCGTGATCCATGTGTTCAATCCGCCGAAGACCGGATCGATGATGTAGTACATAACCAGGCCGACTGCGAGCAGGCCGAGCACCGGATAGATCAGGATCGGTTTGAGGCCGTCAATGCTCTTGGGCAGACCTCTGAACAGCTTGCGCAGACCGATCACGATGTAACCGGCCAGGAAGCCGGCAGCGAGGCCGCCGAGGAAGCCGGCGCCGGACGTGGACGCCATGTAACCGGCTACGATACCCGGCATGAGGGCCGGACGGTCGCCGATGCTCATCGCGATAAAGCCGGCGAGGATCGGAATCAGGAAGTGGAACGCGCCGTCGCCTCCGCCGATACCCATGAGCAGCTTGAAGATCGGGTTCTCCGATCCGCCGCCGCCGTACTGTTCGAACAGGAACGAGATGGCGATCAGGATACCGCCGCCCACGACGAACGGCAGCATGTGCGAAATGCCGTTCATGAGGTCTTTGTAGATTTTGCCGCCTACGCTGACTTTGCCGCCGGCATCCGAGCTCCCTGCCGCTCCGCCTTCATGCCGGTAGATCGGCGCGTCGCCGGTGACCGCTTTGCGGATCAGTTCTTCCGGCTTGCGGATGCCGTCGCTGACTTTTCGCTGCAGCACCGGCTTGCCGTCGAAGCGGGCCATTTCCACGTTTTTGTCGGCAGCGATGATGACGCCGTTTGCGCGGGCGATCTCGGCGGCCGTCAGTTGATTGCCGACGCCTTCCGATCCGTTCGTCTCGACGCGGATATTGATGCCGAGTTCTTTCGCTTTTTTCTTCAGGGCGTCTTCCGCCATGAACGTATGCGCGATGCCGGTCGGGCAGGCGGTTACGGCGACGACGAACTGGTCGGAGCTCGGATTGCCGACGATGACGTCGGCCATGCCGGAAGCGCTTCCGCCCACGGCGGCATCGGACTGCCGCGCCGATTCGGCTCTTTTCGCTTTCTCGGCCGCTTCCGCAGCTTCGGATTGGGTCTGCGCCGCGTCGAACAGCGCCGTTACTTCGCCCGGGGTCTTGACCGCGCGCAGACGATCGAGGAAGTCCGCGTCCAGCAGCATGCGCGACAGCACTTTGAGCGCCTGCAAATGCAGGTTCGATTCGCCTTCCGGCACGGCGATCATGAAGAAGAAGTAAGCCGGCTGGTCGTCAAGCGATTCGTAGTTGACGCCCCGCGTGCTTTTGCCGAACACGATCGTCGGCTGGTTAACCGCGCCCGTCTTGGCGTGCGGCATCGCGATGCCTTCGCCGATGCCCGTGCTGGACTGCGCTTCGCGGGCGAGGATCGCCTGCTTGAACGCCGAGACGTCGTTGATGCGGCCGCTTGCGTTCAGGGACGCGATCAACTCGTCGATCACGGGTTCTTTCGTGGCGGACCGCAGGTCCATGATCATGACCGGTTCGATCATCAGATCCGTAATTCTCATTCTATTCCACTCCTCTGTGGGGTTGTCGGCACGCGGTATGCGCGCCGTTCATGCACGATTTGCGTTCACTAGATTTGCGTTCACTAGATTCGCTGCGTTCGTTCTCGTTCCAAACCGATCTATCGGATGATCCGTTACAAGGGGTTGACTTGCACCTGCGGAAGCAGCGACTCGATCTTCGAGCGTTCGGCCAGATCGTCCGAGAAAGCGGTCGCGCTGCCGGAAGCGGTACCGGTCCGAAGCGCGGACAGCGGATCGCCGGTCTGCGAGAACGTTCCGACGAAGCCCGCGATCATCGAATCGCCTGCGCCGACAGAGTTTTTCACTTCGCCTCTCGGCACGTTCGCGTGATACACCCGCTCTGCGGTCACCAGCAGGGCGCCGTCGCCGGCCATGGAGATCAGCACGTTCTGCGCGCCCATCCCAAGCAGCTTGCGTCCGTAAGTGATCAGGTCTTCGCGGCCTTGAATCTCGACGCCGAACAGTTCGGCCAATTCGTGGTGGTTGGGCTTGACGAGCAGCGGCCCGTAAGGCAGCGCCTTGAGCAGCGCGTCGCCGGTCGTGTCGATCACGAAGCGCGCTCCGCGTTCGCCGATGACGCGGATCAACCGGTCGTAGAAAGCGCCTCCGAGCGAAGGCGGCACGCTGCCGGACAGCACGACGATGTCTGCCGGGGTGAGCTTGGCGAGCTGATCGACCAGTTGATCGGCTTCTTCGCTGCCGATGACCGGTCCCTGTCCGTTAATCTCGGTCTCCTGACCGTGCTTGAGCTTGATATTGATACGCGTATCGCCCTGCACGTTCACGAAATCGGTCACGATCGATTCCGATTTCAGCACTTCTTCGATAAAGCCGCCGGTGAACCCGCCGACGAAACCGAGCGCCGTATTCGGGACATCAAGCCGGCTCAGGATACGCGAGACGTTGATCCCTTTGCCCCCGGGGAGCTTCAGGTCGCGCTTCATGCGGTTCAGGGCGTCCAGCTGCAAATCTTCCACTTCCACGATGTAATCGATGGAAGGATTAAGCGTTACGGTATAAATCATGAGTTATCCCTCGATTATTTTGGTTTTCTCAAGAATCGATTTTCTCCACCGCTCCGGAATGGAGTCGGTAATGATGGTCGCTTCCTTGAGATCGAACAGTTTGGCAAACGCCACTTCGCCGAACTTGCTGGCGTCGGCCAGGACGTACGAACGTTCCGACAGTTGGCGGGCGCGCCGTTTGATCAGCGCTTCTTCGGGGTCCGGCGTCGTGAAGCCGAATTCGGCGTTGACGCCGTTCGTGCCGATAAAAGCTTTGTCGAACCTGAAATTGTCCATGTTCTGAAGGGCGATGCTGCCGATGACGGCTTTGGTATGACTCTTCATCATGCCGCCGAGCAGGTAGGCGCGAATATTTTTGCTTACCAGCGCTTCGACGTGCGACAGGCCATTGGTCACGACCGTGATGTCCTGCGCTTCGATAAAAGGGATCATGGCCAGCGTCGTCGTGCCCGCATCGATATAGATACATTCTCCGTCCCGAAGCTGCATCGCCGCCGCGCGGCCGACTGCATTCTTCTGTTGAACGTTTTTGAAGGTTTTCTCTTCCATGCCGGGTTCTTCGCTCCGCCTGTGCAGCAGGGAAGCCCCGCCGTGCACGCGCTTGAGCAGATGCTGCGACTCCAGGTCGATCAGATCCCGCCGCACCGTGGACTCGGACGTACCGAGCAGCTCGACGAGTTCTTGCAGCTTGACGATTCCGGACACTTGTAAGCGCTGTAATATAATACGGTATCTTTCTTCGGTCAGCATGTTCGATTCCTCCATCTGCCATTCATTGTAACGTACGTTTCGTCAAATAACAATCATTTTTATTCAAAAACGTTCAAAAAAGTTCAGCGTTTAATTGAGTGTCCTTTCCGCCGCCCTTTGCCGATGCACAACTGATGGTAACGCTTCCTAGGGCTGACCGTATTTTTCCTGTTCCGCCTCATTCGTTCATCTTTATGCCTCTACTATCGGTTGAACGGTTTTGAGAGATTAGCTTTGCAAGGTCCATTTTTTCCCTTTTTTATCGGGCGCACCAAAAAGCCGCGTCGTCCGCCGGATGCGGGTGACGCGGCTCGGTCGATCGAGGCTGCCGGCGCGGCGATAACGGCACGCCGAAGGCGAATTGCGCGGCCCGAAACGACCTTGTCGCCGTGCGGGAAATGCCGTCAGCCGATCGTGTCCACGACGTTGCCGTCGGGATCGCGCAGCAGCGTTTTGACGATACGAATCGTCAAGGTGTTCATCGTCTCCAGGCGGAATTGGCCTTCCTGCGCCACGAGGCGACGGGACAGTTCGGCGACCGCGTCGGCATTCAGATACAGATGCAGCCCATCCTGCACTTCGGCGATCCGGTTCTGAAGATCGGGGATCATCATCACTTCCGTGTCCGATCCGATCAGCGTCAGGCTTCGGTCGTGCATCAGCCGGCCCGTGAGGATGCGCGCCAGCGACTCGGCCTGATTGGCTCCGAGCTGCAGGACGTACGAATTGCCTTTTAGCAGGTTTCTCTGTTCTTCCCACACCAGACTCTCGAAATACAGATGGCCGGTGCTTGATCCTTCGGTGCGCACGCCGAGTTCGGCGGCCGCTCTCAGTTCGTCGCCTTGCAGCAGGGAAGCGCGGGCCATATCCGTCACGTACAGCGGCAGCCGCGTGCGCGCCAGCTCCAGAAAGCTGCGCACGTTCCACACTTTGATCAGGTCCAGTTCGTCCGCGGTAATGCCGATCACCTGAACGAACCGGAATTCGCCGAACGGCGAGCGCACGGGGCCCAGTTCCGGGTCTTCGACGAACGCGACAGCCGTGATCGGCGTGTCTCGGTCCGCTTCGATCGGTCCGTTGGCGTCCAGATGATGGCCCGGCTGGAATCCGTGGCCGCTGCTGAACACGTAGCGGGCCAGATTTTGCAAAAAATTGATCGCCCAGACGGGCGGCTGGTCTTCGCCTTCACGCGCCAGCCGCAGCGTCAGTTCGAAGCCGAATCCGCTGACCTGCGTCGTTTTGGACTCTTTTTCATGCAGCTCCGTGAATCCGTACGTGACGTAATGCCAATGCGGGATCGGTTCTTCGCGCTTGTAGACGCTCACTCCGTCCAGCGGGTCCGGCCCTCCCAGCCGATAGGCAATCATCGTTCCGTAATGAAACGGCTCCACATCCGGATAGATGGCGCTGAGCGCGCCGTTGATCGCGTCCCAGCCCGGCGATTCCGCCTGTTCCCCTGCCGCGCCCCGCTGTTCGTCTTCGTTCATGTTGTCCACTCCTCCCGCCTGATTCCGTACGGCATAGGCCGCGCGGCTGTGGCTTGCTTTCCTGATTGTACTTTACCCGAATAGGGATCTGTTTGAAAATGCGCAGCGAAAAAGCCGGCTCTCCCCATGCGGGGACAGCCGACTGTTGAATGCGTGTAATGAGGCATGCGGTACGCGTAACGGGGAATCATGCAGCGCGCGGACTCGGAATCGCAGGCTTTCGCGTTACTGCGTTTTGAATTTGGCGATTCGGGCGCGCAGTTCGTCCGCGCTGACCGACACTTCGCCGGACAGGTCCGAGATGCTGGAGATCGCCTGGGCCTGTTCCTGCGTCGAGGAAGCGGCCTGCTCGGTGCTGGCCGCGCTCTGCTCGGCCACGGCCGCGATGTCCGTCATGATGGCGGATACCTGATCGGAACTGCGTTTCAGTTCGTCGGACGCCCCGGACACTTCGCGAATCCGGCTCGTGATACCGTCGACCGAACCGCGGATGACGTCGAACGCCCCGCGGGTCGAAGCGGCGGCTTCGATCTGCTTGTCGACCATCGCCTGGAATCCCTGGATCTCGCCGATGCTCTGGCGGCCGGCTTCCTGCACGCCGGCCAGCAGCGTGTCGATATCCGCGGCCGAAGCCCGCGCCTGCTCGGCGAGCTTGCGCACTTCGTCGGCCACGACGCTGAAGCCTTTGCCGTGCTCGCCTGCCCGGGCCGCTTCGATCGCGGCATTCAGCGCCAGCAGATTCGTCTGCTTGGCCACCGTATGGATCAAGCTGACGGCTTCGCCGATCTTGATCGTCTGATCGCCGAGGCGGCGGTTCGCTTCTTCTACCCGGCCCGCCGAACTGCGGCTCGCTTCGGTCAGATCGGCCTGCGAAGCGACGGCCTGCAGACCGCCTCTCATCGCGTCGGTCACGTCGTCGGCTCCGGCAGACGCACGGCCCGCGCTGCTGGCGATCGCTTCGATCGAAGCGTTCATATCGCCGAGCTGCTCGACGCCGGATTGGATCGACGAAGCCTGATCCGTCGCGCCGCGCGCCAATTCTTCGATCACGACGGCGATTTGGTCGGAGATATGCTTGGCGCCTTCGGCTTGTCCGTTCATGTACTTGGCGGAGTTCTCCACGCCTTCGGCCGAACCCGCCGCGGCATGGATCAGTTCGCGCAGGCTGGCCGACATCTCGTTGAAGGCGCCTCCGAGCTTGCCGATCTCATCGTTTCCTTTGACGTCAACCGTCACGGTCAGATCGCCTTCGGACATGCGCTGCGCGCTTTTTTGGAGCAGGATCAGCGGTTTGATCAGCCTTGAAGCGGCGATGACGGCCACGATCGTCAAGACGACGATCAACGCCGCGATGCCGACGATGAACAGGTTGCGCATCTGCACGTAATCGGCGAACGCGTAGCTTTTCGAGATCGAAGCGGCCACCACCCAGCCCGTGTCCTGGACTTTTTGGTAGTAGAGCAGCTGCGGTTCGCCTTTGTACGTATATTCGAGGCTGCCCGATTCGCCTTCGAGCAGCTGCGGGGCGATCGCGGCATAATCGGCCGATTCCTTGAGCGGCTTGTTGATCGCATCCGCGTCCGGATGGGCCAGCACGACGCCTGTCTTGTCGGTCAGGAACGCGAAACCGCCGTCGATCTTAATATTCTTGATCGTGTCGGTCAGCGTCGTCAGGCGCATATCGCCGGCGAGCACGCCCGCGAAGTTGCCGGCAGGATCGCGCAGCGGATAGCCGATCGAGACCGCGTATTGGTCGCTCGCCATGTCGTGGTACGGATTGCTGAAGTTCAGCGCGTTTGCCGCTTTGGCTTCCGTATACCACGGACGAACCTTGACGTCGTAGCCTTCCGGCGCCAACCATCCGGTGCCGTCGATCATCGTCCCGTCTTCGAGCCCGATATAAATGTCGCCGATGTTGTTTTTATTCGATTCGGTCTTGAACACTCCAAGGTGTTTCTCCCGGATCTGATTCAAAGGCATGGCCGTCTGAAGATTCAGCGCCGTCGTCTCGACCACTTTGGCGTTTTTGCCGACCCAGCCGCCAATCTGCTCGGTCGTTTTGAGCGCCGTATTTTTGAGGTTATCGCTTACCGATTGTTCCGCTTCGCTTTTCATGCTGCTCAAAGCGCCCAAACTGATACTTCCGGTTCCTACGACCGTCACGACGACGAGCAGCGCTGCCAATTTCATTTTCAGGTTCATCTTAAAGCCCTCCTCATTATGCCAATCGTTCAAGCCTGCCGTACGGCTTCTGAAGTATCGTGATGATTGAGCGGCGAAGCTGTGACTTGTTTCGATCTTTATCGACATAATAAGCACAAAATTTAGCATAAAAAGGATTTTTCAAAAGAAAAAGTGCAAAAGCAAAAGCTTTTGCACGTCGAAAACGTTTCTATGGAAGCTGTAAAATAGCGAGGCTCAAGCCCGGAGTCAAAAAGTCCGATGCCGCGTGAACAACCAGGCGCCCGCGATAAACACGACGCTCAGCAGCAGATTGAGCCCGACGCCGGCCGCAAGGTGATCGTTGAACAGCAGCGCGAGGAAGAAATCGGCCACGTGCACGCGCAGCGAAGCAATCGACGTGCCGATCGGAATCGCTGCGATCAGCACCGCCCACAAGACCCACGAGACCGGCGATTTCACGCCCGAGAACAGCAGGTTGAACAGCGTCAGGACGAAGAAGTAGAACGCGGCCTGGTACAGGAAAATGCCGACGGCGCCGAATTCGTCCCAGCCGAACACCTCGATCAGGTTATACGTCTGGCTGTAATCGCGGATGACATTCTGTTCGAGCGGCCACCACAGACTGTTGCACAGCGCAAGCCCCAGCGCGGACACGGCGTACACGAGCAGCAGGCCGGCAAAGTACCGGCTGCGCGAATCGCCGAAGTTCATCATCGTCCGGAACGTGCGCAGCGGCAGGATGATGGCGAGCATCGGCAGCAGGATCAGCAGCAGATTGCCCGCGGACACATTGACGTTCTCGATCTCTTCCGGCACTTCGATCTGCAGCGAATCGTCGCCGGTTACGGCCCGCACTTCGTCGAGCGCTTCCGACACTTCCTGCGCGTCCCGCTGCGGATCGCCCTGCAGCGCCGCGTTGACGGTAAAGTTGGCGATCGTCGAGACGACGATCACGGCCACGACGATCCAGATCGAAAGCTTCATACGAAGCAGCGATACGCGCAGCTGCGCTCCCATTTTATGCATCGGCTTGTCCCTCCTCGATCAAATAAGCGAAAAATTTCTGCAGCGGCACGCCGTCGATCGCAAGTCCGCGGCTCTCCGCTTCCCGGCGTTCGTTCTCGGCCAGCTCTCCGTACACGATCGCAACGCCGACATGGCCGTAGCTCTCGCTGTGAATAACGCGGCGTCCTTCGACGAACGCTTGCAGGGCCGCCCCGCTGCCGCTGACCGTATGGGCGCGTTCGCGGATATGTTCCACGTCTTCGCGCATCAGAATGCTGCCGTTCTCCATGATGAACACCTGCTCGACCACGGTCGCGATCTCGTCGATCAGATGCGTCGAGAGCAGCACGGTACGCGGATGCTCCGCGTAATCTTCAAGCAGCGTCCGGTAGAACTTTTCGCGCATGAGCACGTCCAGTCCCAGCACCGGCTCGTCGAAGATCGTCAGCGGCGCCCGGCTCGCCAGTCCGATCACGTTGCCGACCATCGCTTCCATGCCGCGGGACAGCTGACGCATCTTTTGGCCCGGATTCAGCTTGAACGTGCCGAGCAGCCGCCCGGCCAGCTCTTTGTCCCAGTTCGGATGGAACGCCGACGCCATATGCAGCACGTCGCGAACGCGGGCTCCGTTCGGGTAAAAGTTTTTCTCGCGGACATAGCATGTGTTCGGCGGCACTTCCCCTTTGCGCAGCGTCCGTCCGTGCACCACCACTTCGCCGCCGTCCGGGAAGATCCCGCCCGTCACCATATTGAGCAGCGTCGTTTTGCCGGCTCCGTTGCGCCCCAGCAGGCCGTAGATGGTCTGCTCGGACAGGTCCAGGCTCAGACTACTGACCGCGTCCGTGCGTCCGTACGCTTTGCTTAACTGTTTGACTTCAAGAACCGAATTCATGCACGTTCTCCCCTTTTCTCCCGTTTGATCATTTCAATCACGTCTTCCGTCGTCAAGCCCAGCTTCTCCGCTTCCTCCAACAGTCTGACCACCAGATCGCTATAGAACCGTTCGCGGCGTTTGCCCATGATCTTCTCCTTCGCTCCGGCGGCCACGTACATGCCTAGCCCTCTTTTTTTGTAAATGATGTCTTCGTTCACCAACAGCGCAAACCCTTTGACGACGGTGGCGGGGTTGATCTGGAACATCCGCGAAAATTGGGTCGTCGAGATGATCTGGTCTTCTTCGGCGTAGGTGTCGTTTAGAATGTCGTCTTCGACTCGTTCTGCAATTTGCTGAAAAATAGGTCGGCTCTCGTCGAATGGAATCGGCATCGCAACCACCCTTCTGGTTTGTTAGTCATGTAACTAACCATAAAGGTGGTTTGCTTTTTTGTCAACGCTATTTTAAAAAAAAGATCGGAACGGCGGAGCGTGAGACGTAGGGGAAAAGAAAGCCGAACAGCGGCTGGACGTGGGGCGAGACATGAGGCGGAACGTCCAGCGCAGCGCAAAAAAAGCCTGTGCGGGGGCGCAGGCTTTCGTATCGGCGATGGCGAGGATTCCGGGAGTATCCCCTTGTTCACAGTGCTGTTTGCGTATCTGTTCTCAATCTTTTTCGCGAGCCTATTCCCGATCTTATTCGATAGAGGGCTCGCCGACGTTCCGGCGTTCTTCTCCCTGCCGCAGACCGAGTACGCCGTTCATCTGCTCCAGCAGGCTGCTTCCGCCGCTGAGCGAGATCGTCCCGATCTTTTCGCAGATTTTCTCCACGAACTCCAGCTCTTTGAGCCGGTACAGCGTCGCGTTCTCGTCCATCAGCTTGGCCGTGTTCAGCAGGCTGCGGGTCGAAGCCGTCTCTTCGCGCCGGGTGATCATGTTGGCCTGCGCTTTTTTCTCCGCCAGCAGCACCGTATTGAGAATGGCACGGATCTCGCCCGGCAGAATGACGTCTTTGAGTCCGGCCGCGAGGAATTCTACGCCGTAATCGGCGCCGCTCGCTTTGAGCCGGCCCAGCACGAATTCGCCGATCTCCTGCTTCATGCGCAGCAGATCGTCCAGTTTGAGCGTGCCGACGTACTCGCGCAGCAGCAGCTGCAGCTGGACGTACACCTGATCTTCGAAGTTTTTGATCTCCGCCGCCTGCAGCGGATCGACGATCCGGTACTGGCAGACGAAGTTCAGGCGCAGCGACACTTTGTCTTCCGTCAGAATCTCCTGGCCTGTCATATCGAGCTGCTGCCTGCGCAGATCGAACTTTTTGACCGTGACGGACGCCGAGCCGTTCCAGAAAAAGCTTCGGCCCGGCGCCAGCTGCCGCTGCAGCTTGTTGTCGAAATACAGCAGGCCGGTCTCGTGACTTCCCACCTCGACCGTCTGCACCGCGCTTGGCCCGATCTTTTCCAGAATTGCCCGTCCGATCTCCGGCCCGATCTCCGGCGTCCGAAGGTCGACACGACTAAAGGTATGCTCGCGCGATTCGTTCCAGTAGGCGTAACGTCCGGTCGACAGCAGGTTTTTGAACCGTCCGTTCTCCAGATGGAGCGCATATTCGCCGTCGCCGACTTCCACCGTGCTGAGCTGCCGCATCAGCTCGGAATCTGCCGCGTACAGACGCACGTCCATGTCCGGAACGCCATTCGCGTTGATCCGGCCGGCTGCTCCGCTGTCCGAAGGTCGATATTCGAACGGCTCGGCCAGGCTTTTGAAAACCACTTTGCGGGTGTGGTCCGTCCAGCTCCAAAAGCGGTGCCGGCCCGGCATCAGCAGACGGACGTAGCGGGTATGTTCAAACAGCAGCGCGCGTTCCCCGTCTTGGACTTCGACGGTGCGCAATCCCGCGCCGAGTTCGAGCACGCCGGGCAGGAAGACCGATTCTTTTTTCGCTTCTCCCGGACGAACGTTCGGACCGGGCATTCCCGGAATTTTGCGGCCGTGCGGTGCGTGTATATTCGACTGATTTGAATTTGAATTCATGGATGGTTCCTCCTTGGAATCTTTGCGGCGGAAGTTCGCACGGCCGTATGCGCGGAGCCCGGCTTGAGCCGGCTTCGGCTGCGCACGGCAAGCGGGAATCGAGCGGCTGGGCAGCGCCGGTCCCGACTTCGGACCGCCCCCCTCTCCGTCGTTCTTCGCTTGCTCGCCGCAGCTTCGGCCGGCGGAATCCGCCGGAGCTGCAAAGCGCGTTCGGGCGCCGGGCCCCCAGTAGGCAGCCCGCCGGAACTTCCTTCCCCAAAGATCATCATTTGTTGTAGCTCCATTGAACGTGGAGTGCTCTACCCAGAGCTTGCGCCTAAGCAAGTGGGGAGTCGAACCCCAAATAGTCGCGTCTGCCTCTGCGAACGCTTCTTCCGGCATACCGCGGCGCAGAGCGCCCGGCACCGCCGGACTATCGAAGTCCTGGCCTTACGGGGAAGGCGTTCGCGAATCCCTGCTTGGGATCTGAAGCCATTGTCGCCTATTCGCGCAGCGGGGAACAGGGCGGAACTATGGCGACTGAATAAGTCGCCGGATGAAATCATGCAAAGAACAGTCGAATGGCTCGGCCAACTTATATGAGCGAAAAGCAAAAGGGAGCAGCCCCCGATCGGGCCGCTCCCTTTCCCCTTTACAAAATCCCATCTCTGTCATGTGCACCGCGTACTCAAAACGATGATCTGCGTATCGCTTACCGCCGCTCCCTTTTCATCTCCCGTTTGCGCGCGATATACGTCAGTCCCGCCGCAGCCAGCAGCAGCACGCTTAACTCCACGAAAGTCTGGAACGGGTAGCGGCCTAGTCCCAGACTAAGAATATGGTTAAGCATCGGATTCAGCAGATAATCGCTTTCGAAAAACAAGATCAACGTCAAAGCGATAACTCCGGCCAGCACGAAGTAATTAGGAGCGATCGAAGAGAAAAATACGGTCAACAGCGCAGCAAGCCAGCAGAGCATGAGCAAGGCTGCATACGTGACGCCGATATACTGCATAAAGCTCAGATCGGCCAAAAAAATGCGGCCCAATCCGTTGATATCCGCTCCCATCAGACTCCACATCCCGCTAAATCGATAGGCAAGCAGCAGAACGACCAGCAGGACGGCTGCAACCCATGTTGCGGTCAACAGCGCGGCAGCCGTTTTGAGACGAAACACTCCCTTGGTCCCGGCTCTTGACGCTGCCTGTATTTCACCCAACCCGGCCCGGCGGTCTCCGATATGAATAGGCATAACGAGCAGCGAAGTCAGCAGCATGGCGGTGAGCGCAAGCCGGTTCAACAGATTCGTGGAATTATAACTGTTTATGAAGTTTGGAGGCAGCACCGATACCCAATCACGGCTTTGGATCTCCGCTGCCCGTTTTTTCCCGGCTTCGTTCAGGCCAAACGTATTCACCGTCCTATTTTCGTAATAGGCGATCCAATGCAGCGACGCTTGGAGTTCCGCGAACAGATCTTTGGCCGGTCCGGCATCGATGACTCGATCTAACGGAAGCGTTCCGCCGTTTGTCATCCCGGACCTTTTCACATAACGATCGTAACGGTCCAGATTGACCCGGGCAAAAGCGGGCGTCGAACGGATATACGCGTCCGCTTCCGCCATCTTCGGGATGAGCGACTGTTTGAACTGCTCGAACTCCGCTTCATCGATCCGCAGCCCGTACTTCGCTTCCATCTGCACGGCAATAACGGTATCCCAGTCTTTGAATCGCTCGCCCGGATACAGCACCCGAAACGGATACAACCATACTCCGCCGATCAGCAGGACAAGCAGTGCAAGAGCGACCCTTTTTGGCATAAACATTTTTTTGAACTCCAGCCACACCAACGGAATTTCCGATCTCCCATAGCCTTTTGCAGAATAGGGCACAGCCGTTTTCAATTCGATCCGCCTCCTCTGTTGTTCGCTCCCTGTTGATCCCGGTATACGTACAAAAACACGTCTTCCAGCCCCGGCTTCACCGCCTGCCATTCCGGCAGGGCATTTTCCGGTTCCGCCGCGAAACGCATCTGCCAGCCGCCTTGTTCGCCGCGTTCGGCCAGAATCGGATAACGATCGCGAAAAGCGTCCACTTCTCCATCCTCCACCTTCGTCTCGTACACCCGCCCCGCCAGCAGCGAACAGACCGTCTCCGCCGTATCTTTGGCGAACACCCGCCCGTCTTTTAGCAAAATGATTTGATTCGCCGCCGACTCGACGTCCGACACGACATGCGTGGACAAGATGATGATCCGGTCGCGTCCGAGCTGCGTCAGCAAACTGCGGAATCTCGCGCGTTCTCTTGGATCGAGTCCGGCTGTCGGTTCGTCCAGAATCAGCACGCGGGGATCGTTCAGCAGCGCCTGCGCAATGCCGACCCGCTGGATCATGCCGCCGGAGAAAGTCTTCATCTTGCGCCGCTTCACCTCGCCCAGCGCCACGGTATCCAGCAGCAGCTCGGAACGCTCCCGCGCGCTTTGGCGGTCCATGCCTTTGATTGCGGCCAGATACTGCATGTATTTCAGCGGCGTATCGTTGGGATAGTAGCCGAACTTTTGCGGCAAATAACCCAGCACTTCCCGATATTTCTCGTCCAATGCCGCAAGCGGCGTTCCGGCATACGTAATCTCGCCCTGCGTAGGCGGCAGCAGGCCGGCCAACATCTTCAGCAGCGTCGTTTTGCCGGCTCCATTGGGAGCGAGCAGGCCGTATACGCCATGTTCAAATTCCAGATCAAGATCGTGCAAGACGACATCGTTTCCGTACCGCTTGCCTGCGGATCGTACGCTCAACATTCAGCCTCCGCTCCTTCCTGTTCTTCTTTTTCATAAAGCGTCTGACTCATGTATTCAAGAGACGTTCGGCCGAAAATCGACCAGCCGCCGGGTCTGTCCGACGTAGACGGAAGCCGCCAGCACGATCAGCGCCGCATACGCATACATCGGCATGCCCGACAGCAGGGCCGCATAACGCTGCGGTTCGGCCAGCCACACTCCGGCATTCAGCAGCGGCCATGCGGCGATCAAGCCGTAACGCATCGTCGTCGCCCTGGCGCGCAGCATGCCGTACAAAAAGGCGGTAGCGAACAGAAACAGGGACGAAGCCGACAGCAGCAGCCCGCGCAGCAGGTCGATGTTTCCGTAGAACGCGGCAATCCAGCAGACGAGCGCCACATTCAGCAGCAGACAGGCTCCCGCGAACACCAGCATGCGCAGCGACGCGAGCTGATACACGTTATAGCGGCAGGCCATCTCCACAAGATACGTGTCGCGCCTGCGCAAATCGGCGAAGAAAACGATAGATACGGCCAAATAAAGCAGCGGCGATACGATAAAAATAAAAGCGTAAACACCGGACGCGTTCATATTCTCCAGCGCAAACAGCGCCATGAACACCAAAATGACTACTCCGAGCAGTAGCACGAAAGCGATCTCCGTCAGGTCCCGGAACAGATGCCGGAAGCCGAGCTGGCGATACATGCCGGCCACGTAAGCCGGAAACGACGGGCGAACCGGCAGCGCCTCGTCGACGATCGCAGAGATGTGCCGCCGCATCTCCCGTTCATCCGGGTAGTCGACGGCCAAAAGGTGTACCGGTTCGTCCAAGTTTGACCGGTTTCCGCTATATGTCCGCTGCGCGTCGTCCGGCGGCTGCGGTCTCTCCTGCTTGTTCACGGCGTTCCTCCTCAAAATATTGTTTGATCCTGCGGATCGAAGCGTAATAATTCGTTTTGACCGTCGAATCCGGCAGTTCCAGCATCTGCGCGATTTCGGCGAAAGTCCGCTGCGCGAACAGTTTGAGCCGGATAATCTCCTGGGCGCGAAGATCGAAAGTGCGGATCACTTCCAGCGCCCGGCTTACTTCTTCCCGCTGCACAAGTTCCAGCGTGAAGTCTCCCTCTTCCGCCAGGTCGAAATCTTCGAGCGGTCGGCTGAGCTTCGCGTCTCGATGGATGCGCGAACGAAAATGATCGATGACCCGATTCGTCGCGATCCGGTACAACCACGTACGCAGCGACGAACGTTTGCCTTCGAACGAACCGATGCTGCGCAGCAGGCTCACGAAGATGTCCTGTGTCAGATCGAGCGCATATTCCCGATCCATCAGCTGCCGGTAGACGAAAGCATAAATCTCGCGGTAGTAGAGCGAGACCAACTCATCGGCGGCTTCGCGGTCTCCGCTGCGCTGAATGCGTCTGATTAATTTCGCTTCGTTTGGCATATTCGGCTTACACCGCCTCCTTTCGCTCCCCGACCTTTTGTCCGTCTATAGATATATGCGTCGTCTGCATGCAAAAAGTCGGAGGAAGCCGAAACTTTTTTTTGCAAAGACCGACAAAAAAGAAACCCTTTCCGGCAATCGGAAAAGGTTTCTTGGGTGGACCTGCACTTTCTTATTGGAAGATGACGCGAATCTTTATTGGAGATTGCCCGTTTGTTGCCGGGCGATTTTGCGGGTGAGCGAAGCGATCCGGTCGTTGATTCGCGCTTGCTCGGCTGATGTCCGTTCCGTCTTTTCATGAGTGATGAATGCTTTCACTTCGCGCCGAATCTCTTCGCGAGTGTCAGACGGCGGAACGATTAGAACACCGGTTAAGACATCACCCGATTGAGGCTTGCGTCGAATATAGCGCGGCCCGGTGAAATTCCCCGTATACGGTCTTTTTCGCATAGGATCCTCTCCTTTATTTATAGTATGGCTCAATCTGCGATAACGATGCAGCCAATACGCTTAATCTCCGTTCATTCCATGTATTCATGAGAACTTTCCACACCCCAATCACGAAAAAAAGCCGAAGCGCATACTCGCTTCGGCTTTTCCAACAAAAAGATACGTCTACGCTTAAATCCTCATACGGATGATGCAAGCTGCCCGATAGGCGCTCCGCGTCAAATCCCTTTCGTCTGCGGATTAAGCCGCATGCCTTTGGCTTCTTTGCCCTGCGGCTCTTTGATCTGCGCTTCCGTCTCCGAAGCGGCTTCGGCCAAGACCGGCGTGCCGGACTTCGGCGCTTTGACGAGCATCGCGATCAGGAACGAGATCGCGCACAGCGCGCCGATCACGAGGAACGTCGGCTTGAATCCGCCGAGCAGCGCCGCGATGAACGAAGCGGACAAGGCGCCGAGGCCGAAGCCCTGGTAGATCACGCCGTAGTTCTTGCCCTGGTTCTTCAGGCCGAAGAAATCGCTGACGATGGCCGGGAACACGGTGATGTTGCCGCCGAAGCAGAAGGCGATCGCCGCCACGCTTGCGAAGAACAGCGGATACGTCAGCGTCGCGAAGCTGAGCACCATGACGGCCGCGAACGTGACCAGCAGCGCGCCGGAGACGACTCTCAGGCGGCCGACTTTGTCGGACAGCGGGCCGAGAATGAGGCGGCCGGCCGTGTTGAAGATCGCGATCATGGCGACGGCATTCGCTGCGGTCGTGACGTCAAGACCGGCCAGGCGAACGCCGATATCTTTGACGCTGCCGATCAGGTACAGCCCGCTCATGCAGGCGGTGAAGAAGACGACGAACAGCAGGTAGGCCTGCTTGGTCTTGAGCATTTCCTTGACGGTGTAATCTTTGGCGCGGACGCCGGACGCGGACACCGGCGAAGCATTCATCGAAGCTTCGCGTACGAGCAGCGAGCCGAGCACGACCATGGTCAGCACGATGATGCCCCAGATCAAGAACGCCTGCGAGACGCCGCGCGATTCGATCATGGCGCCGTTGATATATTTGAAGATCAGGCTGCCGGTACCGTAAGCGCCGACCGACACGCCGGACATGAGCCCTTTATGCTTCGGGAACCATTTGATCAGGTTGGACAGCGACGTCATGTAGGCCGTACCGTCGGCGTACCCGACGACGAGTCCGGCGACGACGTACAGCATGCCGATCGACGTGACCTGCGAAGAGAGCATCAGTCCGACGCCGAGCAGAATGCCGGAAGCGGCGATCAGCCGGCGGATGCCGAACTTGTCCTGCAGCTTGCCGGAGAACAGCGTCGCGAACGCGAGCGCGAAGCTGGTAATGGAGAACGTCATCGCCGTGCTGCCCAGTTCCCAGCCGAATTTGTCGGCGAGCGGCTGGTTGAACAGGCTCCACGTATAGATGGTGCCGAGGCCCATCTGCACGATGATCGTGCCGATCACGATCCACAGACGGTTGACTTTCGGCAGCGCGGAATCCGGTGCGGAAGTCGGGGAAGAAGAAGCTGTAAGAGTTTTCATTTCGATTCCTTCTCTCATTCGTTTTCGTTTCCTTATGGCTTTAGTATAAATCTTTCGGCCATACTGAAAGCGTTTTTGGAATGAGATGCCGGTAAAGCGGAATGAAATGCGCGGCAGTCGTCATGAGCGTCTCGGGATCGGCCGGAACCGCCCGCTACAGACGCATGAGCTGCCGGAATTCTTTGACTTTGCTGCGGCTGACCGGGACTTCGGCGTCGATGTCGCGCAGGCGCAGCAGATACGTGTTGTTGAACCACGGTACGATCTCGCGGATCTTCGACAGATTGACCGCGTACGAACGATGGCAGCGGAAAAAGCGCTCCGGCGGAAGTCCCGCCTTAAACTCGGAAATGCTCATATGCATCGTGTACTCTTCTTTGCGCGTGTGGACGAGCGTCGTTTTCTCCTGCGCCGAAGCGTAATAAATATCGTCCGCGTCGACTACGATAATCTTGTCGTCTTTGTGCAGATTGATACGGCGGTCGCCGGCCGGGCCGTTGACGGCGCTATCGGCGGCCGGAACACCCGTACCCGCGGCAGAAGCGCCGGGAGGAGCGGCAGCACGGGGCGGCGAGGGACCGTAGGATGCCGCTTCGCCGGCTTCGCGCTCTTTTTTCGCCGCAAACGTAAGTTCGAGCTTGGTCAGCATCGCCGCGATCCGCGGCTCGTGGTACGGCTTGAGAATGTAATCGAACGCCTCGATCTCGAACGCTTCCGCCGCATGCTCCTTGTACGCCGTCGTAAACACGATATACGGTTTGTGCGCGAACTTGCTGATACTTTTGGCGAGCAGCACGCCGTCGAGCGACGGAATATTGATATCGAGAAAAATGACGTCCACGTCGCGGGTCTGCAAAAACTTCAGCACGTCGATCCCGTCCTCGAATTTGCCGACGATGTCGACCGAGCTGTTTTTGCCGATCAAATAATCCAGTTCTTCCATCGCCAAAAATTCGTCCTCGACGATGATGCCCTGCATGGGCGGCCTGTTCTGCGGATTCATGCTCATGCGTGAGGCTCCTTTCTGACTGTAAAAGTAATGATCGTGCCTTTGGCGGCTCTGCGGATATCGACGCCGTGTCCGTAGATCAGCTTGAGCCGCTCGTGTACGTTCGACAAGCCGATTTTGTTGGACGGCATACTGCCGCTCTGGATGTGCCGGATAACCGACTCGTCGATGCCGGCTCCCGTGTCCGCGATTTCGAACCGCACGACCTCGCCTTCGTTTTTGACGCGGATGCTCACGGTGCCTTTGCCTTTTTCTTTTAAAATACCGTGCACGATCGCGTTCTCGACGAGCGGCTGGATGATCAGGCTCGGAATTTTCACGTTCGTCTCGTCGTCGATATCGTACTCCACCTGCAGCCGGCTGCCGAAGCGCGCTTTCTCGATCTCGACGTAGTCTTTGACCTGCTGCAGCTCGCGGTGCACGTCGATCAATTCGTCGTTCAGCTCCAGATTGTAGCGCAGATAGCCGGACAGGTTAATGATCAGCTCGCGCGCCTGGTCGGGATCGAGCCGGATCGACGAAGCGATCGCGTTCAGCGCGTTGAACAGGAAATGGGGGCTGATCTTCGTCTGCAGCGCCTTGATCTCGGCTTTGTCCGCCATCGCTTTGATCTGCTCCACCCGCGACACTTCCATCAGCGTGGAGATGATCTGCGACAAGCCGACGGCCAACTCGCGCAGCGAATACGTGATCTGGTGCGCGTGGCGGTAATAAATTTTGAGCGAACCCGTCACGACGCCTTTTTCCTGCAAAGGAATGATGATCATCGACTTGATCCATTCGTTGCGATGGTCGGCGTCGTTGTTGCGGATCGTAATGTTCCCGCTGCGGATCGTCTCCTTCGTCTCGTCGCTCATGATCTCGTGCCCGATATTGTAGTGTTCCTGCCCGAAGCCCGAATAGGCCAAAATATGGCTTGTATCCGTGATCGCTACCGCGTCCGCGCCGATCTTCTGTTCGATGATCTCGCAGATGCGCAGCAGCGAAGCGCTGTCCACTTTGCGGAAATACGGCAGCGTCTCGTTGGCGATATCGAGCGCGAGCTTGGCCTGCTTGGCCGCGACGTTCTCTTTCTCTTCTTCGACGCTCTGCACGAGCATGACGATCAGGCCGATCATGACCTGCGCCACAATCATCGGCACGGCGATCTTGGAGACGATGTCCGCGCCCAGCGCATACGGCTCCGCCAGCAGCAGGATCAGCGCCATCGTCAGCACCTCGCACGCCATGCCGGCGATGATGCCGTAGAACCAGCGTTTGCGCTTGGGTACGCGCAGATGGATCATGCCCGAGACGACCCCGGCCACGATGCTCGTGATGAGGCACGGAATCGCGGTCACGCCGCCGATATCGATCGCATAGCGATGCACGCCCGACACAAGGCCCGTCACGATCCCCACCCAGGGACCGAACAGCAGACCGCCCGACATAATCGCCACGATCCGCACGTTGACGAGCGAACCTTCTACGCTGATGCCCATATAAGTACCGAAAATGGCGAACAGTCCGAAAATGACCGTCACCGTCACGAGATCCTGCGGCCGGTATTCTTCTTTTTGGAACACCGCTTTGAAGCGCGGAATACGCGTCAGCACGAACAGGCACATAAGCAGCAGTGATCCGCGTTCGAACAGCTGCAAAAAAATGGACAGCGGATGCGAAGTCTCCATCGGCTGATTGCCTCCTTTCCCCGCCCGTCGTGTTTTGGAGGTCGATCCCCCGGGCGGCGTACAAAGAAAACCGCCGGCATTCCCGCCGGCGGCCTCCTCCTCTTGCTCTCCTCGGACGAGCGTCCCCGGTCCGCCTGCGGCGGACGTCCGGCGCGATCGGCCATCAGTCGATCAGCTCGCCGCGGAACGCTTCTTCCTTCTCCAGATTGCCGCGCAGATGCTCGTACGTCGGCGACGTCCAGAAGAACGGATCTTCCACCAGCTTCGCCGCGTCGTCGCGCGCCTGCTCCAGCACTTTGAAATCGGCGACCATGTCCGCGACTTTGAACTCCGGCAGCCCGCTCTGCTTCGTGCCGAAAAAGTCGCCCGGTCCCCGCAGCTCCAGATCGCGCCGCGACACTTCGAAGCCGTCGTTCGTATCGGTCATGACGCCCATGCGCTGACGGCCGAGCTCCGACTTGGGGTCGGCGATCAGCACGCAGTACGAAGCATGTTCGCCCCGGCCGACGCGGCCGCGCAGCTGGTGCAGCTGCGACAATCCGAAACGGTCCGCGTCCATGATGACCATCAGCGTAGCGTTCGGCACGTCGACGCCGACTTCGACGACGGTCGTCGAAACGAGCAGATGCGTCTCGCCGGCATAGAATTGGCGCATCGTCTCTTCTTTCTCCGCCGCGTTCATCCGGCCGTGCAGCAGGCCGACCCGATAATCCGGCAGCGCCTGGCTCATCTGCGTATGCAGATCGATCGCGTTCTGCACGTCAAGCTTCTCGGATTCTTCGATCAGCGGGCAGATCATGTACGCCTGCCGGCCCTGGCTCACCTCGCGGCGAATAAAGCCGAGCACGCGCTCCATCATCTCTTGCTTGACCCAATACGTCTCGATCGGCACCCGGCCTTTGGGACGTTCGGCAATCGTCGACACGTCCATGTCGCCGAACGCCGTAATGGCGAGCGTGCGCGGGATCGGCGTCGCGGTCATCGTCAGCACGTCCGGGTTATAGCCTTTGCGGCGCAGCACGCTGCGCTGATTGACGCCGAAGCGATGCTGCTCGTCGGTCACGACCAGGCCGAGCGAGCGGAAATTGACCTCGTCCTGAATCAGCGCGTGCGTGCCGACGAGGATATCGATCAGCCCCATTTGCAGGGCGGCGAGCAGATCTTTGCGTTTGCGTCCGGTCACGCTGCTCGTAAGCAGTCCGACCGTGATGCCGAACGGTTCGAACATTGTGGTCAGCGAGCGCGAATGCTGCTCGGCCAAAATTTCGGTCGGCACCATGAGCGCGCCCTGAAAGCCGGAGCGGACGCTCGTGAACAGGGCAATCGCGGCGACAGCCGTTTTGCCCGAGCCGACGTCGCCCTGCAGCAGGCGGTTCATGCACGCTTCGGAGCGCATGTCTTTGAGAATTTCCAGTTCGACGTTTTTTTGCGCGTCGGTCAGCTCGAAGGGCAGGCTGCGCACGAATTCGCGAATGACCGCATTCGGCGTCGTATGCAGCACGCCGTCGCGCCGGTCGCGGTTCAGCGAACGGTACGCCTGCAGCTTGAGCTGGAACAGGAACAGTTCTTCGTAGACCATGCGCTTGCGCGCTTCCTGGCCTTCGGCCAGGTCGCCGGGCTGGTGCAGCAGGCGGATCGCCTGCGGACGCGGCATCAGTTCGTACTTGGATACCAGTTCTTGCGGCAGCACTTCTTCGAGCGCGTCGCCGTATTGGTCGAGCGCGCTCGCGATCGCTTTGCGCAGCGAGTTCTGCGTCAGGTCGCCGCCGATTGAATAGACCGGCTGAAGCGAGCCGCTGCGTATCGTTCCCCGGTCCGGGAATTCGGACTGCGTGACGTTCATTTGCAGACGGCGCCCGTCCCATTTGCCGGTCAGGATAATCTCCCGGTCCGGCTCCAGCTGTTCCTTGAGGTAATTGCGGTTAAACCATACGGCGGTAAACATCGAATAGTCCGCCAGCATTTTGCAGCTCAGCTTCGTTTTTTTGCCGAACCGCTGCACGACGGGGATACCGGCGATTTTGGCCTGCACGGTCGCTTTGTCTCCGTCTTTGACGTCGCCGAGCGGCTTTTGCCGATAATCTTCATAACGAAACGGGAAATATTCGATAAGATCCTTGACGGTAAAAATGCCAACGGCGTGCAGCTCCTCCACCTTGCGGGCGCCCACACCGTTGACTTCTTTTACCGGGATTTGATCCAGGCGATTGTTCATTGGGTTCTCCCTTATTTGACGGAAGGCCAGATATAGATCGCGTTGCAGCCCGGTCCGACATGCGTGCCGACGACGGAGCCGATATGGGAATAGACGACGTCGCCGACGTCGAAATGCTGGCGCAGCAGCGCCAGAATCTCGTCCGCCGATTCCGGCTGAACGGTGTGCCCGATCGCCACGTCCACCCGGCCCGCTTCGCCCAGCTCCCGCTGGAACAGCTCGACCACGCGGGCCAGCGCTTTTTTGCGTCCTCTGGCCTTCTCTACGGCGTAAATGACGCCTTCTTTGTCGATCGACAAGATCGGCTTGATATTCAGCAGCGTACCAAACAGCGCCGCCGCGCGGCCGATCCGGCCGCCTTTTTGTAAATATTCGAGCGTGTCGACGAGAAAATACAGCTTGCGGACGGATTTGAGCCGTTCCACTTCGGCCACGATCTCCGCGGTCGAAGCGCCGGCCCGCGCAAGTTCCGCGGCCCGCACCACCATCAGGCCGAAGCCGTAGGAGGCGGACAGCGAATCGATCAGCGTGATGTCCGCCGCGTCGTTCTCCAGCATCGACCTGCCGAGCGTCGCGGATTGGAACGTGCCGCTCATGCCGGTCGAGATATGGAGCGAGACGATCGGAACGCCGGGGTGCTCGTCCAGAATACGCTGATATTCGGCGGTGAAGTCCGCCGGCGAAGGCTGCGAAGTCGTCGGCAGCTTATCCGCGGCAGCGAGCCGGCGGTAAAATTCCTGCGCCTGGATATCGACGCCGTCGAGCAGCGCTTCGCCGCCGAACATGACTTTGAGCGGCACGACGCGAATGCCGAGACGTTCGATCAAATTCTCGGGAATGTCCGACGTGCTGTCGGTTACGATAATCGGATTCATCTGTCACCGTCCTTTGGGTTAAGGGAAAAGCCGGCCTCGGCCGGCTTTTCGCCTGTTCGAGCGGGAGAAGCTCAGGCTTCCACCGAGAACATGTAGTCGTACACCGGCTGTCCGCCGGTATGGAATTCCACTTCGGCGTCCGGATATTCGGACGTGAGCCACTCGGCCAGTTGGGCCGTGTCTTCCTGCGAAGCGTCTTCCCCGGCCAGCAGGGTGACGACTTCGTCGCCGCTGTCGATCATGGCCGACAGCAGCGTGCGGCTGGTCGTCAGGCGATCGGCGGCCGTCGCGACGATCTTGGAATTGAAGATGCCGATATAGTCGCCGGCCTTGATGTCCAGTCCGTCGAACGTCGTATCGCGCACGGCGTGGGTGATCTGGCCGGTCTTGACCCGCTTGATCGCCTCGTTCATCTGCGCTTCGTTGACCTGCGCGTCTTCGTCTTCCTGGAAAGCGAGCGCCGCGGCGATGCCCTGCGGAATGCTCTTGCACGGAACGACCGTGACCTGGCGTTCGCCTTCGAGCAGATCGCGCGCCTGCTGGGCGGCGAGCACGATGTTGGAGTTGTTCGGCAGCAGGAATATATGCTGCGCGGACACCTGTCCGATCGCTTTGACGAAATCTTCCGTGCTCGGGTTCATCGTCTGTCCGCCGGACAGTACGATATCGATCCCGAGGCTTTTGAAGATTTCTTCGATGCCCGATCCGCTGGCGACGGCGATAAAGCCGTAAGGCGCCACTTCGTCGGCCGGCAGCGCGGCCTGTTCTTCCGCCGCGGGTTCAAGCGTCGGCATATCGGCGAACAGCTCCGGCGGCGCCGCTCCGTCCATGCCGGCGTTCAGCAGGTCGCGGTGCTGCTCGCGCATGTTTAGGATATGAATCTGCGTGATCTCTCCGTAGCGCAGCGCAAGCGTCATCACTTCGCCCGGCGTCTTGGAATGCACATGCACTTTGACGATGTCTTCATCGGCGATAATAATGATCGAATCCCCGTTGACGGCGAGCGCTTTGCGGAACGCTTCTTCGTCGAACGCGCTTCTCGAACCGTCGCCGAGCCCGAGATTCACGAAAAATTCCATATCGTACAGGAATTCAATATTTTCGGTCTCCAGCTGCGCCTGGGCGGAAGCCTGAACGTTCGGCACTTTCGGAGCCGCGGCCGGCTTGCCGGCCTGCTGCGCGGCGGCGCCGATCGGATTGGCCGCGTCCGCGGAAGACCCGTTCTCCAGGTAGTCGAGGAAGCCTTCATAGATGTAGACAAGGCCCTGACCGCCCGAATCGACCACGCCGACCTGCTTGAGTACCGGAAGCTGGTCCGGCGTGCGGTCGAGCGCGTATTGGGCTTTGGCCAGCACTTCGCGCATCAGCTCGACGACGTCCGTCGTCCGGCGCGAGTAAGCGGCCGCGTGTTTGGCCGCTTCGCGGGCAACGGTAAGGATCGTGCCTTCGACCGGCTTGACGACCGCTTTGTAAGCGGTATCGACGCCGACCTGAAGCGCGGCCGCAAATTGGATCGCGTTCAACTCGGGATGCGAAGCCGCGTACCGGCCGAAGCCCCGGAACAGCTGCGACAAGATGACGCCCGAATTGCCGCGCGCTCCCATCAGCAGTCCTTTTGACAACACCGTGGCCGACTGGCCGAGCGATGCGGAAGAACGTTCCCGCAGCTCGGTCACGCCCGCCGTCATCGTCAAATTCATGTTTGTGCCCGTGTCGCCGTCCGGCACCGGGAATACGTTCAGCGCATTGACATGTTCCGCCTGACGGGAAAGTCTCTCCGCCCCGGCCAATACCATGCCTGTAAAATCAGTTCCGTTAATCGAACGCCTGCTCAATGAAAATTCCCCTTCCCACACCTACTGGATACGCAAACGCCGCAAACCGAAGCGTCCGCTCTATTTGGATGTTAAGCCCGTATGCTGCTCGCTCTGCGCGCCCCTGCCGCTCTGCCGGTCAGGAGCACGCCGGAAACCGGGTTTCCGTCCCCCGCGACCCATACGGGACTTTGGCGGCCGATTGCGCGGTCCGCTCCTGCCTTATACGGATGAACTGGGCTTGCGGTCACATCCCCATGAGCCTCTTGCAAAATCCGGGCAAAATTTTGAAGCAGATTTTGCAAAAGGCCCCACCTAATATTGTACTATAAGCGCACGTATAAATAAATAAAGTTTTTAGAACCGTTGACGGAGCTTTTTTTGTTGTGTTATGATGTTCTAAGTGTTGCTTATGTATGTTTTATCTAAGCAAGGAGGTGTCATTCATGGCTCGCAGATGTTTTGTATCGGGTAAAAAACCAAGCTCCGGCAATCACGTTTCCCACGCTAACAACCGCAACCGTCGTACTTGGGGAGTTAACGTCCAAAAGGTTCGCATCCTCGTAAACGGCAAACCGAAACGCGTATACGTCAGCACCCGGGCGCTCAAATCCGGTAAATTGACCCGCGTTTAATCCAGACATAGACCGGAAAGCACCTTCGTCAGAGGGTGTTTTTTAGTTTAATCGCGGCGACAGCCGCAAGTCAGGTATGACCGAACGGCAAAAAAAGCCGAAGTCCGCTCTTTCCGGAGCGGGACTTCGGCTTTTTTCGTGCGTTCTTTTTTACCATTCGAGCTTTGTCTGATCGAGCCGGACCGACCCGTCCTACCGGGTAATCAGATCAAGCCCATTTGATAGCGGACCATCGCGATCAGCACGGTGAAGAACAGGAAGTAGACCACCGTCCAGATGATGAAACCGATCTTGGGCCCCCGCCCTTCCAGCTTGCGGAAGTACCAGATGACGAGTCCCGCGGTCAACAAGCCGACGAGCGCGTTAAACGGCGTCGGCAGAAAAGCGAACAGCGCGATCAACAGGCCGGTCACCGAAGTGACCAGAGCCAGCATCAGCGTCGATTTGAGGTTCATTCGCCACGCTCCGCGCTTTCGCGGATGACGCGGATCGCTTCGGCGCGATCGCTCGCGCCGTACACGGCGCTGCCGGCCACGAGCACGTCGGCGCCCGCAGCGACCACTTTGCCCGCCGTGTCGGCCGAGATCCCGCCGTCGACTTCGATGCGCAGATCGTGCATGCCGAGCGAATCGGCCAGCTCGCGCGTCTCGCGAATCTTGTGCACGGTACGTTCGATAAACGCCTGTCCGCCGAAGCCGGGATTCACCGTCATGATCAAGACGAGATCCAGATCTTCCAGCACTTCGCGGATCGCCGACACCGGCGTGCCGGGATTCAGCGCCACGCCGGCCTGGACTCCGTGTTCTTTGATCAGGTGCACGACGCGGTGCAGATGCACGCAGGCTTCCGCATGCACCGTAATGACGGAAGCGCCGGCTTTGGCGAATTCCGCTATATAATCTTCCGGGTTCTCGATCATGAGATGCACGTCGAGCGGCAGCTTCGTCAGCGGCGCGATCGAGCGCATGATCGGCGCGCCGAACGAAATGTTCGGCACGAAGTGCCCGTCCATGACATCAACGTGCAGCCAATCCGCCCCGCCTTGTTCCACTTCGGCGACATCGGCTCCGAGCTTCGAGAAATCCGCGGACAATATCGAAGGAGCAATCCATACCATAGTTCAGTACCTCCGTTTTTTATCTTTCATTTCCTGGTAAAACGCTTTGTAGTGCTTGTAGCGGCTCTCGGCGATCTCTCCGCGTTCCAGCGCTTCGCGCACTTTGCACTGCGGCTCGTGGAGATGCGTACAGCCGCGGAATTTGCAGCCGTCGGCCAGCGCCGCGAATTCCCGGAAACAGCTCGGCAGTTCATCGACGCCGAGTTCCAGGAAATCGAGCTGGCTGAAGCCCGGCGTATCGGCAATATAGCCTCCGCTGCCCAGATCGACCAGTTCCACGTGACGCGTCGTATGCCGTCCGCGGCCGAGGCGCAGGCTGATCTCGCTCGTCAGCAGGTCCAGATCGGCGAACATCGCGTTGAGCAGCGACGATTTGCCGACGCCCGATTGGCCGGAGAATACGCTGATCTCGCCCGCCAGGCGCTCGCGCAGCCGATCGGCTCCGAGTCCCTGCGGAGAGCTCGTCTCCAGCACCTCGTACCCGATCGACGTGTACAGCGCTCGCGCCTGTTCTACCTCTTCGCGGGTCTGCACGTCGTCTTCCGCGATCAGGTCCATCTTCGTGAAGCAGATGATCGCTTCGAGTCCTTCGTTCTCGATATGTACGAGGAACTTGTCCAGCAGATTGAGGCTCAGATCGGGTTCCTTGACCGAGAAGACGAGAACGGCCACGTTGACGTTGGCCACCTGCGGACGCACCAGTTCGGACGTTCGCGGCTTGAGTTCGGTGACGGTGCCTTCTCCGTTCTCGGTGAGTTCGTAGACGACGCGGTCTCCGACGAGCGGCGATTTGCCTTTGAGCCGGAACAGTCCCCGGGCCCGGCACTGGATCGCTTTATCTCCGGGAGACGCTTCGTTATCCTTGACGTAGTAATAGCCGCTTAAAGCTTTGACGATTAATCCTTCTGGCATGCTTCACCTTCCTTTTTCCGTAACGGGAGAGAGCCGGACTTGCGTCCGGCCCGTCGGGTGCCCGTTTGATTGTTGAAGCTTTTTATTTCCCGTTGGGGTTTTCTTTGTTTTTGCCGTTGCCGTTACCATTCCCATTGCCGTTACCTTTGCCGTTACTGCTGCTGTTCCCGTTGCTTTTGAGCGCGGCTTTCTCCACTTTGCCGGCGGATACGGCCTGCCCCGGCGGAGCGAGCGCGGAAGGATCGCCGGTCGGCTCTTCTTCCGTGACTTCCTCGTCCGTACCTTCTTGGGCCGGTTCTTCGGGAGCGGTCTCCTCCGGCGCATTTTCCGTCGAACCTTCGCCCGAAGGAGCGGCGCCTTCTTCCGGCGCCTCTTCTCCTTCGACCGGCTGTTCGCCGGCGTTATCGGCCGGAGGGTCGGCAGGCTGCGGCTCGGGCGGCGGCGTGACTTCCGGTTCCTCGGCCGGAACTTCCGGCTGCTGGAACGTCCCGCGGCTCGCTTCGGTATAATCGACCGGATACGACGAGATCAGCTGATTGTCGCGGTAGACCATGACGACTCCGTTTCGGTTCGGAGCCAGCACGAGTGCCACGGGGAAGATTCGCACCGACGAGATCGTATCGCGGCCCCATTCGATCCGGTCGCCGCGCGCATCGCTGTATTCGATACGGACTTTGGTCGCCACGCCTTCCGCGGAAGGCTCGACCGGCACCTGAACGGTAAAGTTCAGCGCTTCGGGCGGAACGCCGGAGCTGACGACGAACTTGACGACTTCGCTTGGCTTGAGTTCGGTCCCGGCCTGCGGTTCCTGGCTAATGACCTTGCCTTTTTCCACCGTGAAGCTCGGCTCTTCCGACGACGAAGGCGCAAGCGCCTGGCCGTTAATGGCGTCGAGCGCTTCCTGGCGCGTCTTGCCGACCACTTCCGGCACTTCTTTTTCTTCGACGCCCATGCTGACGGTCAGCGTGACGGTCGCCTGCTCGGGATCGAAATCTTCGCTGGCCTGCGGCTGCTGCGCGATGACCGTTTCCGGATCGGAATCGTCGAACTGCTCTTCGCGCACGATCCGGTCTTCGGTCACGCCGAGCGCCACCAGATCCCGGCGCGCTTCGTCGTAGCTCGACTCGGTCAGCTTCGGCATCTCGGTCAGCGGTTTTTCGGAACCGACGGTCAGGATCAGCGCCGCCCCTTCCTTGACGCTGAGCCCTTCAAGCTTGCTCTGCCTGAAAACAATGCCCGCTTCCGTGGACGGATCGTATTCGTACTTGACCCCTTCCACTTCCAGCTTGCGTGCGGCGAGCGTCGTGCGCGCTTCGTCTTCGGTCAGGCCGATCACGTTCGGCACCGTCGTCTCCGGCACGACGAACTGACGGCTCCACAGCATGACCGCGATAAACACGATCGCCAGGAACAGCAGCGTCGAGCCGATGATGATCGCCGGCTTTTTCCAGCTTTTTTTGCCGGCAGGCTTGGTTTTGCCTTTGCCTTTGTCCGCCGAATCGCTGCGCTGCATATCCGGCGCGGACGTATACGAAGAACGGATCGCCGGCACAACCAGCGTCCGGTCCACGTCGTCTTTTTCGTCGAACAGCATCTTCTGCTCGTCGCGCCGCGAAGGCAGCAGGCACGTATCGAGATCGCTCTGCATCTCGGCCGCGGACGCATACCGTTCGGACGGATTTTTGCGCATCGCCCGGACGATAATGTTCTCCACGCTCTGCGGAATCATCGGATTCAGCTTGCGCGGTTCTTCGAACTCGTCCTGCAAATGCTTGAGCGCCACGCTGATCGGGCTTTCGCCCTCGAACGGCAGCGCGCCGGTCAGCATCTGGTAGATGACGATGCCGAGCGAATACAGGTCGGACTTTTCGCCGGCGTTTACGCCTTTGGCATGCTCCGGAGAGAAATAATGGACGGAACCGACGACCGAACCCGTCTGGGTAATCGTCGTCGACGTGACGGCGCGGGCGATCCCGAAGTCCGTCACTTTGACCCGTCCGCCCCGGCCGATCAAAATATTGTGGGGTTTGATATCCCGGTGAATGATCTGGTTCGTATGGGCGTGGTCGAGCGCGTCGCAGATCTGGGACGCGAAGCGAACCGCTTCTTCGACCGGAAGAGGGGCGCGTTCCTTGATCACCTGATCCAAATCCTGGCCTTCGATATATTCCATGACGATATACGGGGTCTCGCCTTCCTGCCCCACGTCGTAGATGCTGACGATGTTCGGGTGGGACAACGACGCCGCCGACTGCGCTTCCCTGCGGAAACGCCGGATAAACTCGTCGTCGTGTATGAACTGCTGGCGCAGCACCTTGACCGCCACGTGACGATTCAACAGCAGGTCGAGCGCTTTGTACACCAGCGCCATGCCCCCGCCGCCGACGCGCTCCATAATTTCGTAGCGGCCGCTGAACACCTGACCGATCATTGTACCCACTCCTTCGTCGCCGGATCCTGGCCGGCGCGCCCGTTTTCGAACAGGGCGACGGTGATGTTGTCGTCGCCCCCTGAACCCAGCGCCATGCGGACCAGCTTGTGCGCGCGGTCTTCGAGCGCCGCGCCCGGCTTGAGCACCGTGCGCAGCATTTCGGCCTCGGCCACGAAATTGCTCAAGCCGTCGCTGCACAGCAGCAGCCCTTCGCCCGGATTCAGCGAGATGCGGCGCACGTCGACCTTGACTTCGGCGTCGGTGCCGAGCGCCCGCGTCAGCACGTTGCGCCGCGGATGGGCTCCCGCTTCCTGCGGCGTGATCTGTCCGCTTTTGAGCAGTTCGTTGACCAGCGTATGATCGTCGGTCAGACGCTCGATGCCGCCGGAATCTATCCGGTACGCCCGGCTGTCGCCGATATGCGCGACGATGCCTTCGGTTCCGCTGAGCAGCACCGCGACGACCGTCGTGCCCATGTTATGGTAGCGAATATCCGATTCGCCTTTGCGGTACACGACTTCGTTCGCATGCAGGATCGCATCGCCGAGCGCCGCTTCGCACGCTTCGATCGACAAGCCGGGCTCCAGTCCGCCGAGATCGGCGACGATCGTCTCCACCGTCAGGCGGCTCGCCGTGTCGCCGGCCAGGTGGCCGCCCATTCCGTCCGCCACGATGCCGAGCGTGTAGCCGCCCGGTTTGATCCGGCCGACCCACGACAAGTCTTCGTTGACGCTGCGTACGTTTCCGATATGCGTTGCATGAACGGTATGAATCGCCATCCTAGCTCACCTCGCAGCCTTTTCCTGTCCTTTTTGCATATGTTGGGCGCGCAGCTGGCCGCAGGCCGCGGCGATGTCGTGACCCTGCTCGCGGCGGATCGTCGCATTGATGCCGTTCTCGGTCAGGATGCGCTGGAAGTTGAAAATGTCGCTGCGCGACGTACGGACGTATTTGCGCTCCGGCACGTGGTTGACCGGAATCAGGTTAACGTGCGCCATGCGCGTCTTCAGCACGTCCGCCAATTCCTGCGCGTGCTCGGCCTGGTCGTTCACCCCGCCGATCAGCGCGTATTCGAACGTGAGGCGTCGGCCCGTTTTTTCGAAATAATAATCGAGCGAAGCGATCACGTCGTCGAACGGATAACGGCGGTTGACCGGCATCAGCTTGGAACGCAGCTTGTCGTTCGGCGCATGGATGGAAATCGCCAGGTTGATCTGCGTGTCTTCGTCGGCGAATTTGTAAATGTTCGGCACGATGCCGCTCGTCGAGACGGTAATGTGGCGCTGTCCGATATTCAGTCCTTTTTCGTGGATCATGATGCGCAGGAACGTCATCGTCGCTTCGTAGTTCTCGAACGGCTCGCCGGAGCCCATGATCACGATGCTGCTGACGCGCTCGCCGTCTTTGTCGAGCATCTTCTGCGCTTCGACGACCTGCGCGACGATCTCGCCCGCCGTCAGGTTGCGCTTCAGTCCGCCGAGCGTGGACGCGCAGAATGTGCAGCCGATCCGGCAGCCGACCTGGGTCGTTACGCAGACGCTGTTGCCGTAGTTGTGCTTCATGATGACCGTCTCGATCGCATGTTCGTCATGCAGGCCGAACAGGAACTTCACGGTGCCGTCTTTGGACTGGAATTTGGTAATTTCTTTGAGTGTGACAAAAGCGAACTGACCGTCCAGCTTCTCGCGCAGGCTTTTGGACAGGTTGGTCATTTCCTCGAAGCTCGATACGCGCTTGACGTAGATCCAATCGAAGATCTGGTCGGCGCGGAAAGCCGCTTCTCCGTTTTCCTTAACCCACTCTCGCAGAGCGTCAAGATTGTAATCGTATATGAAAGGTTTCATGTTGTCGGTTATCCCCTGTTCGTTGATTTTATCGAATGCGTTGACTTTATCGGTTTTCATCTTATCTATATTAGCACAAAAGGCGTTCATGCTAAAGAGGAACCCCGACCATCCCTCTGGCGGGTCTGGCGAAGGTCCCTCTTTCTTATCGGACGCAGACGTCTTTTCAATCCTTTTTTTCGGTAAAAAAGTACGGGAACTTTAGTCTCTGCGGCGCAGTCTGGCGATATAGAAGCCGTCCGAACCGAACTGGTTCGGCAGGATTTGTACACCCGCTCCGCCGGCCTGCGGCAGATCGTCGAGCGTAGGCGCGTCGAACGGCTCCGAGACGTATTCCGCGTGGTCGCGCAGGAATTCGGCGACCGCGCGCTGGTTTTCTTCGCGCTCGATCGTGCACGTGCTGTAGACGAGGATGCCGCCCGGCTTCACCAAACCGGCCACGGCGCCCAGCATCTGCCGCTGCAGCTTCGCGATCGAAGCGGCGTCTTCCGGCGTCTTGGCCCAGCGCAGATCCGGTTTGCGCCGGATTACGCCGAAGCCCGAACACGGCGCATCCAGCAGGACGCGGTCGAACGAAGCCGGTTCGAAGCGATCTTTGAGCGTCAGGGCGTCGCCCACGCTCGTCTCGATGCACGACAGGCCCAGCCGCTCGGCCTGCTCCGCGATCAACCCCTGCTTGTGTTCATGCAGATCGTTGGCCACGATGCGCCCGCGGTTGCCCATCTTCTCGGCGATATGCGCCGTTTTGCCGCCCGGCGCGGCGCAGCAGTCCAGCACGCTCATGCCCGGTTCCGGCGCCAGCGCTTCGGCCACGAGCATCGAACTCTCGTCCTGAATACTGAAGCGGCCGTCCCGGTACAGACGGTCGTTCGCCAGATTGCCGCCGCTCTCGACGATGACGCCCTGCGGCGCAAGGTCCGAAGCGCGAACGCTGCGGCCTTCGGCTTCCAGTTCGCGCAGCAGTTCCGCGCGATCCATTCGCAGCGTGTTGACGCGCAGGCTCGCCTTCGGCGCTTCGTTGTTCGACGCGCAGACGGCTTCCGCCGTTTCTTCGCCGTATTGGGCAATCCAGCGCTCGACGAGCCACTGCGGGTGCGAATGCTGCAGGGCGATCCGCTCCGCCGTCGGCAGGTCATCCGGAATCGACAGCGCGTCTCCTTCGCGCAGCACGCTGCGCAGCACGCCGTTGATCATCGCGGCGATGCCGGAATGGCCTCTTTTCTTGGCAATCTCGACCGCTTCGTTCACCGCCGCGTGAGCGGGAACCCGGTCCAGGTAGCGGATCTGGTACAGCGACATCCGCATCAGGCTGCGCACCCACGGGTTCAGGCGCTTGACGCCGCTCTTGATAAACCGATCAAGGAAATAATCCAGCGTCGCCTGGCGCGAGATCGTCCCGTAGACGAGCTCGGTCGCAAGGCCCGCGTCCGCCGGGCTCAACTCCGCCTGCTGCAGCGCGCGGTTCAGCAGCAAATTGCTGTACGCGGCGTTCTCGTCGACGCCGGTGAGCACGTTGAGCGCCACTTCGCGCGCGGTCGAAGCTTCGCGGCTCCGGCGCGGATAGCCGCCGTTCGGGCCGGGCTTCGGCTTGGCCGGCTGCGCTGCGGCGGACGCCGGCTTCGGGGCTGCGCCCGCAGGACCGGTTCCGCCGGAGCGCGGCCGATCGGAGGCCGACGCCGCCGGACGGCGGTCTGCCGGTGCGGCTTTGAATGCAGACTTGGATCTGGCATCGGACTTCGAACCGGCTGTCGAGCGAGATGCCGATTCATGCACGGCTGCCGGCTTGGCTTCTACCGAGGCTGCCGGTCTGGCTGCTCCGGATTGCGAGGATGGCGCGGATTGTGAGCGCGGCCCGGCTGTCTGCGCGGCTGCCGGTCTGGACGACGGCCGCGCGGCAGGCTTGGCGGTCTGCCGGGCCGCCGGCTTCGCGGCGTTCCCATTGTTCGAGTCGGACCCGCCCGCGGATTTGCCCGCCGCTTTGGCTTCGATCCGCTTGAGCGCGCCGCTTGCGTTGCGGCCGAGTTCTTTGGCCTTTTTGCGATCGTCCGCTTTTTTGCGATCGTCCGTTTTTTTACGGTCATCTACTTTTTTGCGGTCGGTCGGCTTTTTGCCGTCGGCGCTTTTCGGGGAAGCCGCGGGCTTGTTCGGATCGAAGCCGCCGGACGGCTTGGCTCCCGTGCCGAACATGCGGATCCCTGTTCCTTCGGGACGTTTGCCGTTTTGTTTGTTTCCGTTCTCTTTGTTTCCGTTCATCCGAGCACCGTCCCTGCTTGCATCGACGTTCCGCGCACGAATTCGGACACCGGCATCGCTTTTTTGCCGGCAGGCTGCACTTTGGTCAGCCGGACGGCTCCGCTGCCGCAGGCGACGACGATCGCCTGGCTGTTCACGTCAAGCACCGTTCCGGGAGCGGCTCCCGCTTCGGGTCCGTTCTCTTCGGGCGGTTCCACCTGCCAAATCTTGAACACTTCTTCGTTCCACAGCGTATAGCCGCCGGAGAACGGCGACAAGCCGCGCACCTGATTGAAGATCTCGCGCGGCGAACGGGTCCAGTCGATCCGTTCGTCTTCGCGCGACAGGTTCGGCGCGTACGTCGCAAGCGACTCGTCCTGCGCCCGGGCCGCAACGCGGCCGTTCAGCAGGCGGGGCAGTTCGCGCTTGAGCAGCGCCGCGCCGGCTTCCGCCATTTTCTCGAACAGCGACCCGGAATCGTCCCGGTCCGTAATGTCCACTTCGGTGACGGATATCATGTCGCCCGTATCGAGCCCTTCAGCCATATACATGAGCGTAATGCCCGTTTTCGGTTCGCCGTTCATGATCGAACGCTGGATCGGAGCGCCGCCCCGGTAAGCGGGCAGCAGCGAGCCGTGCACGTTGACGCAGCCGAGTTCCGGCACTTCGAGCAGCGACTTCGGCAGGATCTGGCCGTAGGCGGCCGTGACGATCAGGTCGGGATGGAACGAAGCCAGTTCTTCGACCGCTTCCTTGCTGCGCATGCGCTCGGGCTGCAGCACGGGCAGATGATGCTTCAGCGCCGCTTCCTTGACGGGCGACGGCGTCAGCACCTTTTTGCGGCCCTGCGGCCGGTCGGGTTGGGTCACGACCGCCACGACATTGCAGTCGCTTTCCAGCAGCGCTTCCAGGCAGGACACCGCAAACTGCGGCGTGCCCATAAATACGATTCTTTTCTTTTCACTCATTGGTTTGCCTCGCTTTCCTGACCCCATTCATAAATTTTGTCCGCCACATCCGTAAACAGAATGCCGTCCAAATGGTCGATTTCGTGCTGCAGCGCGCGGGCCAGCAGCCCGCTGCCGGTAACGCTCAGGCTTTGGCCGTCCCGATCCAGTCCGCGAACCGTCACGGTCTGCGCACGGCGCACGTCGCCGTTCAGTCCCGGGATGCTCAGGCAGCCTTCCGCTCCGAACTGTTCGCCTTCGCGCTCCACGATTTCGGGATTGATCATCGCGATCAACCCGTGTTCGTCGCCGACGTCGATCACGATAACGCGCTTCAGGATGCCTACCTGCGGCGCGGCGAGGCCGACGCCCTGCGCATCGTACATCGTCTCCGCCATGTCGGCCATCAGTTTCTGAACGTTCGGCGTTATCTTCGTCACTTCTTTTGCTTTTTTGCGCAAAACCTCGTCGGGTTGTTTTACGATCAGTCGAATAGCCATGTCAAGCACCTTCCTTGAATCCGTAGTAGTCGTCGGGCCCGTCTTCGTCCCATGCAAAAAACGCGGGGAACCGCGTCACATCATGACCTGAGGGTCGACGTCGATGCTGATGAGCAGGTCCTGCTCCTTCGCCGTGTCTTCCAGTTCATCCGCGATTTCCCGCGCCAGCAGAGCGGCGTCCATTTCTCCACGCCATTTTATCATACATTGAAACCGGTATCTATTTTTGATCCGGGGAATCGGCGACGCGATCGGTCCGAGCAGGTCAAGCACGTTCGGCACAAGCTTGTCCATCCGGGCCAGCCAGCCGCGGGCGCGCGCTTTTTCTTTGACCAGGGCGGCGTAGTTCTCCGCCATGCGCACGACGACCGGCAGCTGTTCATGCGAGAACGTCACGAGAATGAGCCGGCAGTACGGCGGATAGCCGAGCTTGCGCCGATGCCCGAGTTCCTCGCGCACGAACGAGTGGTAATCGTGCTTCGAAGCGTGCAGCACCGAATAATGATCCGGGTTGTACGATTGAATAAATACTTCGCCGGGCAGATGATGCCGCCCTGCCCGTCCGGCGACCTGCGTGAGCAGTTGGAACGTTTTTTCGGCCGCCCGGAAATCGGGCAGGTTCAAGGCCGAATCGGCCGCGATGACCCCGACCAGCGTCACGTCGGGGAAGTCGAGCCCTTTCGCGACCATCTGCGTGCCGAGCAGCACGTCCGCTTTTTTGTCGCGGAACTGCTGCAGCAGCTTTTCGTGCGAGCCTTTTTCGCTCGTCGTGTCGACGTCCATGCGCACGACCCGAATAGCCGGGAACAGCTTGGCGAGTTCTTCTTCGACCCGCTGCGTGCCGGTGCCGAAATAGCGGATATGCTCGCTGCCGCATTCCGGGCACGTCTCCGGCACCGTCTCGGCATGGCCGCAGTAATGGCAGCGCAAATTGTTGGAGCGCTGATGAAACGTCAGCGAGATGTCGCAGTTCGGGCATTCCGCGACGTAGCCGCATGTGCGGCACATGACGAACGTCGAATAGCCGCGCCGGTTGAGCAGCAGCACCGTCTGCTCGCCGCGCTCCAGGCGCTGCTCGATCGCTTTGTGCAGATCGCGGCTGAACATCGAGCGGTTGCCTTCTTTTAACTCTTCGCGCATATCGACGATGGTGACGCCCGGCAGTTCGCTTCCGAGCGCGCGCAGCGAAATTTCGGTCAGCACCGGCGAGAAATGCGGGTCGCTCTGCGAGCGCGCCGCGTGATACGTCTCCAGCGACGGCGTGGCCGAACCGAGAATGACGACGGCGTCGTGCTGCTCGGCCCGCTTGACGGCGACGTTCCGGGCGTGATATTTCGGGCTTTCTTCCTGCTTGTAGGACGATTCGTGTTCTTCGTCCATAACGATCAGCCCGATGTCCTTGAACGGGGCGAAAATGGCCGACCGCGCGCCGATCGCTACCTGGACCCGGCCTTCGCGGATTTTGCGCCATTCGTCGTAGCGTTCGCCGCCGGACAGGCGGCTGTGCATGACGGCGACTTTGGCTCCGAAGCGGCTTTTGAACCGTTCCACCATCTGCGGCGTCAGCGAAATTTCGGGCACGAGCACGATCGCCTGGCGGCCCTGCTCGATGCAGCGTTCGATCGATTGCAGATACACTTCCGTCTTGCCGCTGCCGGTAATGCCGTGCAGCAGGAATACGCCTTCCCGGTGCTCGTTCAGCCGGCCGACGACGGCGTCGTACACCTGCTGCTGTTCGCCGGTCAGCTTGGGCGCTTCGCTCGGCTTGAAGCTGCGCCCCGCATACGGATCGCGGAACACTTCCACGTCCTCGAACCGCACCAGCCCTTTTTCCTCAAGCGACTTCACCGCGCTCGACGTCACGCCGAGCACGCTCATCACTTCCTTGAGCGCCATCGGCACGCCGAGCTGCATCAGGAAAGCAAACACTTCCTTCTGCTTTTTGGCTCTGGCCGGGAACTGTTCGAGCTGCTCGGCCGCCTGCTGCGCGTCGACGTTCAATACGACCGTTTTGACCGTTTTGCGGCCCATCCGGTCGCGGATCTCCTGGCTTTCGAACAGCAGGCCGCCGCGGATCAGCGCCTGCACCGTTTTTTCCCGGCCGGGGAAGCTCTGGCGCAGCTGTTCGGCTTTGACCTGTCCCCGGCTTCTGACGTAGTCGAGAATCTCCTGCGCCGAAGGCACGTCGGCCGAGGACGGTCCGCCGAACAGGGACAATTCGTCAGTCTCTTCCGGCAGGTTCTCCAGCAGCCGGCCGATTTCCTGGCTCTCGCCTTCGGTCTGCTCCGTATTCGCCGCATGGATGAACCGCTCCGCTTTGCCTTTGAGCGCCGAAGGAATCATCGCCTGCAGCGCCGTCGTCTCGTGGCAGGCGTATTTCTCGGCGATCCAGCCGCCCAGTTCGACCAGATCCGGCGGCAGCGGAGGCACGAGATCGAGCAGATCCCGAATCGCTTTGATCCGTCCGTGCTTATATTCGCTTTCGTCCGTCAGGCCGACGACGAACCCCTGCACGGTACGTCCGCCGAACGGCACGCCGACGCGGCTGCCGACAGCGATCCAGTCCTGCATCTCGGGCGGAATCCGGTAGTCGAACGGCCGGCTGACCGCCCGTACCGGCACGTCCACAATAACCCGTGCAAAATTCATCGCTTCGCTCCCTCCGCCATGCGCCGCGAAGCTTCAAGCAGAATGTCGCGCGCCGTGTCGGCTTTGGACTGTTTCGGCAGATCGGCGATCTTGCCTTCCCGTCCGAACAGCCGCACGATGTTCGTGTCGGTTCCGAAGCCCGCGCCCGCCTGCGTAACGTCGTTCGCCACGAGCAGGTCGCAGTTTTTGCGCTGAAGCTTTTCGGCGGCGTAGACGTCGATATCGTTCGTCTCCGCCGCGAAGCCGACCAGAAATTGATGTTCTTTTTGCGAACCGAGCGTTTGCAGCACATCCACCGTTTTAACCAGTTCAAGCGCCATATGCTCGCCGCCTTTTTTGATTTTGCGCGGCGAACTCGATTTCGGGCGGTAATCCGCGATCGCGGCCGCCATGATCAGCATATCGGTATCGGCCCACTCGTTCAGACACGCTTCGTACATGTCTTCGGCCGACTCGATCCGGATAATGTCCATGCCGGGCGGAAGCGGAATTTGCACTTTGCCCGCGATCAGCTTCACGTCGGCGCCGAGGTCGCGCGCGGCCTGCGCCAGCGCCGCGCCCATTTTGCCGGACGAATCGTTCGTGATGTAGCGGACCGGATCGATACGTTCGATCGTGCCGCCCGCCGTGACGACGACTTTTTTGCCCGCTAACGGAAGACTTCCGTTGCCAGGCTTCGAAGCCGCTGCTTCTTCCGGCGCGGCGAATGCGGGCAGAGCCGCTTCCCCGCCGGCCAGACCAAGCTCGGAGACGCCGCCCGCCGTAGCGAACAGCGTTTCGCCCCGGCCGGCCGCGCGTTCATCCAGCGAGGTCGGGAACGATTCCGGACCCGGATCGAGAAAGGCGGGCTCGTCCGAAACGCCGCCGACAATCGCCTGCGCCTCGCTGCCGGCAGAAGCCGGATGTTCGCGCTCGGCGAAAAAGTGCCGCAGCACGTCGACGATCGTCTCCGGCTCTTCCATCCGCCCTTTGCCCACGTATCCGCAGGCGAGCATGCCGCTGCCGGGTTCGATCATCAGAACGCCGCGATCCGCGAGCGTCTGCAGATTATGCATGACGGCCGGATGCGTGTACATATGCACGTTCATCGCCGGAGCGACCATGACCGGAGCGGTGACCGCGAGCAGCGTCGTGGACAGCATGTCGTCGGCCAGCCCGTGGGCCAGCTTGCCGATGCTGTTGGCCGTCGCCGGCGCGATCAGTACCAGATCGGCCCAGTCGGCCAGATCGATATGATTGACGACTTTCGGGTTGATTTCTTCGAAAGTGTCCGTATGCACCGGATTGCGGGTCAGCACCTGCAGCGTAAGCGCCGGAATAAACGCCTGCGCCGACGCGGTCATGATCACCTGAACGTCCGCGCCCGCTTTGACCAGCTGACTGCACAGCGTCGCGGCTTTGTAAGCGGCGATGCCTCCGGTTACGCCAAGCAGAATTTTTTTCCCTTTCAACATGCCTTATTCCCCCTTCTGAAAAAAAATAACAACCTTATCGGTTGTTAAAGACGGAGCCTTGCGGCGTATTTTGTCTATTTGGGCAAGATGATGTGCGCGGAATGCGCCGAACGGACCTTTACAGGTTCCGTTTGCCTTTTTGTTCTTCGACCACTTCGTTCTCGTCGCGCGCTTCGATCTTCAGGTAATCGTTGTAGATCTCTTCGAGAGCGACGCCGACCTGCTTGTGCGATCTTGGGTTGGGCATGTCCGATTCGGAACCTTCGCGCAGCTGTCTGGCCCGTCTGCTTGCGGCTACAACCAGGGAATACTTGCTGTCTACTTTGGTCATGATTTTGTCGATGGAAGGATATAACATGTTTATCGTCCTCTCTGTGCCTCCGTCGTCCGCGCGGGCGCGGCATTGGAAGGAGGCGGTCCGGTTCTCCGGCAATCTATGGGCAAAAAAGGGCGGCCTACTTCGCGATGCGGCAGTGTTCCGCCACGATGATCGATTCGATCCGCATGCAGGCCCGGTCCACTTCGTCGTTCACGACGGCGTAATCGTAATGGCGCATAAGCGCTATCTCTTCTTCGGCAATCGACAAGCGATCGTGAATAACCGATTCCGTCTCCGTTCCGCGTCCGACGATGCGATCTTTCAGTTCCTTGAGCGAAGGCGGAGTGAGGAAAATGAATACGCCGTCCGGGAACGTCTGCTTCACCTTGAGCGCTCCCTGCACTTCGATCTCCAAAATAATGTCGTTCCCCGCTTCGATCGTCTGTTCGACGAAATCGCGCGGCGTTCCGTAAAAGTTCTCGACGTACTGCGCGTATTCGAGCAGTTGGTCGTTTGCGATCATGTCACGGAACTCTTCCTGGCTTTTGAAAAAATAATTGACGCCGTGCTGCTCGCCCGAACGGGGCGAACGGGTCGTCGCCGACACCGAATACACGAGTCCCGGCAATCTTTTGCGCAGCGCGCTGCATACGGTTCCTTTTCCGACTCCCGATGGTCCGGACAATACAATCAATAACCCTTTAGACATAGTTCTCTCCATTTATTCGTCGTTATCGTCGTCTTTGGTGGACAGGCGGTGCGCGACCGTCTCCGGTTGTACCGCGGACAAAATGACATGATCGCTGTCGGTAATGATGACGGCACGCGTTCGGCGTCCGTACGTCGCGTCGATCAGCATATGCCTGTCCCGCGCTTCCTGAATGATCCGCTTGATCGGAGCGGATTCCGGGCTTACGATGGAAATGATTCGGTTAGCCGATACAATGTTCCCGAAGCCGATATTGATGAGCTTGATTGCCATGTCCAGGTTTTCCCCCTAAGTAAGTTCGGTTCTTTTTCTGTAAGTCGGGCCGGCGCCCGGCCGTTATTCGAGATTGGCGGCCTGCTCGCGCATCTTCTCGAGCTCCGCCTTCATCTCGACGACATGGCCTCCGAGCGCCAGATGATTCGCCTTCGAGCCGATCGTATTGACTTCCCTATTCATTTCCTGGATCAGAAAGTCCAGTTTGCGCCCTTTGGCGTCGCCGCTGCCGAGCAGTTCGGCGCATTGGTCGAAGTGGCTGCCGAGCCTCGCCAGTTCTTCGTCGATGCTGCATCGGTCGGCAAACAGCGCCACCTCCATGCCGAGCCGGTGCTCGTCGAGCCCGAAACTGCCCTCGCCGAGCTCGGCAAGCCGCTGGCGCAGCTTCGTCCGGTAGTCTTCGACGACCGTCGGAGCCAGGCGAACGAGCTGCTCCCGGGCCGCGGTCAGGTTGGCGAGCCGAAGCCGGCAGTCGCGGATCAGATGGCCGCCTTCCGCGCTTCGCATCGAGAGCAGCTGGCCGAGCGCTTCGCCGAGCCCTTCCCGCAGCACGCGCTCCCAATCTTCGTCTTCGGTCTCGGGAAGAGGCGATTCCGCGGGAATCATCAAGTCCGGAAGCGCCAGCAGCTCGGCTGCCCGAATGCGTCCGTCGATTCCGTAAGCCTGTTCCAATTCGCGGGCGGCCCGGATATAGGACTCCGCCGCCGCGCGGTTCAGCACCATCGAATTCCCCTGCGATTCGCTTTCCCTGGTCACGTACACGTCAATCCGTCCGCGCTTCACATGCTGCTGGACGAGCCGCCGGAGAACGTCTTCAAAAACGTTCCATTCCCGCGGCATCCGCAGCACAACTTCGCAGTAGCGATGATTGACGGATTTGACCTCAAATTGAATTTTGTATCCGCCCCGCTGCATGGCGGATTGACCATAGCCGGTCATACTGAAAGACATCGTCATCACATCCGTTACCCTATTTTAATGGATTATGCATACCGAAACAAGGGGAATCGCAAGTGTTTGCAAATTCGGAATTCGCCCTTGCATATCTTCAATTAAAGATATATACTGAAATTAATAAAGCAGCTTTATTTTTAATAATAAATTAATGAATGAAGGAGACGATCTCCATGCAGCTTCTCGGACAGCACCACGTTTCGATCATGACCGGCCAGGCCGAAAAAAACTTCGATTTCTTCACCCGCGTGCTCGGCATGCGTTTGGTCAAAAAATCGGTGAACCAGGATAACACGACTTCCTACCATCTCTTCTACGGCGACGCGGTGGCCAATCCCGGCACCGAAGTCACCTACTTCGATTATCCGGGCATCGGCCCGTCCTATCCCGGCGTCTCCAGCATTTCGTCCACTTCGCTGCGCGTGCCGACGACCGCTTCGCTGAAGTTCTGGGCCGAACGGCTGGACGCGCTCGGCATCCACCATGCGGGCCTCTCCGCTCGCGCCGGACGCGACGTGCTGGCGTTCGAAGACTTCGAAGGCACGCAGCTGGTGCTTGTCGCCGATAACGGCGAAGCCGGCGTCGCGCCGGGCGAACCGTGGGCCGCGGCAGACATTCCGCTCGAACACGCAATCGTCGGCCTCGGCCCGGTGACGCTGACCGTCGCCGATCCGAAGCCGACCGCGCTCGTACTGACGCAGCTGATGGGCTTCCGCCGGATCGGCGCCTATCCTTCGCCGGCCGGCGACTTCGCCGAGATCGAAGTGTTCGCGACCGGCGAAGGCGGCTCCGGTGCCGAAGTGCATCTGGAAGCGCGGCCCGACCTGCCGAAGTTCCGGCTCGGCCGCGGCGGCGTGCACCATGTCGCGTTCCGCATCCCGAACGAAGAAGAATACGCCAAGTGGATCGACCGTCTGGCCGCGAGCGGCCTGCCGAACTCGGGCCGCGTCGACCGCGACTACTTCCGCGCCCTGTATTTCCGCGAGCCGAACGGCATCCTGTTCGAACTGTCGACGGATACGCCGGGATTCGATATCGACGAACCGATCGAATCGCTCGGCGAGAAGCTGGGCCTGCCTTCGTTCCTCGAACCGCGCCGCGCCGAGATCGAAGCGAAGCTTCGTCCGCTCGCGCTCTAAGGCAGACTTCCGGGCGGCGTCAGACTTCCCGGGCAGTGCGGCCCGACGCGCTGCCCGACGCGGGACGCGGGTTCAAGCTTTGCGCTTTCGGTCCCCTTCAAGCCGCTTTTCCTTACGGAAAGGCGGCTTTGCTGCGCTCCGGTTCCGGCTCAGTCTCCGACGCGCGTGCCGCGTGCCGGCAGGCGCCTAATGCCTAATGCCTAATAAGGAGCCTAGCCGCAGGCGCAAGCAAAAACCGCAGCGGCGCGGCTGCCCCCTGCGTCGTCACGCACCCGTGACGAACGCAAGCGGCGGCTTCGCGCGGCTGCGGTCGGTTGATTGGCGATTCGGAAGAAGCGGCGGCGCCGGGCCGCGGCCGGTCAGTCGGTCAGACGGCCGGTGTAGACAAAGGCGGCCGGCCCCGTCATGTAGACGTGGTTATCGGCTTCGTTCCATTCGATGAACAGGTCGCCGCCTTTGAGCGAGACGGTCGCTTCGCGTCCGCTCAGGCCGTTCAGCACCGACGAGACGAGCGTCGCGCAGGCGCCCGTTCCGCAGGCCAGCGTCGGGCCGGCTCCGCGTTCCCAGACGCGCATATCGATCTGCTCCGCGCTGTTCACCGTCGCGAACTCGACGTTGACCTTTTTGGGGAACAGCGGATGCTTCTCGAGCACCGGTCCCCATGTGGCGAGGTCGAAGTTGACCGCGTCGTCCACGTAGATGACGCAGTGCGGATTGCCCATCGACACGGCGGTGAAGCGGAACTGTTCGCCCAGCGCTTCGATCGGCTGGTCGACGACCGGTTCGCCGTCTACCGCGACCGGAATTTTGGCGCCTTCGAGAATCGGGGCGCCCATGTCGACCCGTACCGTCCGGGCGACGCCGTTCTCCGCGCGGATCGTCAGCGGCTGCACGCCCGCGCCGATCGTTTCGATCGTCAAGCTTTCGCCTTCGGCGAGCTTGTGGTCGTAGACGTATTTGGCGACGCAGCGGATCGCGTTGCCGCACTGCTCCGCTTCCGATCCGTCCGAGTTCATGATGCGCATTTTAAAGTCCGCTTTTTCCGAAGGCAGAATATAGACAAGCCCGTCCGCCCCCACGCCGAAAAAGCGGTCGCATACCCGTATCGCAAGCTCGGCCGCATTCGCCGGCAGTTCCTGTTCTCCGTACACGATAACAAAGTCGTTGCCCAAGCCGTGCATTTTCGTAAATTCCATCACGCATTCCACTCCTTATCGGTTTCGAGACCGGCGCTTCGCCCGCTTCCCGCGCCGCGAAAAGTTGACGAAAGGGCCGGTTTCGCTCAATATAGATCTTGCCGCGTCCGTTTGCGGAAGCCCGCCCGCGGCAGCCTCGGGTATCGGGCTTTAGCGCGGATTCTCCGCGAAAGCTACATTAACTAAGATACCCGAACCTCCGCGCGATTGCTATTGATTTTCTGCGTGAAACTTTGTGTTTTTCCGCGCGGCGAACCGTAATCCACCCGGACGCATACAGAAAGAAGGTCGTTATAGATGGCATTGGACGGAATCGTCACACGCGCAATCGCCGACGAACTGGCATCGCTTCAAGGTGCCCGGATCGGCAAAATCCACCAACCTTCGGGCAGCGATATCATTTTCCAGATTCGCTCCCGCGCCGGCAACAAAAAACTGCTGTTGTCCGCCAGCCTGACGTATCCGCGGATTCAATTCACGGAACAATCGTACATGAATCCGCCGGAAGCGCCGATGTTCTGCATGCTGCTGCGCAAACACTGCGAAGGCGGCGTGATCGAGAAGATCGAACAGGTCGGCATGGAACGCATCCTGCATTTCTGGATCCGGCAGCGCGACGAAGTGGGCGACGTGTCGCTCAAAAAACTCGTCATCGAGCTGATGGGCCGCCACAGCAACATCATCCTGCTGGACGCCGCGACGGACGCCATCCTCGACGGCATCCACCACGTCACGCCGGCGATCAGCAGCTACCGCATCATCATGCCCGGTTTCCAATACCAGGAGCCGCCGCAGCAGCACAAGCTGAATCCGCTGGAGACGGGCGAAGAATTGTTCAAGCAAAAATGGAACGAGAATGTCGTGGACACGCCCGTGAACCGGCTGGTCGAAGCGTATACCGGCCTCAGCCCGCTGATCGCCCAGGAAGTGCTGCACCGGGCGAGCGGGTCCGCGGATACGGACCATTCGGCCGGCGAGCCGGACGTGTCCGCGATCTGGCAGGCGTTCGACGCCCTGATGACCGATGTGCGCGAAGGGCGCTTCGCTCCGTGCACCGGACTCAACGCGCGCGGCAAGCTGGTCTTCTCGGCCGTTCCGCTGAAGCTGATCGTAGACGAGCGCCGCACGTTCGATTCGATCAGCTTCTGCATGGAGCATTATTACGGCGACAAAGCCGACCGCGACACGGTCAAGCAAAAAGTCGGCGACCTGATCAAGTTCCTGCAGAACGAGCGCGGCAAAAACGTCAAAAAGCTCGTTCACCTGGACAAAGACCTCGAAGAAGCGCAGGATGCCGAGCAGTACCGGATCAAGGGCGAACTGCTTTTCGCTTCGCTCCATCTGCTGAAAAAAGGCATGAAGGAAATCGAGGTCGTCAATTTCTACGACGAGGAACAGCGCGAGATCAAGATTGCGCTCGATCCGCTGATCAACCCGTCCGATAACGCCCAGCGCTATTTTAAAAAGTACAACAAATACAAAAACAGCCTGGTCGTTATCGACGAACAGATCAAGAAGACGCACGAAGAGATCGCCTACATGGACAGCCTGCTCCAGCAGCTGAACGACGCTTCGCTGCGCGACGTCGACGAGATTCGGGCGGAGCTGGCGGAACAGGGTTATGTCCGCAGCCGGGTTCCCCGCGGTGCCAAAAAGAAAAAAAAGAACGACAAACCGACGCTGCATCTGTACACGTCGTCGGAAGGCATCGAGATCTACGTCGGCAAAAACAATCTGCAAAACGAGTTCATCACGAACCGTCTGGCGCATTCCAGCGACACGTGGCTGCATACCAAAGACATTCCGGGTTCGCACGTCGTGATCCGCAGCGCCGAATACGGCGAAGCGACGCTGAACGAAGCGGCCCAGCTCGCCGCCTACTTCAGTCAGGCCAAACATTCCAGCAGCGTGCCGGTCGACACGACGCAGATCCGGCATGTGCGCAAGCCGAGCGGCTCCAAGCCCGGCTTCGTTATCTACGATCACCAGAAGACGCTGTTCGTCACGCCCGACGAAGACCTGATCAAGGCGCTGCCGAGCGCGGTCAAGAACGGCTGAATCCCGGCGCAGCTCGCGGCGGCGAATGCCCGATCGAACAAGTTTCTTATAAACCTGTATACGCCAAAAGCCGGCTTTCCCGCGAATGGGAAAGCCGGCTTTTTGACGCTGCTGCCGCAGGTCGGATCTGGCCGGATTGAACCGGGCCGCGTCGAATCGGTTTGGGTCGAATCGGATTGGGTCAAATCGGGTCCGGTCGAATCGTCGGACCCCAATCCCGAACCGTTAACCGGATTTCGGAGCCGAAGCGGCGGCGCGCAGAGCCGCTACCCGGGTTTCTTCCACCGTATACCCGCCGAGTTCCCCGTGGAAGACTTTCCCCTGGCGAATCCCGTGGTAATCCGACCCGGCCGTCGTCAGCAGCCCGTATTCCGCGGCCAAGCGGCGGTAACGCTTTTCCGCTGCCGGATCGTGGTCCGGGTGCCGGACTTCGATTCCGGCAGGCTTCGCTTCGGCGAGCACCTGCCGCACGAGCGCGTCGTCGCCGTACAGGCCCGGATGCGCGAGCACCGGCACGCCGCCCGCTTCCCGGATCCAAGCCGCGGCTTCGACCGGCGAGACGCGCGGCGGCGAGACATACGCCGCCGCGCCTTCCGCCAAATACTTGTCGAACGCGTCGCGCAGGTCGACGGCATAGCCTTTGCGCACGAGCACGTCCGCCATATGCGGACGGCCCACGCTCTCGCCCGGCTGCAGCGGGCGCCCGCCGCGGTCTTTCACTTCCGCCAGCGTAATGTCTACGCCGAGTTCGCGCAGCCGCTCCAGGATGCGGTCGTTGCGTACATCGCGCACGTCGCGCAGGCCGGCCAGGCGCTGCCGCAGCCGCGCGTCCGCCGGATCGAAGAAATAGCCGAGCATATGGATGTCCCGGCTGCCCGCGCGGGTGCTGATCTCCACGCCCGGCACGAAGTCGAGCCCGGCGCGCGCGGCCGCCTCCGCCGCTTCGCCAACGCCCGCGACGGTGTCGTGATCCGTCAGCGCGATCCCCGCCAGACCGCGCCCGGCGGCAAGTCCGACAAGCTCCGACGGCGTATTCATCCCGTCGGACGACGTGCTGTGCATATGCAGGTCGTACCGTCCGTTTTCTTTTTCCGGATTCGTCATAACGTCCCGCTCCCTTCTCCGCTCTCGCCAAGCGTTCTTTCCCGCAAAAAATTCAAAAAAGCGACCGCAGCCAGCGGCAGCAGCGTCGATTTGAGCCGAACCGAATAAAACTGCCGTTTGAACGAGGCATTTTCGATCGGAACCGCATGCAGCAGACCGAGCGCCAATTCATGCTTGACCGACGAAGGCGACAGCATCGTCAGGCCGAGTCCCGCTTCCACCGCCGATTTGACCGCTCCGGTGCTGCCCAGTTCCATGACCGTTTGCAGCGCGCGCGGGTCCATGCCTTTGGCTCTCCATTCGTCTTCCATCACCTGCCTTGTACCCGAACCTTCTTCGCGCAGCACGAACGGATACGCCGAAGCTTCTTCCAGTGTGACCGTCTGGCGGCCTTCGAGCGGATGGCCGGCCGGTATGATCAGCCGAAGTTCGTCGTGCATGACCGATTCGCTGATGATATCGGGATGGACGACCGGCGCTTCGACCAGGCCGAAATTCAGCGTATGCCGGGCGATTTCGTCCAAAATTTGCGTCGTGTTCATCACTTTGAGCGAGATCGTGATATCCGGGTGCTGGCGGCCGAACGGGACCAGCAGGGGCGGCAGCACGTATTCGCCGATCGTGTTGCTGGCTCCGAGCTGCAGACGGCCTTCGAGCTTGTGCGTGAACCGCGTCATCTCGCTCTCCGTCTCGCGCATCAATTCGATGCTGCGCCGCGCGAACGGCAGCAGCATGCGGCCGGACTCGGTCAGCGCGATCTTTTTGGTGGAACGGTCAAGCAGCTTGGTGCCGAAATATTCTTCCAGCGTCTGGACCTGCATCGTCACCGCCGGCTGCGTCATGTGCATCGCGACGGCCGCCGCGGAAAAACTGCCTTTTTCGGCGACGGTATGAAAAATATGAAGCTGGTGGAAATTGAGCGCCATCGGAATCCTCCTCGCAAAAAAAAGCATGAAAATAAATTTCCATGCCAGGCTTTCTTCGTATTCGGTTGACGGCAGCGCCCCGCTTTGTACCCGGGCGCGCTACCGTTTCTTGCGGTTGTTCTTCATCAACGTCATTCTTCGCGAATGCCGCAGCCACGAATAGTACGATTTCAAATCGCGCAGTTCGATAGTTTCCGACATTCGGCCCAGAAAAGTCACTACGATCATCTTGTGCAGCGGTCCGCTTTCGACCGGATAAGGTCCGGTCAGCTCGCCGAATTCCGCCACCATGACGATGTCGTCGTCGATCAGGTAGACGTCTTCTTCTTTGCGATAATACGGAACGATCCGCTCGGTCTGGAGACATTCCCACAACCAGGCCGCGATCTCTTCCGCATCTTCATGCCCGCTGTCCACGCGATCGCCGTAGCGGCCTTTGGCATGATTCGTAATGACGATATCCGCCACCTTTTTGTCACCGAGAGCGATGAAAAAAGGTTCGTAAGTGCTCCATCGTTCCGTCGCCTTATCCCGCACCGTTTATCACTCTCCAGAGACTCGACTTGGTCTGTTTTGGACCTATCCGGCAAGCTTCGGCTTAACCGGGGTTCAGGCAGCCGAAGAGTCGGCCGGATAGGCCGTAGGTCTTTATATCTATGTATATATACCCGGTATACTACATCATGCCTCTAATTTATACAAGCGATTCAAAAAAAGCCAATGAATCGGAGACCAGCTTTGGATACAAGCTATAGAAGAAGCGGCCCGCTTGGGGCCGCTTTTTCTTTTTGCCTGCGCGCGGAGCCCGTACTCAGCTCGTCAACGCTTCGGAATCGGGAAGGTCCGTCTCCAGCTCTTCCGGAATCTTGCTGCCGTAATCCGTCTTGAGGTCTGTGCGATGCGATCTTTCGATCTTGCGCACATAAGAGAGTCTCCGCATATGTTTGGCCGTCTCCTCCGCCCGGTCGGCGTTGAGGTAGACGACGGCGTAATGCATCCGGCGCGATACGTAATGGAGCGTTCCGTACTTCTCCAAATTGCGTGCCGCTTTGAGGTCGTTGACCCATACGATATAGCCGATTCGTTCGGGAACCATCATGCTGCACCTTCTTTCTGTAAATAAAACGGTACCGCTTCTCAGCCGCAGCCGCACGAGCCGCCGCTTCCGCAGCCGGATTTCGGCAGCGGGTTGTTGCCCGGCACCTTGATGCTCGAAGACACGGAATACGCGATCGTCTCCGACATTTCAAAGAGCAGATCGTCCAGCGCTTTTTCGGCGGCCTGGAACCGGGCTACGGCTTCGATCTCTTCCATCGCCCGCTCCACTTGTTCGACTTCTTCTTTTGCCGCGTGGTAGTTCGGATGGAAATGCCCGAACCGCTGCGTTTCTTCGAACAATTCTTTTCTGGCGTTCAACTCCACGATGAGCCGCCGCACTTCGGGATGCTCCTGCATCCGTTCGCGCCAATATAAATAATCAGCAACTTCGACGGAACCGTTGATCATATCGCCCAAATCATATGCGTTCATGAGCACGCGGGCCATGTCGACTGTCTCAATCTCCGATACGCTCATTAGGTCATCTCGCTTCTATACGCAAACTCTGCCCGTTCCCACCCGGGAAGGGCAGGTACGAATATCATAGCATAACCCCGTACAGGATGTAAGCCTTTAACAGAAGAGGATGAGTTACAAAAAGTCTCTCCCGAACTCGCCGAATCCGCCGTTTGTTTACGATTCGTCGGCCAGCGCCGATTCGGCCATAGCGATCAGCAGGGCAGCCGACGCTTTCATCGCCGATTCGTCGAAATCGAATTTCGGGTGATGATGCGGATACACGAATCCCTTTTCGGTATTGCCCGCTCCGACGAGCATGAAGCAGCCCGGACGCTCGCGTACGTAATAGGCGAAATCTTCGGCCGGCATGAGCGGAACCGCCTTTTCGACCGCAAAGCCGGGCAGCGCCGCGGGTGCAACCCGGAAAAACCGCTCCGCTTCGGACTCGTGGTTCACAAGGGCCGGATACCCGACCAAATAATCCACTTCCGCCGAAGCGCCGTACGTCTCGGCCACCTGCCGGCTCATGTCTTCGATCCGCCGGCGAATCAGCGCTCTCGTCGCTTCGTCGAACGTGCGCACCGTGCCGGTGATCCGCGTCTTCTCCGCCACGACGTTCTGCGCGAAGCCGCCGTTGATCGTTCCGATACTGAGCACCGCGGGCCGCAGCGGATCGACCGAACGGCTGACGACCGTCTGCAGCTGCATGACGAGCGCCGAAGCGGCGACGATGCTGTCCACCGTCTCGTGCGGCATGCCGCCGTGGCCGCCGCGTCCCGTAATGTCGATAAAAAATTCGTCTGTTGACGCCATCATCGGTCCCCCGGTCGACGCGACCGTTCCGACCGGAAGCGGCGTCCACAGATGCACGCCGTATACCGCGTCCACGCCATCCAGCGCGCCGTGCTCGATCAGCGGCCTGGCGCCGCCCGGGCACACTTCCTCGGAAGCCTGGAACAGCAGCCGCACTTCCCCGCGCAGCGCCGCGCGGCGCTGCGCGAAATAGCGCGCGACGCCGAGCAGCGCCGCCGTATGCCCGTCATGGCCGCAGGCGTGCATGACGCCGCTGCGCGTCGACGCGTAGTCCGCGCCGCCTTCTTCTTCGATCGGCAGCGCGTCCATGTCCGCGCGCAGCGCCACAGTGCGCCCCGGCAGCGCGCCCCGCACCGTGCCGATCAGTCCGTGCCCGCCGAGATCGCGCCGGACTTCGACCCCGAACGCCTCCAGCTTGCCGGCGACGAAGTCCGCCGTTTCCTGTTCCTTATAAGACAATTCCGGATGGCGGTGCAGGTGCCTGCGCCATTCCACCATCTCCGCGAATCCGTGTTCCACCGTTTCGTTCATCTTTTCAGGTCCTTTCCGTGTGGCCTCAAGCTCGCCCGTTTATAAATGGGGACCGCCTGCTTGTCCCGCCTGTTCGTCATTGTAGCAAAAAACAAAAGCGAAGCCCATCGTTATGAGAGGTCTTGCACCTCCCTTTCAAAGCGACTATGATGAAAGATGAAGTTTTGACGCCTGTTCGAACACCGCAGCCGGCCTTGCGCCTTGCCCGACTCTTTGCACACATAAACGGCGCTCTTGCAGCGTCCGCCGAAGGATTGAACTTACATGAGCACAGTAAAAAAGAATGGGACAGGCCGTACCGGCACCAAGACGCAGACAAGATCGCCCAAAGCGCCGCCCGATTTTCAACTTTTGATCCTGACCCTGATCCTGACCGGCTTCGGCCTGCTGATGGTCTTCAGCGCCAGTTCCAGCTTTACGCTGCTGGGCAGTAAATTCGACAACGATCCGTTTTATTTTGCGCTGCCCCAGTTTCAATACGCGCTGCTCGGCATCGTCGTCATGCTGGTCGTCATGAATATCCCGTACAAAAATTTCAAGCGATTGTTCGTTCCGCTGTTCCTACTGACCTTCCTGCTGCTGATCGTCGTGCTGTTCACGCCCGCGATCAACGGGGCGCACAGTTGGATCAGGATTGGCCCGCTCACGCTTCAGCCGACCGAACTGGCGAAGATCAGCACGATTCTGTATCTGGCGGCGCTCATCTCCAAAAAAGGCGACCGTTTCCGCGACCTGCGTTCCGGCTTCATGCCGGTCATCGTCATCGTCGCGGTCATCGCCGGACTCGTCATGCTGCAGCCGGACCTGGGCTCCTGCCTCGTGCTCGTCTCCGCCTGCATGCTCGTCATTTATGCCGGCGGGGCCAGCGTCAAGCATCTGCTCGGATCGGCGCTGATCCTCGTCACGGTACTCGCGCTGTTCCTCGGCGGACGGGAGCTGCTGACACCCAAAAGCGCGGATGAAGCCAGCGCAAGCTCCAGCTACAAAGCCGACCGGATCGAAGCTTACCTCGATCCGTTCGCCGATCCGAAAGGGTCGACGCAGAACCTGCTGAACTCGCTGATCGCGATCGGCGAAGGCGGGGCGACCGGCGCGGGCTACGGACAAAGCGTGCAGAAATTGTCCTACCTGTCCAACCCGCACAACGACTTCATTTTCGCCATTATCGGCGAAGAATTCGGCTTTATCGGCACGGCCGCGTTCCTGCTGCTCTACCTCTACTTCCTGTGGAGAGGACTGCTCATTTCGCTGCGCTGCCCGGACATTTTCGGCACGCTGACCGGCGTCGGCATCGTCGGGCTGATCGGTATCCAGGCATTCGTCAATATCGGCGGCGTCACGAACACGATTCCGCTGACCGGCGTCACGCTGCCGTTTATCAGCCACGGCGGCACGTCGCTGCTGATCACGCTGTTCAGCATGGGCATCCTGCTCAGCATCTCGCGCGATTCCAAAAAAGCCGCGCCGGCCGTCAAAGGACAGACGACCGAGACGGTCAGCTTATCGGAACGCCGCCCAGCATTGTACCGTTCCCGCTGATGCGCGAAGGCCAAGTTGCCGCACGACAAAAAAGGTTCTCCCGGTATGTCCGGGAGAACCTTTTTGCGTGCGGCGCGGCGGATCGGCCGCGTGCGCCGCAGCTCGCTTTATCGAATGCGGGACGGCTCTTCGATCGAAATGTCGTCTTTGAAGGCGACGCCTTCGACTTTGACGTTGACTTCGATCACTTTCAGGCCGGTCATGTTCTCCACCGCTTCGCGCACGTTTTGCTGCAGCATGCGGCAGACTTCGTGAATCGGCGTCTCGTACAGCACGATAATGCGCAGGTCGATCGCCGTCTCCAGCTGGCCGACTTCGACGATGACGCCTTTTTGCACGTTTTTCCCGCTCAGACGCTTGGCCCAGCCTTCCGACAATCCGCCGGACATCGCAGCGATTCCCGGCGTTTCGAGCGCGGCCATTCCCGCTATTTTGGCTACGACCTCGTTTGCGATTCGTACATTCCCATTGTCCAGTTGAACTTGTTCGGACATGACCATCCCTCCTTACTTCATACCTCTATTTTAAGGGCTAACCCCCTTGCAGCGCAAATGCCGATTTTGTCTTTTTTTCGCTCCGTGATCGGTAAATCGTTTCAAGGATGCCCGAAGTGGCGTATATTGAGAATGGACTTCTTATCTTCATCTTTACATAACTGAACGAATGAAGCCGAATTTCTCAACGGAGGCCTGATCGTATGAAAAAAATGCTGTCCCCCATCCTCTTGATCGTCACGTTCCTGCTCAGCGCGGCCGGACATCTGCTGCATTGGAATTCGACGCTCGAGTTCGTGCTTTCCGCGATCTCGGTCATTTTCGTGGCCGGATTTCTCGGACGCGCCACCGAAAGCGTCGCCCATTACGCCGGGCAGAGGCTCGGCGGCTTCCTGAACGCGACGTTCGGCAACGCGGCCGAATTGATTATCGCCATCCTGCTCGTCAAAGAAGGATTGTTCGACATGGTCAAAGCGAGCCTGACCGGCTCGATCATCGGCAACCTGCTGCTCGTGCTGGGTCTCAGCCTGTTCGCGGGCGGCGTGAAGTTCAAGGTGCAGCGCTTCAACGTGCCGCTTGCGGGCATGAACGGATCGCTGATGATCGTAGCCGTTATCGCGCTGTTCGTGCCGGCCGTATTCCTCAACACCCATTCGATCGAAGGGCTCCAGATCAATACGCTGAGTCTGATCGTGGCGGGCATCCTGATCGCCGCTTATCTCGCGTGGCTCGTCTTCTCGATGATCACGCACAAAGAGTATCTGTCCGAACCTTCGGAATCGCCTGCCGCTTCGGCGGCCACGGTCGGAAGCGGTCTTCCGGCAGGCAGCGCCCAGGCAGCTCCGGCTTCCGCGCCGCATGCCGGCGAGCCTGACGAACATGCGCCGGCCTGGTCGAAAAAGCGTTCCATTTTGTACCTCGTCGTCGCGACCGTCATGGTAGCGTTCGTCAGCGAATGGCTCGTCGGCACGCTTGAGACGTTCACGACGCAGTTCGGGCTGAGCGAATTGTTCGTCGGTGCTTTCGTCGTCGCGATCGTCGGCAACGCCGCCGAGCACAGCGCCGCGATCATGCTCGCGATGAAGAACAAGATCGGCACGTCGGTCGAAATCGCCGTCGGCAGCAGCCTGCAAATTTCGCTGTTCGTCGCGCCGGTGCTGATCTTTATCAGCTTCTTCATGGGCGGCCTGAGCGGCACGATGAATATCGTGTTCTCGACGATCGAGATCGTCGCGATCGCCGTATCCGTGTTCGTCGCCAAGTCCATCATTCAGGACGGCGAGACCAACTGGTACGAAGGCCTGCTGCTGATCGCCGTCTATATTATTCTCGGCGTGTCGTTCTTCATGGTCCATTAAGCACTTGGCGCAAGAACTTGGCAGGACGCAAAAAAAAGCGCGTACGGAGCGAAAGCTCCGTGCGCGCTTTTGTTATGTCGAAGCCCGAAAGGGGCGGCAGGTCCGCTATTCCTTGTTGTTCAGGGCTTCGTAGAGAACCGCCAAATTGCGTTCCAGCTTGCTTACGATCTGCTTGCCTTCGGACTCGCCGACGAGGCCCGCCCGAATCGCAAAATCGACCTGTCTGGAAAACCCGTACATTTGCGTATCCAGCACTTCCTCATAGAGAGGACAGTAGCGGGTCGCCAGATTCTCCATCTGTACTTCTATCAACTTCTCGATTTTATCTGCATCTTCTTGAAGAAGATTGGCTGCCTTGATTTGAAATTGCTCTTGCACATCAGATGAAGTCATATTTTCTCCCCCCTATGCCTGAAAGTGTGGCCGGCGTTTCTACTCTAATATTAGACGAATTTAAAAGGTAATACAAGAAGCGGCTAACAAAATGTAAACGAGCACGCGGAAAAGCACCGCATCCGTTAGGAAGTGCGGTGCCCGGCTTGTCGCTCGCTTGAATTATTCCGGAGCGATGACGACGTTCAGTCCGTGTCTCTCGAACACTTCGATCATTGCCGCCTTGGCTTCTTCGGCGTCGGGGCCGATTACGTGAAGCTCATACTGTTGGTTGCTCACGAGAGTCGTGAACAGTCCGAGGATGCTCTTAACGTCGATGTACTTGTTCTCTGCCTGCAGAACGATCGAAGAAGAGAAGCGGGATGCGGTCTGCGCGATTTCGACAACTGCTGCGTTGTTCTTGGCCATTTGTATCCCTCCGTCCAAATCTGAATGAATGCTTGGTTCTCACATGTTTCATGATAACTTGTATCCGCTTTCTTATCAACCGTTTTCCACACTTTTGAAACTTACTTCAAATTTTCAGGATTAAGGCATTCCAGTTCGGGCACGACAAAGATGCCGTCTTTGCGGATCAAACGGTCGTCGAAATAAATTTCGCCGCCGCCGTACTCCGGCCGCTGGATCAGCACAAGATCCCAATGGATCGACGAACGGTTGCCGTTGTCGGCCACTTCGTACGCTTGTCCCGGCGTAAAATGCAGGCTGCCCGCGATCTTCTCGTCGAACAGCGTGTCCTTCATCGGGGTCAGGATATACGGATTGAATCCGATCGCGAACTCGCCGATATGGCGTGCCCCTTCGTCCGAGTCGAGAATGTTGTTCAGCTTGTCCGTGTCGTTCGCGGTCGCTTCCACGATACGGCCGTTCTCGAAGCGGAACGTGACGTTCTCGAACGTGATGCCATTATAGACGCTTGCCGCGTTATAGGCAATCGTTCCGTTGACGGAATTGCGTACCGGCGCCGTATACACCTCGCCGTCCGGAATGTTCGCCGTACCGGAACATTTGATCGCGGGGATGTTCTCGATCGAGAAGCTCAGGTCCGTGCCCGGCCCGACGATGCGGACGTTCGACGTCTCGTTCATGAGCTTCTGCAGGGAATCCTGCGCGCGGTCCATTTTGGCGTAATCGAGGTTGCATACGTCGAAGTAGAAGTCTTCGAACGCCTGCGTGCTCATATTGGCCAACTGGGCCATGCTGGCGCTCGGATAACGCATGACGACCCACTTGGTGCGCTTGACGCGCTGCTCGCTATGGACCGGATGGTTGTAGAGCGCGTTGTACATCTTCATCTTCTCTTCCGGCACGTCCGCCAATTCGTTGACGTTTTCGCCCGAGCGGATTCCGATATAGCCCTGCATCTGCTTCATCCGGTTCAGGTCCGTATCCGCCCACGTGCGGATCATCTCTTCGGTCGCGTTCATGAGCAGCGTGCGCTGCACCCTTTTGTCCGTCAGCTGCACGAACGGGTTGCCGCCCAAAGCGCTGATCTCTTCGACCACCGCCTGAAGCAGGTCGCGTTCGGGGCCGATCATCTCGACCAGGATGTTCTCTCCGGGCTGGACGTTGACGGAATAGCCCGCCAGCGTTTTCGCCAATTTCTGTACTCTAGGATCACGCATGCTGTCTGTTCCTCCCGGGGATCGGGGACGGGCGTAACACCCGCAGCCCGCTTGAATTGAACGACGGTCAACAAAAGCGCCGCCGATAGCACTCCCATTGTAGCACTTCCCCCGCTTGAAGTCATCGCGCTCGTTTTCTTTTCGGCACAAAAAAGCCCCGAGCGGCGGCAGCCGTACGGGACATTTTCGTGCATGGAGCCGGAAACTTTATTCGGCCACGGCGGTGCGAATCCGGTTGCGGCCGCTGTTCTTGGCTTGATACAACGCCATGTCCGCCCGGTAGAACAGCGACTCGACGCTGATCGTCGCATCTTCGCGCGCCCATTCGGCGACGCCGCAAGATACGGTCACGCCCGGCCGGGTCTCTTCTTCCACCGTACAGCGAATCCGCTCGGCCACGATCAGCGCTTCTTCAAGCGCCGTCTCGGGGAAGTACACGGCGAGTTCCTCGCCTCCCCAGCGCGCCGAAACGTCGGTCTCGCGGATCGAATGCACGACGATGCCGCTCACCTGTTGGAGAATGGAATCGCCGATCTGGTGGCCGTACGTATCGTTCACCTGCTTGAAGCGGTCGATATCGATTACGAGCAGCGAACCTTTGGACCCTTCGAGCTGATGCGCATGAATGCGCTCGTCCAGATGCCGCCGCACGTGCAGGCCGGTCAGCGCGTCGCGGTTGGCCATGCGCTGAAGCTCGGCATGCAGCGTCGCGTTGCTGACGGCGAGGCCGATATGCGTCGACAGCATTTGCAGCAGCTTGAAATTTTCGTACGAAAAATAATGGTGTTCCCGCTGGGCCAGCAGCACCGCGCCCATTGCCTTGCCGTTGGAGATCAGCGGAGCGGCGATCATCGAACGCGCTTCGACCAGCTCCATGAAGCGCGACGGCATATCCGATTCCAGGTAGTCCGAGATAATCAGCGGTTCCTGGGTGCGAAGCACCGTGCCCCCGAAGCCGTAATCCCGGCTGAACGAGGCGCCTTCAAGCTCGGGCAGGCTGCAGGCCACGACGTCGAAGCGCTGCTCCGCCGGATTGTCCTTGATGATGCAGCAGTACTCCGCGCGGAAGATGCCGACCAATTCCTGAATCGCAAAAGAAAACACGTCGCTGAGCTGGAGATTCTGGTTAAGCCGCTTGGTCAATTCGTTGATCAGCAGCAGTTCCCGGATGAGCAGATTCGACTGTTCGTACAGCTTGGCGTTCTCGAACGCTTTGCCCGCGGTATCCGCGATCATGCCGAGCAGGCGCGTATCGAGCCGGTCGGGCGGGAAATCGAGCGTAAAATGAAACACGCCGTAAATGCCCTGATGCCCGGCAAGCGGGAGCGCCGCTTCGATCCGCTCCGAATAGTTCGGCGCGGGAATACGGGCCACTTCCACGCTGCCTTTCATGAACGCTTTGGTGCAAATGTCCGAGTCGTGCTGATTGAGCAAAAACGCCTGCAGCTGCGGATTCGAACTCTGGTAATCCTGGGTCATGAGCAGCTTGCAGCGGGCGGCGGGATGCAGAACGAGCACGATGCGCAGCAGTTCCTCCAGCACGCCGTCGACGTTAAATTTGTCGTACAGCCTGCGAACCATGCGAAACAGTGCCGAATCCCCGCCAAGCTCCGACGCTCCGGCCTGCCGCGTGTACAGCGTGTCGTAGATGAACGAATACTCCAGCCGCTGGTAAAAGCATGTCCGAAAATGGGCGGCCGCCATTTCGACGACCCGCAGCATGCCGGCGGCTTCGTTTTGCGGTACCGCGCAGCCGAGCACGGCGAACACTTCGCCGCCGCTGCGCGTAAACACCGGAACGGCAAAACAGGCTTGTTCCCGCATATAGGCGCCTTGATGGCGATCGCCGGACACCTGCACCGGTTCCCGGCGCGCAAGCGACATCCAGCCGGCATGCTCCGATTGTTCCTTGAGACGGAGAATCAGCTCGGGACTGCCCGCGGCCGCTTCGCCTTCGTGACTGAACAAAAACCATTCCGCTCCCGGCGCCGATCCGGCGCTCTGGGCCTGCCATTCGGCAAAACTTTCTTTGAGCAAAGGTTCTATATAAGGGAAATCGGCCGTGCCTATATCCACGGACTGAATCCAGAACGACTGGTCGCCGCGGGATACGACGGGAAACAGCGCTTCTCCGACCTCGTCGCGCCGAATTTCTTCCACCGGGTTCTTCCCTGCGTGCTCGGACATAATTTCTCTCCTTTGCCGAAAACAATACCTGCCGCATTGCAAAGCCCGGGTTCCGCAAACCGAATACGTAGCGCATGCAAAAGCCGGGCCTATTCGCTTCTTCCAAATACCTTCCTCCTATACTACTCTTTTCGCCCCAGTTTTGCATCCTATTTTTCTTGAATTTCCGCCTTTTATTGGGTCTTTCGGCTCAAGCCTTTTTTTGTTTGAAAATAGTGTGGATTTATTTGCTTTTTAAGCTTGACGGTTAAAGAGTTATCCTTTAGAATTTAGTGATGTATGAACGCCGGATACCTACGTATCCGGGTGTAACGGTGCGTCACCCTCACGCGTTTTGTTGCTATCGGGACAGCGGCTGAACTCTCCCGATATGAGTACGTTGATTCGTTTCTCTCTATATAGAGAAGAACGTCTCCGGCCTGCGTACGCGAAACAAAATACGGCGCACACGGTTCCCCGGCCATTACACATGACAAAGGAGTTTTTCCAATATGGCACGTTATACAGGCCCAAAATTCAAACTCAGCCGCCGCCTCGGTATTTCCCTGAGCGGTAACGGCAAAGATCTCAAGCGCAACTTCCCTCCGGGTCAGCACGGCGCTAACCAACGCAGAAAACAAAGCAACTACGGCATGCAGCTCCAAGAAAAGCAAAAGCTGCGCCACATGTACGGCCTGGGCGAGAAGCAGTTCCGCACGCTGTTCGCAAAAGCACAAAAAATGCAAGGCATCGCCGGCGAGAACTTCATGTTCCTGCTGGAAAGCCGTCTGGACAACCTCGTGTACCGTCTGGGCTTCGCCAACTCCCGCGCAGGCGCGCGTCAGCTGGTTGCTCACGGCCACGTAACGGTTAACGGCAAAAAAGTCGACATCGCGTCTTACGCGGTAAGCCTCGGCGACGTAATCGGTCTTCGCGAGAAAAGCCGCGGTATGGCTTCGATCAAAGAAGCTGTCGAAAACCGTTCGCACCTCGTTGCTTACGTCGAGTACAACGAAGCCGCTCAAGAAGGCAAATACATCCGTTTGCCTGAGCGTGCCGAACTGTCGCAAGAAATCGACGAGAAGCAAATCGTCGAATTCTACAACCGTTAATCGGAAGTCCGGCCCCAATACCCGCAAGCTTTGCAGCTTGCGGGTATTTTTTTATGCGCAAGTCGATCTTCGCCCCTGTTCTCTCCGGCCGCAGCACCTCCTCTTCCTTGGCCCTCCTCCCCATTTTTTGTGCTGTTTTTCTTGTTTTTATGCTATAATAAGCCCTGTTCAAAGGAGGAAGATACGCCAATGGCAGACGAAAACAAAACGCCCGAAAATAAACCTTCCGTCAAGAAAAGATCGTTTTTCCGCAAAACGCTGACCTTTTTCAAGTGGGTCGTCATTCTCGGATTTGCGATCCTTTTGTTTGGCGGAGGCGCGGCAGCGGGGTATGTGACCTCCATTCTCAAAGATGAGCCTGTTCGCTCCCGAGCTTCGATCGAACAAGCGATCGACGAGAACGCCATCACGGGCTTCGCTTATTTCCGGGACAGCGCGCCGATCGGCCAGCTGCGTACCGACGAAGACCGCAGGCCGGTCGTGTACGAACAGATTCCGCAGAGCGCGATCGACGCGCTGGTCTCGATCGAAGACAAAAGTTTCTATGAACATCCCGGTATCGATACCAAAAGCACGCTGCGCGCAGTCAAGCAAAAATTGCTGAACGAGTCGGTCCAAACCGGCGGCAGTACGCTGACGCAGCAGCTCGCGCGGCGCGTGTTTTTGAGTCTCGACAAAACGAACGACCGCAAGATCAAGGAAATTCTGCTCTCCCTGCGGATGGAACGTTTCCTGTCCAAAGAAGAGATCATGACGGCTTACCTGAACAAGATGCCGTTCGGCAAAGGGTCCGCCGGCTACAATCTGTTCGGCATCAAGGCGGCGGCCAAAGGCATCTTCGGCCTCAGCGATCCGTCGCAGCTGAATCTGGCCCAGGCCGCTTACCTGTCGGGGCTGCCGCAGCTGCCGACGACGTATTCCGCTTTTGACAGCCGGGGCGGATTCAACGAAAAAGGGTTCAATAACGCCGTCAGCCGCCAGCATCGGGTACTGGCGAACATGCTCGAAGACGGCAAGATCACGCAGGGCGAATACGACGAAGCGCTCGCTTTCGATCTGCAGGGCTCGCTGTCGGGCAAAATGCCGAAAGCGTACGCGACGTATCCGTACCTGATGGCCGAAGTCGAACGCGAAGCGACGAAGATCATCATGACGCTGCAAAATCCGGGCGGGGACGCTTCGTCGGGCGAGAGCAGTTCTTCCTACGAGACGGCGAACCAACTGCTGCTGACCGGAGGCTACCGCGTCTACACGACGATCGACAAAGACATCTACAAAACGATGCGCGGCGTGGCGGAGAATCCGGCCAACTTCGGCGCCGCCGATCCGGGCGGGCTGCCGCAGCAGCTCGCGGCCAGCCTCGTCGACCAGAAGACCGGCGCGGTGCTCGGCATGATCGAAGGCCGCAGCTTCGACACGCTGGAGATGAACCTCTCCACGCAGATGAAGCGGCAGCCGGGTTCGGCCATGAAGCCGATCGCGGCTTATCTGCCGGCGCTCGACAACGGCACGATCCAGCCAGCGAGCGTCGTCGACGACGCGCCGATCATTTTGGCGACCGGCTCGACGTTCCATATTCCGAAAAACGCCAACGGGCGGTATCAGGGACTGGTTACGGCGCGTTATGCGCTGAACCAATCGCTGAACACGATCGCGCTCAAGCTGTTCAACGAAAAGGTCGGGATCAAAGAAGCCTGGGCTTTCGCCAAGAAGCTGGGCATCACCACGATCGCCGACAGTGATTACAAAGCGCAGACCGGCGTGCTCGGCGGGATGAGCCAGGGCGTCACGGTCAAGGAAATGACCGGCGCCTACGCCGCGATCGGCAACGGCGGCGAATTCAATCCGACGTACATGATCGAGAAGATTGTCGACTCCAAAGGCAATATCGTCTACAAGCATCAGGTCAGTCCGGATCGGGTCTTCTCCAAGCAGACGGCTTATCTGATGACCGACATGCTGGAGAGCGTCGTCAGCGACGGCACGGGCGACGCTTCGAACGGAAGCATTCCCGAGCTGTTCAACTCGTACGGAGAGATCGCCGTAGCCGGCAAAACGGGTTCGACCCAGGATTACGGCGACGTCTGGTTCATGGGCTATACGCCCGACCTGACGCTCGGCGTCTGGGCCGGCTACAACCAGCCGGTTAATACGATGAACGACGACAAAGGCCGTGCCCGGATTCTATGGGCGACGATCATGAACGAAGTCAACGCGCGCAAGCCGGAGCTGTTCCCGACGAAGGCGTTCGCGGAACCCGAAGGGATCGTCACCCAGACCGTATCCGGCTTCAGCGGCAAGCTTCCGACCGAATTGACGGTGCAGTCGGGCAAACTGGTCACGGACATTTTCAACGAAAAATTCGTGCCGACCGATTACGACGACGGTCTCGTCCAGGCGCAATATATCGTCTATAACGGCGTCAACTACGTGCCGCACGCGGAAACGCCGGACGATATGGTGCTGGACAAAGTGACCGTAAACCGCGAGAAGCCGATCAACGAGCTGATTCTGGAGCTGCAGAACGCGCTCTCCAAGATGAGCAACGGCCAATCGCTCGATTATTATATTCCCGCCGATGCCGGCGTCGACATGCCCAAAGAAGTCGACCCGCGAACGGACGACGGCTATGCCCCTTCCGCTCCGGTCAACGTCTGGATGGATAACTCCGGCACGGAGATCGCGTTCACCGCGAATCCGGAAAACGACGTTGTCGGCTACCGGCTGTACAGCTCCTGGGACGGCGGCAGTTCGTTCCAGCGCGCGGGCAGCGTGCGCACGGGCGAATTCCTGCAGTTCCGTATCTCGCCAAGTTCCGCTACGCATTACGTGGCGGCAGTCGACGTCTCGGGCAACGAATCGTCGCCGAGCCGGATCGTCGGAGCAGCCGTCCAGGCGCCTCCGCCGGTGAACGATACGCCGGAACCGGCACCGAGCGTGCCGGAAGAAGGCGCAGCGGTCGAAGGCATCGTCGTGCCGAACGACGTGATCGAAGAACCGGCGGCCGAGACGCCGGAAGAGCCGATCGAAGAAGAACAGCCGATCGGCGAACTCGGAGACGGCACGGCCGAACCGGAAGTGCCGGCGGAAGCGCCGGCCGAAGCCGAGACGCCGCCTGCGGAAGCCGAGCAGCCGGAAGTGCCGGCCGCTGTTACGCCTCCGGTAGAACCGCGCCAGCTTCAAGGCAACGGTTCGGCCGGCGGAGCACGGCTCGGTTGGCAGAAGTCGGAAGGCGCGACTTCCTACACCGTGTATTACAGCACGTCGGCCGGCGGCCCGTACAACGTAATCGGAACGACGGCTTCGGCTTCGTTCTCCTACACGCTGGAGGCGCCGTACGCGGCGTGGTTCAAAGTGTCGGCTTCCAACGAAGCCGGCGAGTCGGCCCAGTCCGCGGCCGTGAGCGTGGCCAGTCCGTAACGGACCGGCTGCGATTGCCCGGCCGCAGGAGCAAGCTTCACTCCTGCTTCCTTTCCCTTCATATGAATACCAAACGAACGCAAAAACACGAACGCAAAAACCCCCGGATACCGCAGCAGCGGTATCCGGGGGTTTTGTTATGCGCGTTGCAGCCGGCGCCTGCCGGCCGCAAGGCGGCTCACTGCCTTATTCGCTCGCTATCTCTCGTCCAATCGAATTGCTACCTCTTCAGCCCGCCGATCTTGTCCGCCGCATCAAGCCTCTTCCCAACGTTCGAGGATGCCGGCCGCGATCGCGAACGAACGGGCCGAAGCGGTCCGGGTGAACTCGGCGAAGCTTGCGGGCGCTTCGCCGTTGCCCCGATCGGACATCGAACGCAGAATGACGTGCGGCAGGTCGTTCATACGGCAGACCTGGCCGACCGCCGCCCCTTCCATTTCGGTGCAGAGTCCGCCGAAGTCGTCGCGCAGACGCCGGACGTCGTCGCGATCCGCGATAAAGCGGTCGCCCGAGAGCACCCGCCCTACCCGGAAAGAAGCGCCTTCCGCCCGGCACGATCGTTCGGCCAGCTCGATCAACCGGCGGTCGGCCGGAAAGATCGATTCGGCGTGAAACGGAATCTCGCCCGGCGCATAGCCAAGCGGCGACACATCCATATCGTGCTGCCGGCTGTCGGCAGACACGACGATGTCGCCGATCCGGAGTTCCGGATGCAGCGCTCCCGCCACGCCGGTAAAGATCAGCGCCTGCACGCGAAACTCGCTGATCAGGATCTGCGCGGCGGCCGCGGCGTTGACTTTGCCGACTCCGCTGCGGCAGACGACGACGTGCCGGCCGCGGAACATGCCTTCCGTATACATAATGCCCGCCGCCTTCCGGCTGCGGGCATGCTGCATTTCGTCAAGCAGAAGCCTGATTTCTTCGTCCATCGCGCCCATCAGGGCGATCGGACGGATCGTGTTGTCCATCGGCGCCTAGTCGTTCAAGCGGGCGACGGACAGACGGAGAATCGTTTCGTGCGGCAGAATGACCTGCGCGTTTTCGACGTTCTCTTTTTTCATCAGCTTCGTCAGCAGGCGCATCGCGACCGCGCCGATATCGTACATCGGCTGGGCGACGGTCGTCAGCTGCGGGCGAACCATCGAAGCCATGCGGATATTGTCCACGCTGATGATCGAGAAGTCGTCCGGCACTTTATAGCCTTCGTCCTGCACGCTGTGGATCGCGCCGATCGCCATCTCGTCCGTTGCGGCGAAGATTGCGCTCGGTTTGCGTTTGAGGCCGAGGAAATATTTCATCGCTTCCACGCCCGATTCGTACCGGTAGTTGCCGATGCGGACCAGATCTTCCTGGTACTCGATACCCGCCGTTTCCAGCGCGCGTTTGTACCCCTGGAAGCGCGAGTAACCGTTGGCCGGATCCTGCAGCGTGCCGCTGATCATCGCGATTTCGCGGTGCCCGTGACGGACCAGGGTGCTGACCGCGTCGAAAGCCGCCGCTTCGTGGTCGATGTCGACAGCCGGAATCGTACCGTTTTCATCTTTGGTTGCGCAAAGAACGATCGGCACCGAAGCTGTCTGGAAAGCCTGGACATGATCTTCGGTAATCGTTCCGCCCATGAACAGCAGGCCGTCGACCTGTTTCTCCAGCAGCGTGTTGATGACGCGAATCTCTTTGTCTTTTTTCTTATCGGCGTTGCACAAAATGATATTGTAATGGTACATGTTGGCGATATCTTCGATGCCGCGCGCGATCTCGGCGAAAATCGAATTGGAAATATCGGGAATGACTACCCCGACCGTCGTCGTCTTCTTGCTTGCAAGGCCGCGTGCAACCGCATTCGGGCGATAGCCCAAACGTTCGATCGCTTCGTAGACTTTCTTGCGGGTCTGCGGCTTTACGTTCGGGTTGTTGTTTACGACCCGCGAAACGGTGGCCATCGATACGCCTGCTTCGCGTGCCACATCATAAATAGTTACCGTCACATCTGTTCTCTCCATTGCCAGTAAATTTTTCAATCATGTTTCAATGAATTACATTCAAGCTTTCATTAGTACCATGATACGATAAATTTGCTTAGTGCGCAATGTTAACGCTTCACTTTTTTCCAAAAAAGGCGGCTGTCCTAGGACAGCGCCTCCTGCAAAGCGGAAGAAGTGATGCGGGAATGCGAAACGTTCCAAACCGCCCGGCCTTCCTTGAGCAAAATCGCCTGCGGCGACGCATGCTCCACCCCGAGGCGGTCCGCGGCTTCAAGCGATACCGGACGGTCTTCCACGACATGGATCAGCGCGTAGGCAGCGTCCGGATTCGGCGAACCTTTCAAATAGCTCTGCGCTTGCGCATAGGCTCCGGCACTGATCGGGCAGCGCGTGCTGTGCTTGAACAGCAGCACCGGCTTCTCCTGCGACTCGCGAATAACGGCTTCCAGCTGCTCGCTGGTCGTGATCTGGTTAAAAGTAGGCATGATGCGGTCTCCTCCCGGTTCTGCAAATCTGGGCACCTGTCATTGTCCATACAAGTGTCAATTTTCAGTGTATCAATAGGGGAAATCGAAGTCAAAAGTGCTCAAAACATACCGCTTCCTTCAAGCCGGCGAAAACCGCAGCTCCTGTCCGTCCACGACGACTTTCTCCGTCAGTTGGGCCAGGCTGCATTCGATCTCCGTCATCCAAGACCGGTCCCCGACTCCCGCCGCGCAGCGGTACAAATCCAGCAGCGCATTGATCCGGATCATGCACGTTTCCGTAATCTCCGCCTTGAACGCGTCTTTGGTATCCACTTCGCTGCACGTAAAGATCGTATACACGATGTGGGCCAGCTCGTTAAAATCCGTGTAGTCCAATCCGTAACGGTCTCCGTCCAGCGGCAGGCTCTCCAGCAGCGTGGTCAGGTCGCGCTTCACCCAGTGCAGCACTTCTTCGTGCTCGCATTTTGGGCAGATCAGAACGGGCACGTTGTCAATGCTGACATGCTGTTTGTAATCGACGAGTCGAAAATCCAGGTCGTATCTTTGTCCGCATCCGCAATGCTCCAGCATCCAACAATCCCTCCACCTTGGATATGATATTCACCGTATTCCGGCGTAAAAGCCTGCCCATGCGCGGTAGGCGGCAAAAGAAAGGCTTCTGCAAATAGATTCGCTGCGCGTCACGCAAATTCCTGCTTGTTTTCCAAATTAATTAAGCGCTTTCAATAAAACGTTTTACGTTTCTTTGTCCGTTTTGCGGCCGACCTTCCGTCCTGTTACAATGAAAGAGGTTATTGGACCGCATAGACCCTTACGGAAAGGATCGGTGAATCTTCATGCGTCTTGACGGAAAAAAAGTGATCGCTCTGGTCGACGAAGAATTCGAGGATCTGGAATTGTGGGTGCCCGTTTACCGGGTACGCGAAGAAGGAGCCGAAGTTCATCTGGCCGGCGCGGAAAAAGGCAAAACGTATATCGGCAAATACGGCGTTCCCGCCGAAGCGGAATACGGCTTCGACGAGTTGGACAGCGCCGATTACGACGGCATTCTCGTGCCGGGCGGTTGGGCGCCGGACAAGCTGCGCCGCTACCCGAAAGTGCTCCAGCTCGTTCGGGAGATGCACGAAGCCAAAAAACCGATCGGGCAAATCTGTCACGCCGGTTGGGTGCTGATCTCGGCCAAAATTCTGGACGGCGTGACGGTCACGTCGACGCCGGGCATTCGCGACGATATGGAAAATGCCGGCGCGATCTGGCAAGACGAGCCGGTCGTCGTCGACGGCCATATTATCTCGGCCCGCAGACCGCCGGATCTGCCGCCTTACGGACGCGCGTTCTGCGACGCGCTGGCGAATTCGGCAGCCGGGAAATGAGCGGCGCTTCGTCCTGATCCGGTTTTCGATTTTCGTTTTTCAATTTTTGATTTTCGGTTTTCGGTATGCAAAAAAACCGCCCCCGGATCGGGGGCGGTTTTTGTCGTGTCGGCCGCGCAGCGTCAATACCGCCGCAGGGCCTTCACCTTACCGGCGTGACGTACGCGGACAGCAGGCGCTCGATCTCGCCGGAACGGCCGAGCCGGAAACACTGCCGGCCCGTGTCGCGCGCTTCGGCGGCCGACGTGTTCAGCACGCGGTGCTTCACGCGCAGCAGCGACTGCGGCGACATGCTGAGCTTGCTGACGCCGAGTTCGAGCCAGATCGGGATCGCCCGCTCGTCGCCGGCCAATTCGCCGCAGACGCTCACTTCGATGCCGCGGTCGCGCGCCGCGTTCACGGTCATGCGCAGCATGCGCAGTACGGCCGGATGGTACGGATGGTACATATGCGCGATCTGCTCGTTCATCCGGTCGACGGCCAGCACGTACTGCACGAGATCGTTCGTGCCGATACTGAAAAAGTCGACTTCTTCGGCCAGCAGGTCCGCGATAGCGGCCGCCGCCGGCACTTCGATCATGATCCCGACCGGAATATCCGCGTTATACGCTTCTCCCCGGTCGCCTAGCTGACCCATCGCCCGCTTCAGCAGTTCTTTGGCCTGCAGCACTTCGTCCACCGACGAGATCATCGGATACAGCACGCGCACGTCGCCGAAAGCGCTGGCGCGCAAAATCGCGCGCAGCTGCGTCAGGAACAGATCCGGCCGGTCCAGGCTGATCCGGATCGCCCGGTAGCCGAGAAACGGATTGTCTTCTTCCGGCAGCGCGAAATAATCGAGCTGCTTGTCGCCGCCTATATCGAGCGTGCGGATAACGACCGGCTGGCCGGACGCCCGCTGCGCTATGCGGCGGTACACGTCGAACTGTTCGTCTTCGCTCGGGAATTCCGACCGGTCCATGTAGAGGAACTCGGTCCGGAACAGCCCGACGCCCTGGGCGCCGTGCTTGAGCGACGTTTCCAGTTCGCGCAGCGAGCTGATGTTAGCGGCAAGCGTCAGATGCTCTCCGTCGCGGGTTACCGCATCGACTTCGGCCAACAGCTGCAGCTGCTCTTTTTTACGCTGAAGCTTGCGCTGTTTGTCCGCGTATACGCGCTGCGTCTCTTCGTCCGGATCGATGAACAAGACGCCTTCGTCTCCGTCGATCACGAGCAGCTCGCCCGTCTGGAACGCTTCTTCGCGCTTGCCTTCGAGGCCCGCCACGAGCGGGATGCCCATCGCCCGCGACATGATCGCCGAATGCGACGTTTTGCCGCCGATCAGCGTCACGATCCCGAGCACATGCTGCGGATTGAGATGCACGAGCTGCGACGGGGACAGCTCTTTGGCGACCAGGATGTACGGCTGCGTGTCCGAAGGCAGTTTGATCTCCGGCGCGCCGAGCAGATGCTTGAGCAGGCGGTTGCCCACGTCTTTGATATCGGTCGCGCGCTCTTTCATGTATTCGTCGTCGAGCAGGTCGAACATGGTGACGAAGTGGTCGATCGCTTCCTTGACCGCCACTTCCGCCGCTTTGTACTGCCGCTCGATGATTCCTTTGATTTCGCTCATGAATACCGGGTCTTCGAGAATGGCCAGATGGGCATCGAAAATGCTCGATTCTTCCGGTCCGACCATTTCTTTGACCTCTTTTTTCATGTCTTCGATCTCGCAGCGGGACGTATGGATGCCTTCGGTCAGACGTTCGAATTCGCGCGTCAGATCGACCACGTCCATTTTCTGGTCCGGCACGTCCCATTCCCATGTCGGCAGAACGAAAGCTCTCCCGATCGCTACGCCGGGCGCGGCCCCGATACAGGTAATCATCGTCCTCCCCCTCCCGTTTCTCTATCTTTATCGTACAGCACGACCGACATGACCGACGCCTGGCCTTTTTTGACCGCTTTGAACGGCGCGAAACTCCAGGAACGGACGCGGTCCGGATTCGTGATCAGCATCGGCGTCGCGAGCGATTTCGCTTTTTCCCGCAGCAGCGGCAGATCGAAACGGATCAGCAGCTGGCCGGGTTCCACGATGTCGCCGACTTCGACGAACGCTTTGAACGCTCCTTCGATATGCGACGTATCGATGCCGACATGCAGCAGCACGTCGATATCTTCGTTCGTCCGGATGCCGAGCGCGTGCTGCGTCGGATACACATGCAGCACCGTGCCCCCCACCGGCGAGACAAGCTCGTCTTTTTCCGGGAAAAAAGCGACGCCGTCGCCGACAAGTTTTTTGGCAAAAATCTGGTCCGGCACTTCGTCGAGCGGAATCATCCGGCCCTGCACCGGCGAAGCGAACAGCACATGGTCCAGCTCGCGGTCGATCAGCTTGTTGATCTCTTCGCGGATCAGCTCGGAATAAGTGCCGAACACGACCTGGACGTTGCCGCCGCCGAGTCGGATCAAGCCCGCGGAACCAAGCGATTTGAGCGCGTGTCCGTCGATCTTCCGGTCGCTTTTGACCGTCAGGCGCAGGCGGGTGATGCAGGCCTGTACCTGCACGATGTTATCCCGGCCGCCGAGCGCCTGCAAAATGAGCGGCGCGCGGTACGGGATATTGCCGGCCCAGTCTTCGAGCGTCGAGCCTTCTTCCCGGCCCGGCGTCGGAATCTGGAATTTGCGGATCGCCCAGCGAAACAGCACGTAATAGCCGAGGCCGTACACGATACCGATCGGGATCAGCAGCCAGCCGTTCGTGGACAGATGGAAATTGAGCACGAAATCGATCAGGCCGGCCGAATACGAGAAGCCGTGATGAATATCGAGCGCGTACGTCAGCCACATGGCGAAGCCCGCAAGCACGGCATGCAGCGCGAACAGAAACGGCGAAGCGAACAGAAACGCGAATTCGATCTGTTCCGACACGCCGGTCAGCAGACAGACGAGCGCGGCGCGGACAAACGTTTTGCGCACTTTGGGCTTCAAGTCTTCGCGCGCTTCGTGAATGACGGCCATCGCGGTTGCGGGCAGCGCAAACATCATGATCGGGAACAAGCCCGCCATGAACAGCCCCGCGGTCGGATCTCCGGCGAAAAAGCGCGGCAGATCGCCCTGTACGACCATGCCGGATGCCGTCTCGTACGAACCGAACTGAAACCAGACGACATTATTCAGCAGATGATGCAGGCCGAACGCCGACAATACCCGATACAAGATGCCGTAGACGAACAGGCCGAACCCGCCCGTCGACTGGACTTCGAGATGCATCAGATTGATCAGCGCCTGCAGCAGCGGCCCAATCGCAAGCATGGCAAAAGCGAACAGCGCCGACAGCAGTCCCATAAACAGCAGGACGAAGCGCGATCCGCCGAAAAACTGGATCGTTTCGGGAAGTTTGAGATCCTTGAAGCGATTGTACAGCGCCCCGGCGATTACGCCGAGCAGGATGCCGATCAGCGTCGTCGGCTGAATCTGCCCGCTCGCGAAATGATCGACGACGCGCTCGTAGATGGTCATGCCCATCAGCGCCGCCAGACCGGCATAGCCCGCCTGGTTGGCGAGCCCGAGCGCCACGCCCACGGCGAATAGATAAGGCAGATAGAGCAGTACGCCCGATCCGGCCACGTTTAACGCTTCGGACACGCCCGGAAGCCCCCATGCTCCCCAGGGAAGGCTGCCCGCGCTGAGCAGGATGGCCGCAGCGGGCAGAACCATCGTCGGGATCATCACGGCCCGTCCAAGCTGTTGAAGCGAACCTAACCAATTCAAAGATGCCCCTCTCCTCTCTTCTTTCAAATGGTAAGCTTTGAAGAAAGGTTTGTCAAAGGATTCGGGGCGTTTTTTCGCCGTGCGAAAAAGCTCTTCCGATAGAACGGAAAAGCCTTTGGAACCGGGCGTTCCTCTTCGGGGAAAAGCTTGTGCAAACGGCGGGGAGAAGTTCGCCGCGACCGCTCGCTGCGCCCGGCAAGCCGGATCATGCAGAGATGAAGCACAGACGAGAAAAACGGTGCCCGGCGATCTTGGATCGCCGGGCACCGTTTTGGATACAAGCCGCATAAGAAGAGGTCAGACTGCCGGGCGCGGCCAAGGCGCATTGTCCGAACTTTGCGCGCCCTTGCGCGTCCGCAACGAACAAGCTCAGCGGCGGGAGCCGGCGCCGGTTACGGCGTCTTCGACCTTGATGCAGCGGTCCATGATGACGGTCAGGCCGGCGTCGCCGGCAATAGCGGCCGCTTCGTCGCTGAACACGCCGGACTGAAGCCACAGCGTCTTGGCGCCGGCTTCGACGGCTTCGCGGGCGACGTCGGCGCAGAACTCGCTGCGGCGGAACACGTCGACGATGTCGATCGGATCGGGCACGTCGGCAAGCGAAGCGTAGCACGTCTCGCCGAGAATTTGCTGCCCGGCGGCGGCCGGGTTCACCGGGATGATGCGGTAGCCGCGCGACTGCATCGCGTGCGACACCATGTACGAGGTCCGGTCCGGCTTGTCGGACAGGCCGACGACCGCGATATTGCCCGCTGCTTGCAGCAGCGTGCCGATCTGTTCACGGCTTGGATTTTGAAAAGGCATGGGGTTGTCCTCCTTGGGTCCTGGGATAAGCTTTCGCTTATTCTTTTACCCATTCCACGTTCGCGCCAAGCGCGATCATGTCATCGAAGAAGCCCGGATACGACTTGGCGACGTGGTGCGCGTCGGTAATCGTGATCGGCTGCTCGGCGCGCAGGCCGACGATCGTCAGCGCCATAATCACGCGGTGATCGTAATGCGAGTCGATGCGAACGCCGCCGGCCACGCCCTGCGGACGTCCGTGCACGATGATCTCGCTCTGCGTCTCTTCCACGTCCGCGCCCGCTTTGCGCAGCTCGTTCAGGTAGTCGGTAATACGGTCGCATTCCTTGTAGCGCAAATTTTCCACATTATAGAAGCGCGAAGTGCCTTCCGCGAATACGGCCGCCGCCACCATCGCCAGCACCGCGTCGGTAGCCGCGTCGCCGTCGAATTCGACGGCTTGAAGTGTGCCCGTGCCGCGTACGACCGCGATATCGTGCTCGTGCGTCAGCGGCGCTTCCATCAGGCGCAGCACGTCGACGACGGCGCGTTCGCCCTGCTTGCTGTGCACCGCCAGGCGGCGCACCGTCACGTCGGACGGCAGCACGGCAGCCGCGGACAAGATCGCGGCGGAGCCGGGGTAATCGCCCTGCACGGCATAGTCGCCGGCCCGGTAAGCCTGCCCGCCCGGCACGCGGAACAACGAGTAGTCGGCGTTGGCTTCGACCGTAATGCCGGACTGCTCAAGCACTTCGAGCGTCTGGCCGACGACGACTTTGGACTTCAGGTCGCCGGTGACCGTAATCTCGCTGTCTTCTTCGAGCAGCGGAGTCAGGAACAGCAGCGCGCTGAGATACTGCGAGCTGACTTCGCCCGATACGGTAATCGCGCCGCCGCGGACCGGTCCCTTGACGGTGATCGGCAGCCGGCCGCCGTTATCGTCGACCTGCGCGCCCATCTGGCGCAGCGCTTCGATCAGGTCGTCATGCGGACGCTTGCCGAGCGAATCGGGATACGTATTGACGAAATGTACATCCTCCGACAACGCGGAGATCGCCAGCAGGAAGCGCAGCACCGCGCCGGCGTTGCCGACGTTCAGTTCGGCTGTCCGCTTGGGATTCCGGCCGAAGCCGGTAATGACGATCTTCTCGTCGTCTTCTTGCAGTTCGGCTCCGAGTTCCGCGATGCAGCGGCGCATCGCGTCGCTGTCTTCGCTGTGCGCGGGAAAGCGCACGGTGCTGGTGCCGTCCGCCAAAGCGGCGGCGAGCAGGTAACGGGTCGTATAGTTTTTGGAAGACAGCGCTTCGATCGCGCCTTCCAGTTTCTCGGTGCGTCTGACAATCACGTCCATAACCATTCTCCTCCGGGCTTGTCTATTTGGATTTGACACAAGTTTTTGATATTGGCTATCATGAACATATCCCAACCGAAAGGCAGGAAAGCCATGAATCCCATTGCACAGATCGAACCTTCGGAACTTCGCGAGCGGGTCGAACGGGGCGAAGCCCCGCTGATGATCGACGTGCGAGAACCCGAAGAGGTGGCCCAGGGCATGATCCCCGGCGCCGTTCATATTCCGCTCGGCCAACTGGCCGGACGACTGGACGAACTCGACCCCGATCGCGAGACAGTCTTTATTTGCCGCAGCGGTTACCGCAGCGAACGCGCCTGCGAATATCTGGAGCAGTCCGGATTCGACAAGGTCGTCAACATGTCCGGCGGCATGCTCGCCTGGAACGAAGAATAGATCGACGATCCAGCAGGAGCCTTCGGGCTCCTTTTTTGTCTACTATACCACGGTCGCTTGTTGTCGTTCAACAATTAGACGCTGTGCAGCGTTAAAATATCCAATTTGGCCGGATACGGCCTTATTAGGTTTATGTTCGACACTTATTGGGCTTATGTACAACAAAAGCGGCGCAGGGCTGTCTTGAGAGACGGCCCTGCGCCGCTTGTTTATCGGGCAAATGCCCTTGCGGGCGCTTGCGAACGATTATTGGTTTTTCGTGCCCGGCAGGTCGAGCGTGCCGTTGTCGAGATCGAGCCACTCGTGGTGGAAGACGCCTTCTTTGTCCACTCTCTTGAACGTGTGGGCGCCGAAGTAGTCGCGCTGCGCTTGCAGCAGGTTCGCCGGCAGGCGCTCCGTACGGTAGCTGTCGTAGTACGCCAGCGCGCTTGCGAAGCCCGGAACCGGAATGCCGTTCATGACCGCCGAAGCGATCACTTTACGCCACGAATCCTGGTAGTTCTCGATGATGTTCTTGAAGTAATCGTCGAGCAGCAGGTTCGCGAGTTCGCCGTTTTTCTCGTACGCGTCCTTGATGTTTTGCAGGAACTGCGAACGGATGATGCAGCCGCCGCGGAAGATCATGGCGATGTTGCCGTACTGCAGATCCCAGCCGTATTCGTCGGAAGCGGCGCGCATCTGCGCGAAGCCCTGCGCGTACGAGACGATTTTGCTCGCGAACAGCGCTTTGCGCACGTTCTCGATAAACTCGGCGCGATCGCCCGAGAACGCTTCGGTCTTCGGTCCGCTGAGCACTTTGCTTGCCGCTACGCGCTCGTCTTTCATGGCGGACAGGAAACGCGCGAACACGGATTCCGTAATCATGGACAGCGGAACGCCGAGGTCGAGCGCGCTTTGGCTTGTCCATTTGCCCGTGCCTTTTTGGCCGGCGGAGTCGAGGATCACGTCAACCATCGGTTTGCCCGTGTCCGGATCTTTTTGCGAGAAGATGTCGGTCGTGATCTCGATCAGGTAGCTGTCGAGTTCGCCCTTGTTCCATTCGCTGAAAATGTCGTGCAGTTCGTCCGTATCGGCGCCAACCACGTCTTTGAGCAGGTGGTACGCTTCGCCGATCAGCTGCATGTCGCCGTACTCGATACCGTTGTGCACCATCTTCACGTAGTGGCCTGCGCCGCCCGGTCCGATGTAGGTGCAGCAAGGTTCGCCGTCCACATGGGCCGAGATTCCGGTCAGAATCGGCTCGACCAGCTCATAAGCGCTTCTTGGTCCGCCCGGCATGATGGCAGGGCCCTTGAGCGCGCCTTCTTCGCCGCCCGATACGCCCGTGCCGATAAAGCGGAAGCCTTTGCCTTCAAGGTCTTCGCTGCGGCGCTGCGTGTCCGGGAAGTAGGCGTTGCCGCCGTCGATGATGATGTCGCCCTGATCCAGGAACGGAATCAGCTGCTCGATCGTCGCGTCCGTCGCGGGACCTGCTTGAACCATGATCAGGATTTTGCGCGGCACTTCGAGGGATTGAACGAATTCTTCCACCGAGAACGTACCGACCAGGTTTTTGCCTTTGGCTTCCTCGACCAGATCGTGGGTCTTCTGCGGGGAGCGGTTATATACCGAGACGGTAAAACCTTTGCTTTCGATATTGAGCGCCAGATTTTTGCCCATGACGGCAAGGCCGACTACGCCAATTTGCTGTTTCGACATTTTAGGTTCTCCATCCTTTGCGTATGAAATAGGGTTGCAATAATTTTCATTGTACTCGTTTTGTTTAGTAAAGTGAAGTCCTCGGAATTCCCCTTCATCAAGCCTTCATGATGTGTTCCGCTTGCTTGAAGCCTTCAAGCTCGTGCTATAATGGCCGTTGAATCGCTTGCGGGTTCCTCCGGGAACCGTCCGACGAAAGGAGCCACAACATGAACGTTCAAGGTTTTCTCGAAAAAGATTTTGCCGTATTCGAAATAGAGGGGCTGCAGCCCCGCATGGACGCGCTGATCGCGAACGTGCGGCCGAAGCTGGACGAACTGGGCCGCGGTATCGCGCCGTTCCTGTCCGCGCAGTGCGGCGAAGAGATGTACCCGCATGTCGCCAAGCACGCCCGCCGCACCGTTCACCCGCCGAACGATACGTGGGTCGCGTGGGCGACGAGCAAACGGGGTTACAAAGCGCTGCCGCATTTTCAGGTAGGGCTGTTCGCCGACTATCTGTTCATCGTCATGGCCGTTATCTACGAAAGCCCGAACAAAACGGTGCTGTCCCGGGCGCTGCCCGCGAACGAGAGCGAAGTGCTTAACCTCGTCCCGGCCGGAATGCAGAGCGAATTCTACTGGTCGGTCGATCATACGAAGCCGGGCGGCGTGAAGCATTCGGAGCTCGGCCGCGAAGGACTGCGCTTGATCGCCGACCGCCTCGCGACCGTCAAGCAGTCCGAAGTGCTGTGCGGCCGCTTTTTGCAAAAGGACGATCCAAGGCTCCAAGACGGCGGCACCCTTGCGCGGACGGTCGAAGACACGTTCGAGACGCTGCTGCCGCTGTACCGGATGGCTTTTTGACCTTTTGGATAGGATAAAAAAGAAAATCGGCGAACCGCGGCTTCCGCTCATGGGATACATGGACGGAAGCCGCTTTTTCGTGCGCTGCCCTGCTTTATTGCGCGAACTTACATGCCTTTGAACGAACCGCCGTTGACCGGATATTCCGCGCCCGACGCGTATTCCGCCCGGTCCGAAGCCAGAAAGACGATCATCGACGCGATGTCTTCGGGCTGCCCGATCCGGCCGACCGGAAGCTCGCGCACCTCGTCCACGAAAAAGTCGATCACTTCGTTTTTCGGCTTGTCGAACTTTTCCGAGATCGCGTCGATCATCCCGCCCGGCTGATCCCAGATGTTCGTGTGCGTCGGACCCGGGGAGACCGTGTTGACGCGGATGCCCTGTTCGCCGAATTCCAGCGACAGCGCTTTGCCCACGCTGAGCAGCCCCGCCTTGAACGCGGAATAGTCGACCGACATCGGCTGCGGCTGGCGCGCGTCTTCCGAAGCGACGCTGAGAATGACCCCTTTGCCCTGCTGCGCCATATGCGGAATAGCCGCCCGGGACGTGCGCACCATGCTCATCAGATTGTTGAGATACGTCTCTTCCCACTGCTCGTCGGTCGTCCCGAGAAACCCGTCCAGCCGCGAATGGGAAATGCCCGCGTTGTTGACGAGCACGTCGATGCGCCCGAACTTCGCGATCGCCGCTTCGACCAGCTGCTTCGGCCCTTCCGCCGTGCTCAGGTCCGCTTCCACGGCCAGCACCCGGTCTTCTTCGCCCAGCTCGCGGATCCGTTCGGGATGACGGCTCGCGCCGACTACGTTTGCTCCTTCTTCGAGAAACAGCTTCGCCGTCGCCAGGCCGATGCCCGAACTTGCCCCCGTTACGATTACGACTTTGTTTTGCAAATTCAACTGCATGCCGCCTGCCTCCTCTTCGTGTTTGCTTTCACCTTTCTTACTTTAACCGTTTGGCGCGATTTTAATCCGCGGCGGGCCGCGGGGAGACATAGCCGTAGGGCCGCGGGGCCGCGCAAAAAAAGCCGCCCGGAAAGGGCGGCTTCGGCTGTCGAGAAAGTCCTATACGTATGAGAAGCTTGTCGACTGCGGGAGAAATTCGTTCCGGTCGCGTGTTGAAATCAGGAAAACGGATCAAATTTGAATGGGATTTTCCTGATTTTCAAAGGCGAACGCTGGCGCTCCTACACTGAATTTCTCCCTCCGCCTCCTCACTTTGTTCAGAATCGGACTTTCTCGACACGTTGAGCCGCCCTGAAAGGGCGGCTTCGGCGGGTCGGGCGAATCCGTATCACGCTATTTGCGTCCCAAGGCGCTTTTGGGCAATCTAACGAATCGTCGCAGCGCTATTGGCGCAAAATCGGCCAAAAACGGCCCCGAAACGGGAAATAACGATAGGACGATTCGTTAGATCGCGAAAAAGGCCTAATAGCGGCAAATAGCGATAAGAGGATTCGTTAGGCCGCGCGGCCGGCGCGGACGGCGCGATCTGCCGAATGCCGGCGCTGCCAAGCCTATCCGTCCCTGTCCGCTCTCGCCCCCGCTCCGCCTTCAGACAGTCCGCGCCCGGCGCGACGACCAGGCGATCGGCGCATGGATAACGAGCAGCAGCGCCATCGAAATGGCGCTCGCCCAGAACGGCGCCTGCGGACCGATATGGTCCCAGGTCCAGCCGCCGGCCAGCGGGCCGAGCACGGTGCCCGCGCCCTGCAGCGTCAGGAAGACGCCCCAGATCGCGCCGCGCTCTTTCTCCGGCACGAGCTGCGCGAGCAGCGTGTTCCAGGCGGGCAGAATCATGGCGAAGCCGACGCCGGCCGTCAGGACGAAGCACCAGACGAGCGACATCGTGTGCGTCGAAGCGAGGCCGGCCAGCGCGATCACGGCCATCAAGAAGCCGATATGCAAAAACCAGCGGGTGCCGAACCGGTCGACGAGCTTGCCGGCCGGAATGAGCCCGACGACGGCGACGCCTCCGCCCACGATCAGCAGCAGATTGAACTGCCCGGCCGTCATGCCGAGTTCGTTGCGGATATACATCGCTATGACCGGCGACAGGATGCCGATTGCGAACGACTGGAGAAACATCGCCGGGTACAGCAGCGGCGTGAGCTTGAGCGCGAGCAGCGCCCGGATCACTTTGCGGACGGAATAGACCGAGCGGATTGCCCGGCGCTTCACGACGCGGCGGACGCGGCTGGGCATCGACAGATGGATGCGCGGACGGCGCGCGAGCCGCGGAGCGACGCTGCGCATTCTGCGCGGCAGCAGCAGCGCGGCGGACGTGACGAGCGCCATGACGAACACCAGCACCCAGAAGATGACCCGGTACGAATCGCCGATCAGCAGGTTCGAGATCAGCGGCCCCGCTCCTGTTCCGGCAAGCGTGGCGATCTGGATGATGCCCATGCGCGAGCCGGTATCACCGGTCGCTTCGGCTTCCATGCTGATCGTGCTCATGACGACCGGCCAGATCGGCGCCGTGCCGATTCCGAGCAGCGTGCAGGCGACGATCAGCGAAGGGCCGGTCATCGAGAAAGCGATCACGACGACGGCTGCCCACGACAGCAGCAGCCCGGCCGCGATCGTGCCGCGCAGTCCGACGTGCTCGGCCATCCAGCCGGCGGGGCTGCGCAGCACGTTCTCGCCCACGTACTGGAGCGAAAAGGCCAGGCTGATCGTAAGGGCCGGAAGCCCCAGCGCATCGTTCATGTAGACGGGCAGCACGGTGACGAACAAAGCGCCTTTTACGAATTCGGTCAAAAAGACGATAATGAATAAGCAGGAAAACAACGAAAAAAATTTGGGCTTGGACTGCGGGACGATTAACCGCTCTTTCATCATATTCCCCTTTCGAGCCGTCCGCCTTCCTAAAGCAGTCGGCCTCTCCACGCGCGGCGCCCGAGCGGCGCCGCCTGTTCGGTCTGTCTCTATCGATCTTCTGCCATTATATCGGCTGAACCCTCGGGAAGTCTAACGGGCCCGCCGATCGATAGACGTCTTTTTCCCGCGCCGCCCCCGCATTGAAGGTCCTGCCAAATGCATCCTTGCAATCCCGCCTCGTTTTGCTATACTCAATTTGTTTGATTTTTTCATAAGTGCTTCAACATACTCTACGCACACGAAAGGTTGTGACAACCCTAATGGATCATGCTCGTACTCCGCTATTTACCGCCCTCAAACGGCACGCGGACCAAAATCCGGTACAGTTTCACATTCCAGGCCACAAGAAAGGAATGGGGATGGACCCGGAATTTCGTGAATTTATTGGGGAAAACGCCCTTTCCATAGACCTGATCAATATCGCTCCCCTCGACGATTTGCATCAGCCGACCGGCGTGATCGAAGAAGCTCAGCAGTTGGCTGCGGACGCCTTCGGCGCTACCCACACCTTCTTCTCCGTCCAGGGCACGAGCAGCGCGATCATCACGATGATCCTGTCTGTCTGCGGGCCGGGCGACAAGATCATCGTGCCGCGCAACGTGCACAAATCGATTCTCGGCGCAATCATCTACGCCGGCGCCAAGCCGGTGTTCATCGCGCCGGAACGCGATACCAACCTCGGTATCGACCACGGCATCACCACAAGCTCCGTGCGCAAAGCGCTGAAGCTGCATGCCGACGCCAAAGCGCTGCTCGTCATCAATCCGACGTATTACGGCGTCTGCGCCGACCTGCAGCAGATCGTGGCGCTGTCGCACAGCTACGGCGTACCGGTGCTCGTCGACGAAGCGCACGGCGTGCTGATCCATTTCCACGACCAGCTGCCGCTGTCGGCCATGCAGGCGGGCGCGGACATGGCCGCGACGAGCGTGCACAAGCTCGGCGGCTCGATGACGCAAAGTTCCGTGCTGAACGTGAACACGAGAAACGGGTACATCAACCCCAAACGGGTGCAGACGGTCATCAGCATGCTGACGACGACGTCCACCTCGTATATCCTGCTCGCGTCGCTCGATACGGCGCGCCGCCAGCTTGCGCTGAACGGCTACGCAATGGCCGAACGCGCGCTCGATTTCGCCGACTACGTGCGCAGCGCCGTGAACCAGATCGAAGGCTTGTACTGCTTCGGCGAGGACATCATCGGCAGCGAAGCGACGTACGATTACGACCCGACCAAGATCACGATCCAGGTCCGGCATCTGGGCATCACCGGCTACGAAGCCGAGAACTGGCTGCGGGACAACCATAACATCGAAGTCGAAATGAGCGACATGTACAACGTCCTGTGCCTTATCACGGCCGGAGACAGCGAAGACACGATCCGCATCCTGCTGAACGCGCTGCGCGAAATGTCCGAAGATTTCCTCAATCAGGGCAAAGAAGTCAAAGAGCTGGTCGTCAAGATTCCGGACATCCCGCATCTGGCCATCCTGCCGCGGGACGCGTTCTACGGCGAGACCGAATCGATTCCGCTGAAGGACTCCGCGGACCGCATCATCGCCGAGTTCATCTACGTCTATCCGCCGGGCATTCCGATCCTGCTGCCGGGCGAAGTTATCTCGCAGGACAATATCGACTACATCGTCGATCACGTCGAAGTCGGCCTCCCGGTCAAAGGACCGGAAGACCGCAGCGTACAGTTCGTCAAAGTCATCGTCGAACCGGGCGCGATCCGCTAAACGCAAAACCGCAACAGAAAAACCGCAATACCCGATTCGTCGCAAGCCCGATCCGGACAAGCACGTTTTTCCGTCCGCTTCCGAAGCGGAATCCGATGCAGATTCATGCGACCGGCCCAAGCGAACAAGCGCCTTCTCGGCGTTTGGCGCTTGGGCCGGTTTTTTCTTGCCCGAAGCCGGCTAAGTGCGGATTTTTTGGCTTGCCGTTCCCCTTGCCTTTTCGCCTGCCGCCCTGCCTCTGCCGCTCGCGGACACGACAAAGAGGATGTTCCCGATCGGGAACATCCTCTGGAGTCGGCTTCCGGGTTCGGGCTTAGCGCCGCCAGCCCAAGAGCCAAGCTCCGCTTACTCTTCGCCCTGCGCCGCGACGAGTTCGTTGTAAGCCGCTTCGACTTTGGCCCACTCTTCTTCTTCCTCGATGTTGACGAGCACGGTCTCCCCGTCTTCTTCTTCGAGGCGCAGAATGAAACCGTCCGCTTCCGGATTGTTGCGCTCCAGCAGCAGGGCGTAGACGTCTTCGCCCACGTCGAAAGTCTGCACGAGCACCATTTCTTTCTCGTTGCCGTCTTCGTCGCTGAACGCGACTACGATTTCTTCGTCTTCGCTATGGTCATGACCGGCATGATCCCCGTGTGCATGATTGTGGTTATGTTCGTGTTCGCTCATTGTGGTAAAACCCCGTTTCCTACGGCGTATGCGCCTGACGCATGTACGCCCCAAAATTTAAAGCACACCGCTTATCCTACCACTTCGCCCTGTAGAGGTCAATTTGAGAAACGCGTCCGCAATCAGTCGACGGCGTTGATCGTTTTTTGCGCGACCATCGAGTAGGCGCCGCCGCTTTTTTTGATATAAAACTCGACGTAATACTTGCCCGCCCGACTGAAATCGTACGTGAAATCGTACGTTTTGAACCAGAAATTGTCTTTGCGCGAACTTAGATCCTGCGACTGGATATCTTTGACTTCCCCCGCCGGATTGCGCATGGACACTTTGACCGACTGGATATCGGTGTTCAAGCCGTCAATCTGCGAGAAAATGTAGAATTTCAGTTTCCCTACGCTGACGTTGCCAAACGGCGTATCTCCTTTGAACAGGAACATATCGACGTTGGGCTTGTTAAAAGTCACCGTCCTGCTGCTCTCGTTGTACTCGGCCAGACCGTCGAATTCGCGCACCGGCACGTAAGTCGTTCCGTCGATCAGGTAACCGCCCGTGCTGACGGCATTCCCGTTGATCAGAACCCTTATTTTTTGAAAAGCCGATTCGGCAAAGACCGTGGAGCCGCTAAGCAGCGACAGAGCCAGCGTACAGGCCGCAATTCTTTTCCACCTCATATTCGGGCGTCATCCTCTCTGTATCGTTTGCATCGTGTGCAAGTCCAAGCTTTCCTATACCTACAGGTCGAAGCATTCCCCTCTGCAGCGCCTGCCGGCCTTTTCGGAAGACCGTTCTTATACATGTATACTCGCGCGTCCCTGTCAAGTTGCGGTCACTTTGTTGATTCCGACGCGGAAATCGTCCATAATGATGCGGAAGAAACGGCACGCATCCGGCTGCGGCTTCGATGCTCGTCGAATACAGGACTGGGGGCATGCGCAATGAACCTTCAAATGATCGGGACGGGTAACGCTTTTGCCAAAAAATATTTCAACAATAACGCGCTGATCGAGCAGGACGGCTTCAAGCTGCTGATCGACTGCGGCATTACGGCGCCTCTGGCGCTGTACGAGCTTGGCATCGGCATGGAAGAACTGGATGCGGTGCTCGTGACGCATACGCACGGCGACCACGTCGGAGGCCTCGAAGAATACGGCTTCCAGATGAAGTTCAAGCACGGGCGGCGGCCGGTGCTGCTGCTGCCCGAAGCGCTCGTCGACCCGCTGTGGCAGAACACGCTGTCGGGCGGCATGACGCAGGAAGGGCTGGAGAAGCTCGAAGACGCGTTCGACGTCCGTGCGCTGCGCGTCGGCGACGTGCAGGAACTGGCGCCGAACCTGTGCGTGGAACTGGTTCCCACCTCGCATATCGCCGGCAAAAAAAGCTATTCGCTGATTCTCAATCGCGACGTGTTCTACAGCGCCGACATGACGTTCGAGCCCGAGCTGCTGACGACGCTCGTGCGCGACCGCGGCATCCGGCGCATCCTGCACGAAGTCCAGCTCGAAGGGCCGGGAGCCGTGCATACGACGCTGGACGAGCTGCTGTCGCTGCCGGAAGAGATGCAGTCGATCATCAAGCTGATGCATTACGCGGACAACAAAGAGCAGTTCGTCGGCCGGACCGGCAAAATGGAGTTTCTGGAGCAGGGACTCGTGTATCCGATCTGACGGCGGCCGCGAAACCGAACTCTCCCAAAAAACGTTCGCTCAACAAAAGTTCGTCCAATAAATTCCGTTAATAAGTTTCTTTAAAAAGTTTCGTCAAAAAAACCGGCGCATCGGTGATCGATGCGCCGGTTTTTCGGCGTGTCCGGACAGCCGCGGATGACCGCAGACAAGTTCGGACGAGCCCGGCTTACGGGCAGGAGACGGCAGCGGAATCCGATTCAGATCCCTGTCCAGACGTCCTTCACGCAGCGGCCGCTTTCCTGCAGCCCGTCCAGCCAGCGGACCGATTCGGCTTCGTCCGCGCCGTGCACGTCGCGGTAGGCGCGGCGCAGCGACTCTTCGACGTCGGGCGCCATATGCACGCCGTCGCCGCAGACGTAGAAGACGCCGCCCTGGTCGAGCAGGCGAATGACTTCGTCCGTGTTCTCCGCCATGCGGTGCTGCACGTAGGTCTTCGGCTGGCCTTCGACGCGGGAGAACGCGGTATGCAGCCGGACCAGCCCTTCGGCGGCGTAGGCTTCCAGTTCGTCCCGGTAGAGGAAATCGCTCTCGGGGCTGCGGCAGCCGAAGTACAGCTGCGCTTCGCCAAGCACCGCGCCTTGTTCCCGCAGCGCGCGGCGCGCCTGCAGGAAGCCCCGGAACGGAGCGAGCCCGGTGCCCGGGCCGACCATGACGATCGGCACGGCCGGATCTTCCGGCAGCGCGAAGCCGCTGCCCGGATCGCGGATAAAGGCCGCGGGTTCGGCGCCTTCGGGCAGGCCGGCCAAATAATTCGACGCGATGCCGGCATATTCGCCGGTTCCGCCGCGCGCGGGGCCGCGCACGACCGCGACCGTGATGCTGAGCGTGTCCTTATTCGCTCTCGGCGAGCTGGAGATCGAATAATAGCGCGGCTTGAGCGGCGGAAGCAGCGTCAGGAACCGCTCGAATTCCATTTCGCAGGCCCGGTACTGGTCGAGGATGTCCAGCATCGTCCGGCGCTTGAACAGCACTTCGCGCTTGTACGTCTCTTCGCCCTGCATCAGCGCTTCGATCTCGACCCGGTGCGGCGGACATACGGTCCGCTCCGCCAGTTCCTTGAGCTGGGCGCGCGAAGCCGGCTCCTGCAGTTCCACGCTGCCGCTCAGCAGCTCGCGCAGCTGCACCGGACGGCCAAGCGGCAGATGCGCCGCGGCCCGTCCGCGGCCCTCCAGACGGAGCGAAGCGTCGCCCTGCAGCCCGAACCGCGCCAGCACGCGGTCGACCAGGCTGCGCGGATTGCGCGGCAGCACGCCGAGATGGTCGCCTTCCTTATAGGAAGCGCCGACCGGCACTGCCAGTTCGATATGCCGCGTGCTCCGGCCGCCGGCCGGCGCTTGCAGCTCGAAGCTGCGCACGATGCGCATCGGCACCGCGCCGTACGCGTCGGCAAGCGGCGAAGACGGCGCGGCCTCGTCGAGGAACTCGACGGCAATGCCGGCCGGCGCGGCTTCGGTCTCTTCCGGCACGGAAGCTTCGAGCCGCATCGCCCGCAGCACGGACGGCCACAGCGCCGTTTTCCACTGCTCGAGCATCCGCTCGAAATCGTCGTCGGCGTCGCCTTCGCCCCGCTCGGCCGCGCGTGTGCCGCCGAGCCGCCGAAGCGCTTCGTCGACCAGCCGCGGCACGCGCTGATACGTGCTCGCCCAGTTGCGGTCGCCGCAGCCGAACACGGCGTAATGCAGCCCCTGCGCCGCGCCGCTGCCGGCTTGCTCCAGCCAGTTCACGAACTGCTCCGCATTGGACGGCGGCCGGCCGTTGTACGAAGCGGTCACGACGAGCAGCAGCCCTTCCGTCGGCAGATGCCCCGCGGCCCGGTCCATCTTGGACACCTGCGCCCGGAAGCCGAGGCGTTCGCCTTCTTCCGCCAGTTCGTGCGCGATGCCCTCGGCGGTGCCGAGATTCGAACCGTACAGCACCGTCAGCGGCGTCCCGTGCCGCTCCGCTTCGGGCAGGCTCGCCGCGCCGGCCTGCGGATCGTTCGCGGAACCTGCCGCGCTTGCGGAAGCGACTGCGCTTGCGGCGCCTGCCGAGGCGCTTGGCGCGAACGGCGACGGCGCCATCGGGGCGCCCGCGCGCGGACGCACCTGCATCGTGAAGCCGTCCGGCTTGAGCGTCAGCGTCTCCTTGATCTTCAATTCGTAATTCGCGCCGTCGACGATATCGAAATGGCGCAGCAGCGTGCCGAGCACGAGCGTCGCTTCGTGCAGGGCGAACTGCTGGCCGATACAAGCCCGCTGGCCGCTGCCGAACGGTTTGTACGCGTCGGTCGGAACTTTGGACGGATCTTCGAACCGCTCCGGCCGGAAGTCTTCGACGTCGTCGCCCCAGGCGTCCGTGTCCCGGTGCAGCATCGGGATCAGCACGTTGACCGCTTCGCCCCGGGCCATCGGATAACGTCCGGCGAGCGACGTGTCCGCTTTGGCGCGCAGCGAAAAAGCGGGAGCCGTCGGCCACAGCCGCAGCGATTCGCTCAGGATCATGCGGATGTATTTCATCTCCCGCACCTGCTTGTACGTCGGCGCCGCCGCGTCGGTCAGAATGCCGTCGACTTCCGCCTGCGCTTTGCGCAGCTTGTCGGGATGATGCAGCAGGAAGTACAGCGCGAACGACAGCAGCCCGCTCGTCGTCTCGTGGCCGGCGATCAGGAACGTGATGATCTGGTAACGGATATTTTCGTCCGACAGCGACTCGCCCGTATCCGGGTCCTGCCCGCCCAGCATATTGTTCAGCAGATCGTTCTCGCCCCGGTCGCCGCGTTCGCGGCGCTCTTTGACGATCCGGTCGACGAGCGTGAACATGTAGTCGATATCCCGCTGCATCTGCGCTTTTTTGCCGAGCATGAGCTTGTTCTGTACGCCGAGGCGCTGAAGCTGGCTCATCGATTCGTCCAGCGAGCGCGTCATCGCTTCGACGAACGGATGGTTCGCTTCCCGGTAAAAGCTGTTGAAGCGATAATGGAAGCCGCACAGCCCGATCGTGTCGAGCGTCAGCCGGGTCATGTCTTCGGGCACGTCGACGTATTCGTCCGGATTCAGCCGCGCCCATTTCTGCACGAGCTGCATGGCGATATCGACCATCATGTCGTGATAGCCGATCATCGCCCTCTGGCTGAAGCTCGGCATAAGGATGTTGTGCGCTTTGCGCCAATTCGGTTCTTCGGTCCAGCTGGTAAACAGGCCGTCACCGGAAAACGAGCGCACGTTTTGCAGCGGCGCCCAGACGTTTTTCTCGAAGCGGGATTCGTCGCAGGCGTCCGCTACCAGGTCCGGGCCGGAGATATACAGATTGCCCGGGCGTCCGGGCAGATCCATTCTGAATATCGGGCCCTGCTGCTCCGACAGCTTCATGAGCGATTGAACCGGGGCTTTCGTGTCGACCAGCGGCAGATTGCCGAGCGGGCCGAACGTTTTGGGCTGCGGGATGACCGTTTGAGGCGTATTCATGGGTCGATCTCCTTTCTAAAAAAGCAAAATGACTGAATGACCAAAATTCGCAACGGGTTCTGTTCTTCTGTATCCCTTGCCCGATTCCGCCCCGGCTGAAACGATTTGACGCAAAAATGAGCAAAAAGCCCTCCCCCGGCAGACCGGAACCCGTACGAACGGACCGGAAAGCGGGAAGGGCTCTCCCGAGCTGCACTTGCTGTCAACCTTGCTATGGAAAAAAGAGCTTATTCGGCTTTTTGGCCGGCGTCTTTCCAGATAACTTCTTCGCCGTACTTTTTGCCCCAATCGTACATCATGCGCAGGACCGGGGTCAGGCTCTCGCCGTAGGCGGTCAGCGAATATTCGACTTTGGGCGGCACTTCGCGGTACACTTCGCGGTGCACGAGCAGGTCTTCTTCCAGTTCGCGCAGTTGATTGGTCAGCATCTTCTGGGTGATATTCGGGATCAGCTTCTTCAATTCGCTGAACCGCTTCGTGCCTTCGAGTCCGAGATGCCACAAAATGATCAGTTTCCATTTGCCGCCGATGACGGCCAGCGTCAATTCCTTCTCGCAGTTGATCGCCTGCAGGTCGATCCGTTCTTTCACTTCGCTTGCCATCTTCAAAGACCTCCGTTTCGTCCGTGCTTGGCGGACCTTATACGTCTCGCGGACGTCCGATATAACCCGCTCCGCTCCCAATAGTATACATTAGATACGTACCTCCCCGCAAAGAAAGTACGTCCGATCGCTATACCGGATGATCGCAAACCCGCGCGGGGCGCAATAGTATCCTCCACGTAACTTCCCCACTTCAAAGTGCCTTCTTCCGCCGGCGGCTGTTCCGGGCTTACAATGGGTCTACCGGCATCACGCCGAATCGGTTTACCCCATCCCAACCCACTAAGGAGTGTTTGAATATGAAATTGCAATTGGCATTGGATCTGGTCGACATCCCGGGCGCGATCGAAATCGTGACGGAAGTTCAAAAATATATCGATATCGTAGAAATCGGCACGCCGATCGTCATCAACGAAGGCTTGCACGCCGTCAAAGCGCTGAAGGAAGCTTTCCCGCAGCTTGACGTGCTGGCCGACCTCAAGGTTATGGACGCCGGCGGCTACGAAGTCATGAAAGCGACCGAAGCCGGCGCGAGCATCGTAACGATTCTCGGCGCGACGAACGATTCGACGATCCGCGGCGCGGTCGAAGAAGCCCGCAAGCACGGCACGCAAATCCTGATCGACATGATCAACGTGCCGAACCTGGCAGAGCGCGCGGCGCAAGTTGACGCACTGGGCGTCGATTACATCTGCGTACACACCGGCTACGATCTGCAGGCCGAAGGCCAAAGCCCGTTTGAAGACCTGCAAAAAATCAAAGCGGTCGTCAAAAACGCCAAAACGGCTGTAGCCGGCGGCATCAAGCTCGACACACTGCCGGGCGTTATCGCAGCGCAGCCGGATCTGGTCATCGTCGGCGGCGGCATCGCCGGCCAGGACGACAAAGCGGGTACGGCTGCGGAAATGCGCCGCCTGATCGAAGCCGGCTCCGCCGCGCAGGTCTAAGTCGATGGGCGGCCCACTTGCCGAACCGACGGGCACAGCCGGCTTCGCCGCACGGATCGCCGCGGAACTCGCGGAATCGGTGCGGGGCATCGACCCGGCGCAGGCGGAATCGTTCGCCGAAGCGCTCGATCGCGCGGCCAACGTATTCACCGCCGGCGCCGGACGTTCCGGATTGATGGGCAAGGCGCTTGCGATGCGTCTCGTCCATGCGGGCAGCCAGGCCCATGTGGTCGGCGAGACGACGACCCCGGGCATCGGCCCGGGCGACCTGCTCGTCATGTGCTCCGGTTCGGGCGAGACCCGGACGCTGGTCCCGATGGCCGAGAAGGCGCGCGAACTCGGCGCCGACGTCGCGGTGCTCACGCTCAAGCCCGACTCGACGCTTGCGAAGCTTGCGACGATGGTCGTGCGCCTGCCGGGCGCGTCCAAGTCGCGCGAGAACGACGACTACGCGACGATCCAGCCGATGGGTTCGCTGTTCGAGCAGACGCTGCTGCTGTTCTGCGACGCGTCCGTGCTGCGGCTGATGCAGCGGCGCGGACTCGACACGGACCGTATGTACGGCAAGCACGCCAACCTGGAATAAATTGTATTTATAACTAATTAAACCGACATTCCTTAGGAAAATGTCGGTTTTTTGTGGCGTTTTTCTAAAAATAAGTGGATTTGACCTTCTTTATTTTATTTGCTGCGGCTTCAAGCGATTTCAATTCTTCAATTAGGTTTATTTTAAAGTAGACAAAATTACCTGCTATCTCCCCTTCGTTCTTCCAATCCTCCCACCCGATGTCAAACTTTAGAAGGAGCCGGCTTCCCATGTCCAATTACACGACTTCCGATACCATTCGTTACAAAACACTTTCCCTATTTGCCGAACATTTCGGCATCTCGCCCGCCCGCGTGAACGTGACTCTGAACGACAGCTGCATCATCATCTGCGCCGAACGATTTCTTCAACCGCTCGTCGAATCGATGATTCTCGAAGAATCGCACGGCGCGCTGCAATCGATGCGGGAGTTGATGGTCGGCTACCTGATGCCCGAACTGTGCCGCTACGTTCAGGACGACTGCGGCCTCAAAATCGAGACCAAAGGCTACGACTGGAACGACGAAGACCTGTCCTGCCTGATCTTCATGCTGCTTGCCGAACCGGCCTTTTTGCGCGAAAACGTGCCTTATCCCGATCAAAACAAAATTCATCGCCATATCGCCGCCCTTACATACGACGTACAGCGTTTTCCCGAGAAAATCTATTCGTTCTGGCTGGAACAGCGCATGCTTATCCTGATTCGGGACGGCACGATGACCGAGGTGGAACGGGCGCTGATCGAAGACGGACACTGCGAAGTGCTGCGGATGTCCAAACGCAAAGTGGAAAAAAAGCGCTTCTGCGAAGAACCCCCTTTTGGCGGAACCGCCAACCGCAGCCTCAAAGGCGTCTATCTCGATTGGGTCTTCCCCCATGACCGCAGCGTGCTCGTCTACGTGTTCGGCAGCGCGCAAACGATCGCACCGCATTAACTCCCGCCTGTTTCCGTCCATACGAAAAAGAACCGGATGGAAAACTCCGGTTCTTTGGCATGCCCTGCATCCTGCGCGTTGTCCGACCGGCTATTCGTTCTCGCCCGTCGTCATTTCGATCCGGTCGATGCCCTGCACGGTAATCGAGACTTCGAAGCTGCCGTCGCCGACGGGACTCATGCGCAGCAGCCCTTTCTCCGCCAGATAACGGTACGCGAGCTTGCGCTCGATCTCGCCGTTGATCTCGTCCCCGGTCAATATGACCGGCTCGCCGGCCAACTCGAACCAACTGTCGTACAGCCTGCCCAACACTTCGCGCCGAAGACCGCGGCGGCGGTTGAATTGTCCCATGCGTTCCAAAGACTTCTCCTCCTTCGTGTGTGGATCGCGGGGCTCATCGCTCGCGCTCCCAACGAAAGCCCTCACTCTCTATTACACGATTCGGGCCATCTTCTCTCAGCCGCACGCGTCCCCGGCCCAAATTACCCGCGGCTCGACCGCGGCATCAGCGGTTGATCCGCTCCAGCAGCTCGTTCAGCTTGTGCTCGCCGTCCGGGTCGCCCGCGAAGCCGACCGCCGCTCGAAGCGGCAGATAGCGGCCGACGGCGGCCATCATGTCCGCGCTGCCGTGCTCGTCTTCGTCCTCGGAAGAAGACCCTTCTTCATTGGCCGGCGTATCGGCCGCCTCTTCCGCCGGCGGCGTGAACAGCCCGCCCTGCAGGAAATCGTCCAGCAGCGCTTTTTGGTCCGGCGTCAGTCGGCCCGGCCGCATCAGGTCGCCGATCAGCGAATTGCGATGGACCGGCTCCATGATCGGCGCATCGCCTTCGATGTCGACTTCGACCGTCTGCTTGATGTCGCGCGAAGAAGATCCGACGCCAAGCTCGAACACGCCGCTCTCGACGCGCCAATCCGCCGCTTCCACGTCGTAGTAGGCGAACGCTCTGCGGTCGAGCACAAACGATACGGTCGCCGTCTCGCCCGGCTGGAGCTCTACTTTTCCAAACCCTTTCAATTCGCGTTCCGGCCGGTCCACCGTACTCTCGACATCGCGCACGTACAGCTGCACCACTTCCTTGCCCGAGACGCTGCCCGTATTGGTCACGTTCACGCTCACTTCGACACCCTGATCGGCCGACGCCTGCGCCGAACTCACCCGCAGATCGGAATAGTCGAACGTCGTATACGACAGACCGAAGCCGAACGGGAACAGCGGCTCGATCGCCTTCTTGTCGTAATACCGGTAGCCGACGTACAGCCCTTCCCGGTACTCCACGCGGTCGCCGGTGCCCGGAAAGTTCAGGAACGCCGGCGTGTCTTCCAGACGTACCGGGAACGTCTCGGCCAGTTTGCCCGATGGGCTGACTGTGCCGAACAGCAGATCCGCGATCGCTCCGCCCAGCGCCTGCCCGCCGAGATACGCTTCCAGCAGCCCTTTGACCCCGCCAAGCCACGGCATTTCGACCGGCGAACCGTTGCTGAGCACGACGACCAGATTAGGCTGGATTTGCGACAGTTCCTCGATCAGCCGCAGTTGGTTCTCCGGCAGACGAAGGTGGGTACGGTCGTAACCTTCCGACTCGTACGCGTCCGGCAGCCCGGCGAACAGCACCGCGACGTCCGCTTCGCCCGCAGCCTTGACGGCTTCCGCGATCAGCGCTTCGTCCGTATCGTCTTGTTTGAGGCTGTAGCCGCGAGCGTAATTCACCTGCGCTTCGCCCGCTTCCTTGACGAACTCGTCATAGATCCGGCCCAGCTGCGTCGGAATGATATGCGAACTGCCGCCGCCCTGATAGCGCGGACGTTTGGAGAGCTCGCCGATGACCGCGATGCGGCCGGACCGCTTCAGCGGCAGGATGCCGGCTTCGTTCTTGAGCAGGACCATGCTTTCGCGGGCGATTTTGCGGGCGAGCGCGTGGTGTTCGTCCCGATCGTACGAAGCGTTCTCCACTTTCTCCGCCGCGGCGCGCAGCACGACGCGCAGGATGCGCCCGACCGCCGCGTCCAGCTTGTGTTCCGGCAGCGAGCCGTCCTGAATCGCATCCACGATCTTCTTCGCGCCGATCCCGCCGCTTGACGGCATTTCCAGTTCCAGTCCGGCCGCAAGACCGGCTGCCCGCTCGTTGACCGCTCCCCAGTCGGACATGACGAAGCCTTCCAGTCCCCATTCTTCCTTGAGGATTCCACTGAGCAGTTCCTCGTGTTCCGAAGCATACGTGCCGTTCACCCGGTTGTACGAGCTCATGACCGTCCACGGCTGTCCTTTTTTGACCGCTCCTTCGAAGCTCGCCAGATAAATCTCACGCAGCGTGCGCTCGTCCACCACGGCATCGACCGACATGCGGCGATGCTCCTGGTTGTTGACGGCAAAATGCTTCAGCGACGTGCCGACGCCCCGGCTCTGTACGCCCCGGATATGGCTGGCCGCGATCTCCGACGACAAATACGGATCTTCCGAGAAATATTCGAAATTCCGGCCGCACAGCGGCGAGCGCTTGATATTCGCCCCCGGTCCGAGCAGCACGGCCACGTTCTCCGCCTGGCATTCTTCGCCGAGCGCCTCGCCCATGCCCTGAATGAGGTCGCGGTCCCACGAAGACGCGATGCCCGCCGCCGACGGGAAACAGGTCGCGGGCACGCTGTCGTGCAGTCCCAGATGATCCGCGCCTTCCGCCTGCTTGCGCAGTCCGTGCGGACCGTCGGTCACCATCACGGACGGAATGCCGAGGCGTTCAATGCCCTGCGTATGCCAAAAGTCTTTGCCGGAACAGAGGCTTGCTTTCTCTTCCAGCGTCATTTGCGAAATAAGATGTTGGATATCCGGCGTACCGGAAGGTTGGCTTGATTGAGTCATGTTGGTGCTCCTCTCCGTATGGGCAATGCTGTAAAAAGATCTCTTCTCGTCCATTGTAGAGCGTTTACATAGTGAGATTCTATGAGAAAACAGACCTTTTTTGTAGATTTCGTACCGGTTCGTTACAATAGGGAAAAGAACACGGACAGGAGCGCGGCGGATGGAAAAGACGGCACGGGCACGTAAAGGCATGGCGGCGAAGGCGGCGGGCGCAGGGCAAGCGGCGGGCGCAGCGGAGCAGCCGGGCGAACAAGCCGCGGGCGGAGCGCAGCAGCCGGGCGAACAAGCCGCGGGCGGAGCGCAGCAGCCGGGCGAACAAGCGGCGTACGTGCCGGATTACGCGGACGACCGCGAACTGCTGCGCAGCCTGGCGCTGAGCCGGCAGAACGAGCGGCTGCACCACGATCTGGCGACCGAGCGCAAGATGCTTCAGCTCGTGCGGGAAGGCCGCCGCGAGGAACTGGAGCAGCTGCTCGCCGACTGGAACCTCAGGCAGGACTTCGGCATTCTGTCCCGCAGCAGCCTGCTGCGCCACCGCAAAAACCTGACGATCTGCGGCATCACGCTGTACACGCGGGCCGCGATCGAAGGCGGGCTGTACGCGGAAGTCGCGTTTACGCTGAGCGACCTGCTGATCCAGCGCGTCGAAGAAGCCCACACGCCCGAAGAAGTCGATCTCCTGTCGACGTCCGCGATCCGCGAATTCACGGACCGCGTGCGGCAGGCGCGCGAGCACACCGGCAGCGGCACGTTCGCAGCGTGCCGGCTGTACGTGTTCAATCACCTGTATGAAGAATTGTCGCTGGAGCGGCTCGGGCAGGCCATGCGGCTGAACCCGGCTTACCTGTCGCGGCTGTGCAAAAAAGAAACCGGACTCTCCCTCTCCGCCTACGTCCGCCGAGAAAAAGTCGAAGAAGCCAAACGGCTGCTGGAAATCGGCGAACACACGCTGTCCGAGATCTGCGCGCTGCTGCGCTGGAGCGATCAAAGCCACTTCACGCAGGTATTCAAAACGTGGGTCGGCGTCACCCCCGGCACGTACCGCAAACGCGTTCCGAAAAAAAATTAAAGTTTTTTTGTAAAATCGCTTGCTATACTTCTAGGTTTCATGATATGATCTTTCTTTTCGGCAAGAGAAAATAACTTGAACGACCCACATGAAGGACGGTAGCTCAGCGGGAGAGCACTATCTTGACAGGGTAGGGGTCATGGGTTCGATCCCCATCCGTCCTATACGAGCAGTAACGGTAAGGGTTTAGAGGTAATCACTTGATTAGTGGTCAACCTCAGACACGATTTCAAAAAAGATAACCACTATCTTGTAGTTTGAAAAAACTATAGGACGGTGGTTATTTTTTATGCTTTTAAAGTTTGCTTTGGCGGAATTCAAGTCAGATCGGGAATATCGAAATGTCTCCCCTCGTACTCTCTCTTCCTACTTCATGACGTTGAACGAGTTTCATGAGTATGCGATTAAGCATGAGGTTCTGAACCTTGAGGACTGCACGCAATCCCTCGTTAAAAGTTACTTGGTTTATTGCGGCAAAGAGAAAAAGAACAATCCCACTACGGTTAATTCCAAACTCCACACCTTGAAAATCTTTTTTAACTATTTCGAGAAAGAGATGGAGATTTTCACTCAGAAAACGAATCCTACAAAACGAATTGGCTTTGCTCAAGAAGAAGTGAAGATTGAAGTATTTACCGATGCTCAGATTAAGCAAATGCTTAACTACTTCCAACGCTTGAAATATCGGGATAAGACATTTCACGCATATCGCGGTTACTTCTTGATTATCTTTCTCCTCTCCTCTGCTTGCCGTTTAGGAGAAACAGTCAATCTTCGTTGGAGTGATGTAAATCTTAGAGATCAGGTCATTACCGTAACAGGAAAGAAACGTACTGCTTCTTCTCTTCCTATGGCAGATAAATTAAAAAAAGAGTTTCTTGAATACAAGTTGTTTGTAGAAACTAACTTTGCCGTCATGCCTGAATATGTGTTCACTGATCGAGAAGGTAAACAGATTACGGACAATGCTTTGAAGATGCTATTTAAACATTTGAAAGAGCAAATGAACTTCAAGAACGTTCGTCTCTCTGCTCACACCTTCCGTCATACAGCAGCACATAGAATGATTATGGCTGGTTGTGATATTGGTACAGTGCAAAAGATACTAAGACACTCCAACGTATCTATGACACTCAGATACTTTGCATTATGGGGAACGGCACTTGCAGAACAGAATGAAAAGTTCAATCCGCTCAATAATCTGGATATATAAAATAATAGAGTCATTTGTAGAGACGGGCTTACGCCTGTCTCTATTCTAATTACAATGAAATCAGACGTTAGAGAATCAAGGGTATACTTACTACCTCTTATTCATCTAACATCTGATTGATATTCTAATTAGAATGAAATATGACCTAAGAATCGACGTTAGAGGGTCTGATTAAAGCAAACTCTTAACGCGGATTAAAATAGAATCTATAACTGTTGGATCAGATACCATTTTAGCCGTGAGTTTAATTCCTGCTGCTGCATTACCCGCTCTAACTGTACAAGTGAATCCATCTTGAACTGTAATAGAGTTTCCTGTAGCCGGTGATCCTCCTGTGAAGTTAGTCAACGTCCACGTTACCGCTTCATTGGCTGGAATAGCATTTGAACGATAATTAATCGTTTTCTGATAGTTAATTGTATCGTCAGTAGACGTGCCGTTAAATGTATTCGACAACATAGCAGCCCCATCTGCACGACCGATATCAACCGACTTTGTGATAACGATCACTTTAGATTTGATGTTAAGCATATAGTAATCTGTAACTTCTGGGAATCCATCAAGAGTAACTTTGACGTAGATAGTTGTATCGGTTCCCGTTTCATTATAGTTATTTACATATACTTGGTTAAAAGAATCTTCAAACGTAATCTTAGCAATGTTTTCTGGAACATCAGAAATCTTATCTATCCCAACGAGTGACCAAGTTACTCGCTTCGTATCATCTTGAATTCCATTATTGTAGACAACGCGACCCAAGAATACATTGTCACCAAATTCAACTTCATTAGGCGGCTGATGCCCTGTAAAGATAACAACGGAGTAGTTTGGTGCAATGTAATAAGCCAGATTAAACGGAACATATTGAATTTGAGTCGAATCGCTTACAAGAGTAACCCTTAACACAATATCCTTCATTTGACCTTCATTATTTCTATTCTGAATCGTTACAGAACGATTTGTAATATTGCCTAGCGCCGCTACTGTGTCTGGAACAAGCGTTATACGGTCAGAATACAATAAATCATAAGTAACAGCAGCATCGTCAACAGGACGGCCATTATTGGATACTGTATTCGTTACAGTAACGGATTCCATATAATCTAAAATGGTTTTAGGACTATCAACGGATAGAGAATACATATCAGGTAGAGCGACCGCGACTTGAATCGTATCTTTAAAGAAAGAGTTTGTAGAGCGATAAGCCGTAACGGTTACATTACCCTCTGCAAGTGCTGTGATAAGTCCTGAACTCGATACTGTAGCAATAGAGGGATCAGAAGATTCAAATACTCGCGTAGATACGGTAGGACTTGTTGTAATCTGTATCGTGTTACCTTTTAATATGCTAATCGGCTTTGTATTGGTGATCTTAAACGTACAATTCGTATTGCCTGAAGTATAAGATATTTCATTAGCCAGGTCGTCCGTTTCAACGCTAATCGAATCCTTCTCGGCTGAAATAATAATCATTCCGGGACGAGAATAAGGATCAATGCCCGTAACCTTAAATGCTTGTCTCAAACGAATAAAACGAGTATCAATAGTGATCTGCTTGGATAATTCATTGTTAGGAAAATGAAGTTTAATGACTCCCGCTGCCTGAGCAATAACACTTCCTGACACAACTCTAAAATCTTCGCTTGTAATGAAACACGGAATTCTAAACACTTCACAATTCATATTGAAATTGATTGAATGTGGAAGAGAACGAATAATACCCTTCCATTTGTTATATCGCTTATTTGCTTCTTCTGAAATAACCATATAGTTTTGACCATCATATCCAATAATATCTCCGCGATTAAAAGCATTGAGCGAAGATATACGGAAATCTGAATAGTTTTGTTCCAATTCCGTTTGAGTAATAAGTGCTCTAATTGGATTACCATTTTTCGTTACATCCGATCCGATTGAACGTAATAGATATTCGTAATCCTTTGTATCAGATAGATTAAAATAATTGAACATAGGTTCACTCCTTTCTTCTGTTTATGCCTTCTCTCAAAAGCTGTATTTCTTTGTAAATCAAATGGATTTCCTCAATCAACGTATCTACGGTTTCTCTTTTTACAGGAAAGATATAGTTACGAATCGTATGAAATAGAGTCATTAAGATAAAACATCACTCCTTAATTTTTGAATAGGGAAAATACATTTGTTTGTGGTTGACTGGATCTTACTTGTTCAGCTTTCATTGATCGAATCTTAGTCGTGAGTTGATCAATGCGAGATTGAATATTCTCAGCAAATTCTGAAACGGTAAGGTCATCAGTACGATATGATTTCATAAGTTGCGGGTCATTTGCGATAGATTCCAGTACAGATAATGCACACGAATAGATAGCGATTTGATTAAGCTTATCTGTTGGAAGGTAATCCGCTTCGGGAATAATTGAGTTTTCCAAAAGATAAATGGATAGTTGGTCATCTGTAATAGATAGATTAGGCGTTTCCATTTTTAAACGAGATAGATTATTCATAAGGTCACCCCTTTTCTATTTTCTAAAATTTATGATTATGTGTGAGGCAATATGCTGAAAGGCCAAAAAATCGATTTGGGGTATCGCTATTCCGCTTTACGATTTGCATCCAAAGAATACAATTTAGTTCGGATCATACATAAAACTTAGAATAAGAATAGAAATAGACCACTATCTACAAGAGTTAGTGGTCTAAAAATATCCAATTAATGGATAAGAAGCGGCTTGAATCATCAATCTGGTACATAAGATAGCTTATACACCAGATTACAGCTCATTTGTCCGTATTTATCGTGTGATTTGCACTATTCTACATCATTACATAAGCGGATCAATCTATATGAAAGAAAAGTTTCATGGAATTTAATTGTTCGAAACTAAATCATGAAATGCTGAAATTCCGCATTTTTTTAAAAATTCAACAATGCAAAAAAACTCATTTTTTCATGAAGATTGTAACTGTTAGTTAAAATAGGATTCGGATTAGTACCAGATACTAATAGGTAAAGGAGCGCGTGAGAAAATATAGTTCTTTTCTTCACATATTCTTATTTAACAATGCTGTATATATTACTCCGCTGGGCCGTTAATGCTCTATCAACATCTGTCAAGTAAATAACCTTTACACATTATTCGTGTCTTGTTTAATTTCACTCTGCAACTTCTGTAACTCAGAATTAGTATCACTCGTATATGGACTGTTTGTAACCACGCTCTCAATACTCATTGCTCCCATTTCTCTAAGTGTCTTCAGATTAGAAATGATGTCTGTTTCTGATTGAGGGATAGAATGTGTAAATGTAATATCCAAACTCTCATATTCCTCATCGCTAAATGTAATTCCTTTATATTCAAGCAATGTTCTAATCTTATCGAATCGTACTCTCATGGACTCCTTAATGTACTTCTCAGTCACTCTAGCACGAATTGAAGCCATCGAATACATAAGCTTAATTGAGATTTCTGAAAGGTTGCTCACATCTGCCTTACCCATCGCTACAGCCGGTACGGAAGCAACATCAAGTAAACTAGTCATTAATGTCTTATATAGCTTCTCAAATGCTTCATGGCTAATCTCATTGCTTTCAAACTTGAATGTACTATCACTATCAAGCTGTAATCCTTCCCCTACAACATTACGATCTAGTCCCTCTGCATCTTTATACGCTTTTTTATCAAATAACCGCTGTCCTGTAATCACTGGAATTCCGCTAATGAAGCTATAATAGCTAATCACTGACTTAGTAAGTAGAAGTTCCAATGAATCCAGAATCGTCATGTAATCTTCAAGATCACTTCTCCCATAACGACTATCCAGCGGGTTATCGTTACGATAAACAACGGGTAATCCAGATAGATTACTGAAAGTATTCTTCAACATTAAGCTACCGCCAGCATTTGAATACTTTTGGACTCGATCAGGATAGTACACATTGTAGTAAGAGACATTCCCAGATACATAATGTTCAACAAATGCAACGTATTCTCCCTCATGGCCATAAACAGGGAAGCTATCTGCTGGATCAATAATTTTACTGGAAATCTTACGGGCTTGTCCTGGCTTAATCCATACGTATTCATAAGCATTCCCAAATTTGTTCACGTTATGAACCAAATCGAAATCCTTTTTATCATAATCGCTTGTTTTATAAATCTTCCTAAACTCTTCTACAACTCGTTCATTCCCGCTCAGAGTAATCTTATTCCCAATTAGAAAGCTTGTCGCGTAGGTAAGAAGCTGCTTGGCATATTGAAGTACAATCTTGTTTGGAATATGAATATCCTTATCCAGTGTTGTAAATCGCTTGTTCAAAATAGCATGTTCCCCTGCAAGATATAGTTTTTTATTTACGATATCCATAACTCGGTTTTGCTGCTGATAATCTCCGCAATACTCGACAAACCAATCTTTGCCGTAGCCGTATTCTTGTATAAATGAATCTATAGGATTTACAGCCGTTTCAAGGCCAATAATCGGTTTTAATGGGTTCATCCCTCGACACTCCTTTATTAATTGTCTACATACCACTTATTACTTTTGATACTTTGCCAACTCAAACAAGCCGCGATAACATTGTCATCATGGTTATTGCTGCCCTTTTTATTCCCCGTTTTACCGTTCTGCTCCACAAAGATCATCATTTCACTTAACGTCTCTTTGTCGTTAATGAGAAGAAATCGTTTTTCAAATGCTTCTTTAAAGTCACTTATCATAATAGCTTTTGTCTTATCCGTCGTAAGCCAGCCAAGTTCAAGACGCTTGTTACCTTTCTTATCGAAAGTTCTATGTTTATAAAGATTCATATACTCATAATCATTACGTAAACGTTCAATGGTTGGCAATCCATATCCGTTTCTTTCTACAGCCATTAACGCATAATTAAAGTATCTCCCTATTGCATCTATAATTTCAGCAAATTTATAAACAGACACTTTGTTATTGCTAAACGTAGCGACTTGTTCACCGTCTACATTCATAATTGATAACGCTTGAAAATCGTTTCCTGAACCTGAACTTACATCGACTCCGCCATAATACCTTTGATTATGTTTGCACAAGTGGTAGATAGACAAACCCTTATCCAATAAGGAGTAAAGTAGTTCAGGCAATTCGGACTGAAGTTCAAACTTATCAAGCGGTTCAGGGATATATTCCAAACGCTCAAGAATCTTGGCTTGATCGAATACATTTTGTCCGCTGGTCTTGAACGCTTCTGTGGGATTAGAGGGGAATTCCTGTTGGAAATCCGAATCTGCCATACCCGAAAGCTTCCATTCTCGCCACATTAATTGACCAAGTGTTGCTCCATCTTCGAACAACTTCTGCTGGATCTTGCTTAAATCACTTTCATGTAGCCGCTGGCCTTTATTCTTGGCTCTATACCACTCTTCAGCTAGGTCAATTTCATACTTGAATTGCTTTCTATGAGCTGATGAAATCCATCCGTAGAATGTTGCGTTATAGTTGGTCTTCCCTTTCCATGAACGTTGAAATAGATCATAGTAAAAGTTGGCTGCTCCATTAGCAGTAGTTTCAATAACCAATTTACTCTTGTCATTCTTCGCTAACGCTTGTTCCAGTGACACCAAAATCTTAGATTGATCGCCGGGATAGAAAGCATACTCTGACAAAAGGATGTAATTAAAAGTTTGACCTCGCCCAATTCCGGAAGATTTACCTTCTGCCGATGCTACTTGAATCCGTGAGCCATTGTTTAAAACCAATTCTCCTCGGTTATCTCTAACTGTATTAGGGAATGAGAATTTATCACGTGGTAAGTTATCATTCATGAATTTCAATGTATTGAACAATCCTGATACGGATTCATTAGATAAACTGACAATCATGTATCTTGTATTTGGGTACTTTACTGCATTAAATAAGCAGTATCCTAAACTCATGGTTGAGAATCCAATTTGGCGACTCTTTAAAATGATATTGAACTTTTGCATTTTTCCTATAAAATCGGATTGCTCATCATTCATCACAAACGGAATAACTTGACTGTTATTGTCGATAATCTTGATGAAATTTCTAGCGAACAACTGAAAGTCGTCCATGATCAAATTGAATTTTTCTTTCGTACTGAGTTTTCCTTTACGTGCTGCTATACTCATATTTTCTCCTTTCTTCACGACAAAAAAGACACTCCGTAGTGGGAGCGCCTTTAAACCTGCCTTGATATTAGATTTCTAACCCGTCTGATACCTCTTCTTGGCCTTTACTTGCTTTACTGAAATACCTCTTAGCTTCGTTGTTGTGGAAAGTGATTTCTTTATGAAGCTTTAACAGCATTTCAATATCCTTGTTATCGGGATTCTTATTAGCTACCTTCGTTTTAACCTTATCGTAAATTTCAAGTAAATCGTTCGCCTGTCTACTTGCAAGAATCATTGAAACAATATGTCGAAACTCGTCTGTTTTTTCATAACGCTGAAACGTATTCATTGTTTTAAGATCAACCAGCCGCAAGAAATCTTCTTCACTATGAACACCTTGATTCCCAAACCAGAGATCAAATTTGTACTTAATATATAACTGTTTTTTGTAGGGAAGCTTCTTCAACATTTGATTAAGATCATAGTTCATATTCATCCTTAGTTAACTCCTGTAACAAGTTGAACGATTATGGCAACTGGATAATAAATAGTAATCATGCCTGCTGCAACTAACATGATAACCCTTTTTGTGCCGAATACACGTTGAATCGTTTTGTTTCCTGAGTTGTGATATGCCTGATCTGCTTTAACTGTATGGATAGGATTAATCATTTTATATTTCCCCTTTAATTGTTTAGAGTATTTATTGATTAGAGTTATTTTAAGGATAAAAGAGCATCAAACTTACGATCATTTTATGGAGCCGGTTTTGCGAAATAAAATGATCGACCAAAGATTTTCTGAAAGAAAATCGCGGTAGGCACTTGGGTTGTACTTTTAAATACAGGGGAACCCTACCAACTCCCCGGATTCAAAACCGGAATCCGTGAACCTGCCTCGGTTCCCCTCTTGGCTACGCCAATTCACCCCTTTCCGGCTTAGTATTGTCTTTCTTTGTTCTAAGGGTAGGCAGTCAAATTTTCTATAAATTTACTGAAAAAAATGGCATCAAAAATGACGTTTTAGACATGGATTTTGTCTAACTATTCATCGTCGTCCGCTACTCCATCAGGAATAGAAGTTGTGAATTCAATATCTTCCCCTTCCAACCAGTCCATAAATAAAGTTCTCATTCTTCTGGATGGAATATAGATATGAATATCATTGCCTTCGCGAATAGCCGATCGCCATACAAATTGAATCATTTCAGAAACTGCCCATAAATCTTGATTAACGATAATGTCGTGCTTACCGAAATAGTTAACTGTTATTGGACGCATATATCGATTGAGGGTATAAGCAATACATGTTCGATCTTTATACTCGTTGGTAGCCCTGATATTACAGGCGAGAAAGTGCTTCTTATAACGCGGCCCAATCTTCTCTTTATAGTCCTTGAACGTTGTCCAAATGACATCTCCCGCTTTTGCTTTCATAATGTTACGGAAGTAGTTATCCACATTATTTTTAAGTATTTGGTGAAGATGCTTTTTCTTCTTGTACCATCCTTTGGATAAATCCGAATAGAATCGGGTGTCGCCTTCTCCAATCTTATTCAAGCAACCTTCGTAAATATGGATTTTCTCTTTAAGCTGCTGTCTAATTTCTAATTCTTTTTGGTTATTCTCTCCTTTAACAAACTCATGAAAGGTTTCGCTAAATTCATCCAATTGAACGGTGTATTTCTCGTATGGAATATGATGCAGATCAAAATAGTGTTTTTGGATTTGAGCGTCGAATAAATAGGTTAAAACATAGCATTCGGTAAAGGCATGAAATACTTCATAAGGAAATGTCCAGATCATCATTTTATTTGAATAAGGAACAATATTTCGGTTGAGGGACATTCTTTTCAAATCCGCAAATCGCCCTTCGTAATCCCTTGCTTTTTCATTCTTCATATTCCAACTTACAAAACCCTTTTTATCTTTCATCCAAATGTTATTATCGATCAACAATACTTGGTCTGATTTCGAAACTGGAAGATCATCAATTACATCCATAACTTCATCCAAAATAAGCGTGTAACCAGCGGCTTGAATAAGTTCAGTTGTTTTAGGCGAGATTTCTTTGAATAAAGCATGAGTAGCTGCAATGTCTTTACCTTCACTCAATAATTCAATAAAGGAATCCATTTTGTATCTGAATTTGCCGTCCTTATCATAATTTTCTGGCGAGTAAAAATATCTATTTGAACACTCTTTTTTGACACGATCAATCTCGTCTAAGAATGGAGTGATGTACATATACTTAGTGTAATAATTGCTATTATTCATTAGATTGATTGAAGCGGTACTTTTCCCGCTTCCCATGATTGAATCTACTACTTTAATTGGTTTCATTGGATTATCCCCTTTAGGTTTAATATGTCAAAGAAGACCAATGCCGAACTTTCGGTCTTCTTTGAATTTTCAGTTGGTCATTCTAAGTCAAAATGTCTCTTTTCGTAAAGACCATAAGATAATGATGAAAAGATTCAGTGTCGACCATAAACAATAATTGTTAGCTTGTCCGACCTATGTTGAATTTGATTATTTGAAGTCCTCTACCGCATCGCGTAATTCTTGAGATTGTGCAAATTGCCAGAATGGAGCTTGTGTCTTGGCATGTAATGCATGGCATTCCCAAACAATACCTTTTTTATAGCGTAAGAATTTTGCAAGCCGCTTATCGTAAACATAGAAATACTGATGAGTTGTCATAATTGTAAATCTCCTTTTAATTAGTTTTGGATTGTGTATATTGGAAAATATGCTTACGAGTAAGCGCAAACGAAAATAAGCCCTTCGGCTTGTTTGCCAAAGGACGACTATTTTGCATATTATAGCTGCCTCTATTGTATTGCCGTTTCAGATAAAAACTAAGGTCAGGTAAAGCAATCTCAAATCCAAATAAATCGCTTAATTCTTTAAGCTTAATATTGGTTGTTAGCTTTCCATCTTTGATCTGAATTTTCCCATTAAGATTATATTTTTTCATCACTTTAATAAATGAATCGGTTGATTGTTCGTCGTTTAATACATCAAGTAGCGGTTCTAATTCCATCTGCTTAAAATAATCATTATGTGTATTTTTATAATAGTCATTGAAATGGCCTTTGTACGCCACGTCTATTGTCAAAAGTACCATCAAAGCTTCCCGATCTTCAGGAAGCGGAACGTCATAATAGCTAAAAATCTGCAATAATGTACTTCCTGCATATTTGCTGTTGTAGTTCGATTGATTAACTTTTTGAATAGAATTTAAGTTTGCTGAATTTGGGTTGATAGTATCACTCTTATCAATACAACACACATGATTATCCCAAGCTTTATGCTTTTCGAACGCAATATCTACTCCTACAACTTCTTTCTGTTCATTTCTTGGTGCAGCATACAAGTCCTGAAATGAATAGAAAAACTTAATATTGTGGTCAAATAGTTGCTTCAAGATTACGCAGCTCATTAAGGAATCAATATCGTCGCTTAGACATAAATGATACTTACCGTGTTGTTCTTCATTAACCCATGCTGGAAATTGTTCTTTTAGTTTTTGTTTCAATAGATTTAGATGTTGCAATACTAACCAATTCTTCACTGTACCCTCCCAAGTAATTTTCAGTAATTGGTTTACTGAATTAAATTACAGGGAACCGCCTAATTTGCTCATCCTTACACCTCGCTTTTGATTAGTTATCGATCATAGATTTATAGTGTTGAATGGTTGTTGGTGTCATTTCTCTTTTATCGTTCTCAAAATAAGAGACAAGAGCAGCCGAAACCTGTAACTCTTTAGCTATGTCTTTTTGCTTTATTCCTTTTGATATTCGTTTCAACTTATAATCCATTTTTTCTTTGGCATTCATATCAATGCTCCCTATCTAAGATTTCAACTCGATTAATTTAAAATAGATTTGAGTAGAACAAAGAAGGATAGGAGTCATTCCCCTACCCTTGTCTGTATACTACTGGATTCTATTTTATTTACTTGCCGTACGAGCACCAGAAGCGATTGTAAGCTTAGATACTGCTTTATCACTCATAACACGTAAAGTTGCCTCTGCTACTACAAACCCGCCTTCAGCGTCGCCAGTTTTTGCAAGTGACTCAAAATGAGGAGCGCGTAAGTAGTCAACAAAAAGGTAATCTGCATTAGCGAATGTAATTGCATTTGCACCAGCACTACGATCTACAAGGAAATTCACTGTGCCATAGTTAGTTTGAAGCTGATCTACTTTCATACCATAAGTATTTGCGCCGAATGGAGCATCTACGTTGTGAGAATAAGAAGTACGATTAACAAAGATTTCGTCTACCGCTTCTTTCATATCTGCATTAAGAATCGCTACAACGTCTCCTGTGTTTGTCCCATTGTTATAAAGCACACGGACTGCATCTTTGATTGCTTGTTCTGTAACCGCCGTTCCAGTTACAACACCAGCAGTAGGAACCCAATTTTCAAGTCCACGCATAGTTCTTGGCTGACCGTTAGAGCCGTCATTGAATGTACCAGAGATAAGCTTTTGATTCATTGCTACTTTGAGTTCTTTCAAGCGCATTTGAATTTCTTGGCTAAGAATACCATTTTCAATTGCCTGTGCTGTGCCTGTAATCTTGCTTGCCTTTGAGAAGATTTCAAGTGCGTTATTGAGTTCTCTACGGCCGCTGAATACTGTTCCAATCGGGTCTTCACCTTCTGGTTTACCTGCTGCATTAGAAGCGTCCAGAGCGTACTCTAACCACGTTTGGATTCGTCCTTGCGCCTTACCTACTTGTCCACGAGCTGTGAGCATAGAAAGCAACGGAGCATCTTGAATGCCTACCAGGGCGATCTCGTTTACCAGTGAAATAGATTGTGCTGAAGTGAAGTTATTACTTGTGAATGTTGCCATGTTTAAATCAATCTCCTTTAAGTTTGTTTTAGTTTAGTTGTTGTCTTAATTTCTATTGAATGCTTGCTGTAGTTTGGAACCAATCATACCCAGAACATCACTCTTGCTTGATGCGCTTTCATAAGGGGTTTGACTCTTATGATCTTGTGGCTGGTAAGATGCATCTACTTTTCGAGCGTTTAAGATGTTAGTAATAGCTTGGATCGTTTCTTCTACTGCCTCTACTGAATCAACCTTCACCAGATTGGTAAAGTCAGCGATTCCATTTTCATGAAATGCTAATTTTATTTCTTTCTGGGTTAATGCTGCTTCTCGTTCTGCTAAACCTTTCTCCTGTTCACTTGGTTCAGGAATAATCTTGGTTTTTAGTTCGTCACGTTCCGCAACAACTGGATTAAGAAACTCCTCTGCCCACTCGTTCTTTTTCGTATCGAACAAAGCATCGATATGCGCTTGTTGTTCTTCCGTAAACGTGATTTCCGGCTGATTAATCTGTGGTTCTTCCATTTTTTCACCTCTTATAGTTTTGACTGTTTAGAAATTAACAAAAAAAGGTGACAAGTGATTCTCACACCTGTCACGTATACCAACTCATAGCACTAGAAAACGACTAATAACTAAATTGAGTTAGAAGATATAAAACAAATGAAGAAGGGTAATTCAAGCCCTTCATTTACTCTATGAATGTTTAGACAAAGGGAGAGTCCTAAACCGGAATTCATAGAGTCAATGAAATGTTTGAAATGGCCTTCCATAGTACCTTGTTATCTTTTTGCCCAAAATCATCAATTTTCTTCAGCAATTTTATAGAGAAAATAAGGATAGATTGATAAGGTTTATTTTTATTCCGTATCAAATTTATTTCCGTTACATATTCCTCTACCATATACCGACCTTTTGCCATAGGTGATTAATCCAGTAACGGTATAGAAAAATAGGCATGAAAAAATGACCGAATCGGGAATATTCGGATGAAAGTTATTTTTAATATCTCCCTTTGGGTTAGTTTAGTAGGGGAATTCATTTAAATTTCGTAAGCAATTTTTCTTCCTTTGTATAGGATTATCTGCTTGTTAAATTTTTCTTATAAAATAATAGTTTTTGGATGGACGGGTAATTTATTTTTCTTCCAAAAGGATCTTTTTTCTCCTTTGTTACGGATTATCTCACTATCAAAGTTTCATTATAAAATAAGAATTATTGGAACTTTATGTCCTTTGCTTTGTCTAGTTTTTCGTTTTTCTCCCTTTGTATAGGATTATCTATTGGTCAAATTTTACTTATAAAATAAGGTTTATTAGATGTATAGATATTTTATTTTATGGACAAAACCTTCATTTTTCTCATTTGTTACGGATTATCTCACTATCAAATTTTCATTATAAAATAAGAATTTTTTATCATTCTAATCGTTTGAAAGCGTCGCTTTATTTCTAAAACTCGATAACGGTTCGTTAGACAGTTTCGGAATTTCTAATGTCGGCAGATGTGCCGATTACTTTTTGCGGATTCCAAAAGTCGTGAATTGCGACATCCGAAAAGTGCATTCTGCTATGTCTGCTATAATTAAAACTCGGTCAGCACGAGGTTTAAAAGTATTGGATCTTATACCATATTGCTTGAAAAACTTGATAAGTTAATTTTCCCTTATTTTATATGGTAAAAACTATAAGATAATCGACTAGACATTTCGCATTTTTCGGTTATTTACTATTCTTATAGATCCAAATAACCGATTACTATATCAAGACATCTTTCAAAGAAGGAGACAAACTATGCAGTTTCCAACCGATGAAGAAATTATGCAACAAAAAGTACTTTGGTGGATGAACTTCTTCTATCTCACATCCATTATGTTATTCGTCTTATCTTTGTTCGTTTGGCATCATGCGCACAAAATCGGTTCAGAATCAGGTGTTGGTGCTTGGAGTACAATGGCATTATATTCTGGCGTATGTATTGTGTTTTGGACGTTGGTATTGACAAGGATTAGAATTGTTGCAGATCGTAGAGCGGAAGAAGCAGCTAATCGTGAATCTCTCCACTGTATAGCTGAACCAACTAATCATAACAAATAGGATTGGTAAGTTTAGTGGATAATAAGCATCCTTAATCGGGTGCTTATTTTGAGCGTGAATTTTTATTTCTCCACCTGTCTATGAATCAAGTCATTAAAATAAAAGAAAGTTATTTTAAAATAAAAATCCACACCGTATTTTCGTTTAAGTTAAACTCACGAATATGCAATGTAGATTTTTATTTGTTATTAAATTAATTATTCAATCGTCCATTTTGTATCCGTAACATACATTAATTCAAGTTTTCCATAAGAATCTACTAAGTAGTAGCCAGCAGTATCGGTAATGAAATCATAAAAAGCAGCGTATTCTGGAAGTACAAGAAGATAATTTCCATTACTCATTTTTTGATAATCAATAGCTGGGATATCAACATCTAGCGGTTCTGAAACTTCCATCTTCAAAACTATATAAAAGTAAAGTTCATCTTGTTTGAACAAATTTTGAATTGTAAGTGCTAAGCTATTTGTTAAGTTCTCAACAACTTTTCTATTACTACGGATTTCTTTTACTAATAACTCTATATCCTCAATTTTGTTAAAAACAATTTCAATATCGTAGGCATTGTCCGTATCATTTTTCGATACTTCATATCTCACAGGAAATCGGTTAGTCCCATCCCAAACATTAGGATAGGTTTTATTTAAATACTCTTCGATCAATTTAGGTGTTACTTTTTTGCCTCCTGTTGAGAAAACTATTGATTCATCTAAACTATAGATATTAATTGTATTTCCAACTTTAGAAATAGAAGCGCCCGTTGTCTCACTAATAAAACGAAGAGGAACCATTATATATCCATTTTTAGAAATCGGAGCTTGTGAGATAGTTGTAGGATTCCCTTTGACATACACTGTTTTGCTTCCTAACGTCATAATAATCTCAGTGTCCATTTTTTTTGCAATAATCTGCTTTTTCGTTTGATCCCAAGTATAGGTTATTCCAAGCTTTTTAAAAATAGGAGCAATCTGTACCATTGTTGTTCCTTGCTGAACAATCGGCTTAGCATTAAATTGAACTGTGTAATTATCCACTTTAACCGTCATAGAACTTTCTGCCGCTGATACAGTCGCTGTTTGCCAAAAACATGAGGTGAGAATTGTACAAACAACCAATGTTGTTACTAAATATTTTTTCATCCTTTTACCCCTCAACAGTTTTGTAACTAATCTTAAGTAAAATCAGTTCAAAAAAAGTATACACCTCAAAGATAGTAAGTAACAATCACAAAATCTTATTTATGGATGAAAAAGTAAGATAGTGGTCTCAGATCTACTTTTAAATAACACAACTTTTCAAGCAATTTAATTAGACACTTTACTTCTTCTCACGACCACTTTATAATTAGAAGTATCAGATTTACAAGATAGTGGTTCGTCCACTTTTGAACGTGTAGAACCTAATGGTACTCACCTTTGTCAGTTTTTATTCTTGACAGGGTAGGGGTCATGGGTTCGATCCCCATCCGTCCTATACAGAAAACCCCTTGATACTCAAGGGGTCAGAGTGTCGAGAAACCCAACTCTCCAAACGGAGAGTTGGGTTTCTTTTACGTCGAGTGTCTGTTTTTTCCTCGGCCGGCAGGCCAAGAAGGCCGGTTAGGCCTGCTTGGCCTGTCGGTCCAGGTGGTTCGCCATCTTCTTCATGTTCTGCACGGCGGCCGTCAGGAGCGCTTGCTCCGTCACATTTGTAAGTCCGCGCAGCCTAAAATAACGAAACCCATGCCGTTCTTTCGCATCTGCAAAGCTTCGCTCAATGGTTTCTTTTCGTTTGCGGTACAGCTGCTTGCCCGAGCGGCTCAGCCGGTTTTCCCGCATCTTTTCCTTGCTGTCTTCCCACACATGCCGAGTCACCATTTTTCGTCGGTTGGCTGAGCGTGTACAAGAGTTGAGCAGCGGACAATCCTGGCAGACCTTGGGATCGGAGGCGTACTGGCGGTACCCTTGTCGGTCGGTTGTTCGGTACGGTAGTTCTTGTCCGTTTGGACAGGTATAGTGGTCGTGCTCGGCATTGTAGCGGAACTTGGCTTTCGGAAAAAGACCTTTCACTGGCTGGAATCTTCGGTGCGCAATCACGCCATAAATCTGTCGTTCTTCAAGTCCACGGCAAATCGGGTTTGTTAAATAACCGGCATCCAGCGCCACAGCTTCCACTTGAAACTTAAATCGCTCACACTGCCGGTCCAGGCGCGTCAAATACGGCACGGAATCATGCACATTTCCGGCCGTCACATGCACATCGGTAATCACATTGTACTTCCCATCCACGGTACGGTGGTCTAGATAGAAAAAGCCTTCCGGCTTCCCATCACGGACCATATAGCCACTGTCCGGGTCGGTCATGCTCACTTTCACTTCTTTGTTTTCTTCCACCTCCTCTCGCGGTTTTAGTGCTTTTTTCCATGGGCCTTCCGGTCGGCTTCCACAGCGGTGTTCAGCTCGTCCAGATAGTCTTTTGTGTTTTGCAGCACTTCTTGCTTCGTGTATTTGTGTTTGTTGGCGCTGGCTTTGACGTGAGTCGAATCCGAGAATAAGACGCGTCTACCCACCATCTTGTGCGAAATCGCCTGCAGCACAATCTCATCGAAAATGTCCTGGAAGATCGTCGTGTCCTTGAAGCGCGTTCGGCGATTCCAACTAATCGTCGAGTGGTCGGGCACTTTGTCGGTCAGTCCAAGTCCGAGAAACCAACGGTAAGCTAGGTTGGTTTGGACTTCGCGTTCGAGCTGGCGTTCGGAACGAATGCCGTAAAAGTAACCGAGGAAAATCATCTTGAACAGAACGGTCGGGTCAATCGCCGGACGGCCGTTGTTTTCGCAATAAAGAGGACGTACCTTTTCATTGATGAAGGAGAAATCGATGTACCGATCAATCTTGCGCAGCATGTGGTTTTCAGGAACGAGATCTTCAATCGAAACGAGTTCATAGGTTTGTTGTTTTTCTCGGTTTGGACGCAGCATGCGAACACCTTCCGTTCATTAAAAGTTGCTTCTATTATACAACATTAACGCGGTGTCGTCATGAATCAAATGAACATAAAGAAAGGCTGTCGAGAGTTTCTCGACAGCCTGAAGACCCATCCGGGTCTTATTTTTTGTCTTTTTATCAGCGATTTCATAGATATGATTCCCCATTTTGTCGATATATCCATGACCGTCAGGAAGTACTAATTTCTACAAACCCTCGAATAAAAGGAGCTTCGTACGTATAAACGGCTTCTGTAAGCTTTAAGCCGTCGATTCTTAGATAACTAAAGTACTTCCCTCCTCTGTAGACAGCATGTTATTCAGTAACGCATAAAATTTTGCTACAAGCGGAGATAATTTTATTCAAAATATTGAAGAGGCAGCAAAAAAGCAAAAAAAATGATATTAAACGGGAATTGCCAGATGAAACAGATAAATTTTTGAGTAAAGAAATTAAATATTCAATTGATAATATACTTAAAGATTAATTTTATTGTTTGTAGGGCCCTGTGAACTCTTGTTCGAGTTAAAACTTCCAAACTACCATATATGAAATTCATTCTATAGCTCGTTTCGTTATCGAGCTCCAATTCAAAGATATGTATCAGAACTGAAATCCTTTTCAGGGTTATATTTTACTTTTTCAATTTTAAGAGCCGCCTCAAAATGAGGCAGCTCTTATCAGTTCGTTTGCAATTAAATAAGCTTTAAATCAATATCCATATAATAAGAATTAAGATTTAGACAACCTTTTGTAAGCTTCCCCATATCTATCTTTCGACAATTTCATCGCCTGTTCAAGTGTCATGCTTTTCTTTTCTCCAGTCAATTCTTTGGGATCCTTTTCATTTTTTTGAGTCACTTTCATCTCCTCCTTTGACTTATATTCTTTACTATAAACTCCTTAAATACATATTTCCAGACACATCTTATTTGGTTGTACCACCTATTCATCAAAGAGAGTTTTTCCTAGCTGATCTGCCGTCTCTCTCTGCATGCTCGGTAATAGATGTGAATAGACATCAAGCGTCATCCTAACTGTGCTATGGCCTAATCTTTCCGATACTACTTTTGGATTTACTCCTTGTATAAGAAGCATGGTAGCATGCGTATGACGCATTCCATGAAACTTGATTCTTTTGACTTTCGATAACTTTATTGCTCGTTCAAATGCCCTACGAATATTGCTTTTATTTGTCGGGGTTCCATTTTGCGAACAAACTACTAAATCTAAATTTACGTATTCTCCTGCCCGATCTTCCTCTCGCTCTACTTGTATCTTTTTTTTATGCTTTTTCAATGCATTCATAGTGCCTTTAGGCAAATTTATAGTTCTTGCTCCAGCCTTTGTTTTCGTATAAGGTTGGATTTCTTTGCCGTCGCTGCTAAGCGTTTGTGTAATGCGCACTAGACCATTTTCAAAATCTACGTCTTTCCATCGTAAACCTAATATTTCTCCCTGCCTCATTCCAGAGGTTAAAGCCAATAGAAAAGCTATTGAATATCGACTATCATTATCGGGATGATTTAAAAATCGCTTCACTTCATCAATATTCCATACATTAATTTCCTTACGAGCAGACTTAGGACGGTCAACCAAGGCAGCTGGATTTTTCTGAATAAGTCCCCAACGTTCTGTTTTTTTCAAGGAGTCGTTAATTAAAGTGTGGACCTTTTGAATATTTTCATCTGATAAGTTTTTATCTCTAGTCAATTTATTATATAAGCCTTGAATTTGCTCAGGTCTCATTTTGCTTAATTCAATGCTGCCTAAAACGGGGATCACATGTTTTGTTACTAACCATCTGTACGTTTCAAGTGTCTGGCGCTTTACCTTAGTTTGTTTATCTTCAAGCCATTGTTCAGTCATATATTCTTTGTAAAGAGTTTTATTGGGCTTAATATATGTTTCGTTCATCAAAGAATGCTCCAGCTCATTCATAGCTTGTAAAGCAGTTTGTTTTGTTCTGAAGCCTCTTTTTTTATATTGCTTCGGCTTCCCTTTTTCATTCTTCCCATAAGTTAAGGTGTAATACCAAGTACCAGCCTTATCGTCTTTTTTCACAGTTCTTCCTGCCATTTCCCGAACCTCCTATAATCATTATTTTGTTCTCAAGGATTTGTTTGTTGAATTTTGAAATTTAATTGGAAACACAAAAAAGCAGGGCAGTAACTTTTTAGCTACCGCTCTGCTTTTCAATGATTCAGAATTATAATATATATTTACAAGGCGCTATTTTTCATTTTTTAGTGACTCTGATTAATATAATGTGATAATAAATTTAAATTATCACATTATCACGAAAAAAAGGGGTGTCATTTTGAATATAATTAATCCTTTTGATATCAACAAAATTGAACAAGGTTTCGAAAATGATAAGTTTAAGATAAATCAAAACGGAGAATTTTTTTCAATTGTTGATGGAAAAAATATGCAAGTATCTAATTACTCTGTGTTTCCTATCAAAAGTATATACCAAGAAATTGATGGCTCAGTTTCGATTTATAAATATGTTTTTACGGGTTATATATATGATGGATTTGAGAAAGAAATTATTCCCCAATTTGAAGTACTACATTCTGAGCTCTCTTCGGCAAAGTGGCTCAAAAAAAACATTCCTTTAGGAAGCATGTATGTCTCTGATAAAAAGGGATACCAAGCTATTAAGGAATTCATCCTTGTTACAATTAAACAAACTCCTAAAATAATTGAAGTACAAAAATCAGGATGGCATACCTTTAACAATGATTGGATCTATCTATGTTCCAATGAAGCTTTTGGAAAAATAGCTAATCAGCAGGTTATTACACAAGATACCAGCAAAAATTTTCTTGAAACACCTGAAGGTTTAGGCGATAAGCAAGCTTATATTAATACGTTAGAGATGTTAAGTATTTGTGATGCAAAACTGACTCATTCTCTTCTTGGTCTCTTGCTTCTATCTTTAGTAACTACTCCTTTGATGAAAAATGATTTATCTCCAAATTTCGTTTTATGGATCTATGGAAGGTCGGGACTTGGAAAAACAACATTAGCAAGTTCCTTTACACAGATCTTTGAGTTTAAGCAGTTTATCCGAATAGATGACTACAGAAATGATCTGCGTAAAGCTTTAGTCGTTAAAGATGCAGTTTCAATCTTTGATGATTTTGGCATTGCTAAGTCAAATCAGACACGCACTGCGGCGATAGAAAAAGCTGAATCTATCCTTCGTTGGGTTGGAGATAGAAAACCTCAAACAGCCTCTTCTATAACTCCAGAAGGAATGACTGTCATTACTGGCGAAACATTTTTACCTTTTAACGAAGAAAATACATCTTCAATAAATCGAGTAATAAGAGTTAAAATGGACAATATTTTCAACGAGAAAGAATCAGGATTTGATCCATGCAAACTCGAACGTTATAGAAAATATTCAGAGACCTCTTACTTGGCTAAAAGCATTAAAGGTTACTTAAATTGGATTGCAGAAAAATTGAATTCTAACTTTTTTGAGGAATATGAAATTGACTTTAAAGAAATGAATACCAAGTTAGAAGGGTTGCCTAGACATAAAGAGGCAATTACACATTTGATTGTATCTTTTCGTTTCTATTTAGCGTACGGTCAAGAACAAGAATTTCTTAGTCCTGGTGAATTCGCAAAATATAACAATTATGCGGAAAATGTGTTTCAAGCTCTCTTAATAGAGCAAGAAATGCCAGTTATAAATCCTGACATAGAGGTTTTCTTTGAAATTATTAGTGATCTTGTAAAAGAAGAAAAATTCAAAGTATTTAAGAATTTCATTCCTATAAGAGAAGATCGCGATATGTTAAACGGTATTTTAGAAGAATATGAGGGCAAGATTACATTAAGCGTGAATTGGAATAAACTCTATGAAGCTGTAGCCGATCAAGCCGAGAATCTCAAGAAAAAAATTCTCACTAAAACCTTGATTGGGAAACTACTTTCTAATGAAAACTTAATTGATTCACAAAATGATAATAGAAGTGCAAAACCTATGCGTGCTTTAGGCGGCCGCGCTTTACAACTTAGGATAGAAAAAATGACCAAAATTGAAAGCTTGAAACACTTGCCTCAACGAATCGATGAACAAATCCTAAAAAGAAGTGAGAGCCTACATGTAAATGAATATTTTGAAAATCAAGAACTTAGAGAGAGTCCTAAAGAAAGTAAAAAAAGGATAAGAAAAGCATTTAAAGAAGCAAATTTTGTTAAAGTGAACTCTAGCGGTTTAAGCTCATTTTATGACGATGAATAACTTATACGTATATATTGTTTTTTTATTTCTGATCATTATATTTCTTTAAGCCTTACAGATTTACAGCGTTTAACCTTTAATTTTAAAAAATGAAATTGCGCATAACAAAAGTGTAAATCCAAATTGATTGGAGGCTTTTGTTATGCATCATACTGTTCACTTATTTTATAAATGCAATACACATGAATTTTCAGCTTTATTCAAAGCTCTTGCTCAAGTCTCAGAAGACCGTGGCTGTAAATTTTATGAGATTTATAAAGAAAGTTTGTATCGCTTTGAATTACTCAAAAAAAATGGAATTCAAATTCAATTAGTTCAAGTGAGTTTTGAAGATGGTATCAGTTACCGTGCAGTAGAACTTATTATGAATCCAATGCGGCTATTAAATGGAGAAGACTATATTAGTTTAGCTTCGCAAAGTTACCGATCTCAAATTGAAAAAGCTTTTCATCAAATTTGGGCGCTTGTAAAAGAGCGATTTAACCACACAAGAATTAACCCGAATTTAAAATTCAAATTAGATTTATTATCTTCTTATAAAGTCAAACGAATCGACATTGCAACAAACTTACATGTCCCTTACCCCGAGATATATATGAAGTTAATTAGACGATCAAATATTCCCAAAGGGTTTCAGCTTTATACTGAGTTTAATGCTATAGGCAAACGTCATGTTCCTCCGAAAGATAGTTTTTATATATTCAGAGAAAAGCTAGGTAAAGAAGGTAATCGATCTAAAAAATCAATAACTATTAATTGCTACAATAAAAACGTTCAGCTCCATGAAAATAACTTGAATGGAGCTGAACAAATTAGAAATATAATTCGTTTCGAAGTTCAATGTCATTACGATAAAGTTTATAGAATCACTAAAAGCAAAAAATTCGAGAATCAAAGTTACTTTCAATTTATTGAAGAAGAACTTTCCAATTCAATTATCCAAGCATACTTTAAAAAGACTATAGGTTTTGGAGATTACTATAGTTTATCAGCAGCTAAAAAAGTACTGATGCAAAGTAGTGTAAGACAAAGTACTAAAGATAAACTTTCAGATACACTTGATCTTGTAAGTCAAAAGCGTAGTATAGCGAAAGCTTCTGAAGCATCTAAAGATAAAAAAAAATTCAATGAAAATATTAATAAGCTCAATAAACTAGGTATAAACGCTGTCACCATTCCATTTTCAGAAAAATTAGAATTTCTACCTTGTATATTTGAATATTTTTTGGAGGAATTAATCTGATTAAAGTATATGACATTGTATTTGACAGATTGTAAAATGAAGTGCAACACTTGGAACTGAATACAAAAAGGCTCATGGCCGGATTACTGTAGAATGAAGTCACCACAACACCTTCTACAAGGAGAATCCACCATGAGCTATACTCATTTTAGCATAATCGAACGCAGCAAACTAGAACTCTCAATGCGCCAAGGAGCCGATGTCCGGGCCATTGGCCGGGCTCTCGACTGATGGCCCCTACTGACCGTCCGAGTATCCGGCCAATGGCCTGGACACCCGCTCCTTGACTAAGAAGCAGTGCTATTTTCCCACGTTCGATTAGGGTAAGATGAGTATAGTCCATGGTTGGATTCTCCTTGTAGAAGGTAGTTGTGGTGACTCTATTCTAAACGAATCCAGCCATAGGCCATTTTGTATTCAGTTCGAGGTGTTGCACTTCCTTTTACAATCCGTCAGATAGAAATAATATATATCAAAACATTCATATTTTTTATTAAAATTTTTTTTTTATAAACGAGGGGCACAAGAAAACTTGCGTACCTACTTTATCTACTAATTACAAATAGTGCCTACTCAGCAGTACCACAACCTGCACATGCACCGTCTGCGGGAACATAGGCGGGTTGGTTGCGGTTTGAAACTGCAGTGTAATATCGGTATTTATAAGCATTTGCGATTAGGTTTTTGTATCTTTTGGGTTGCTTTTGAATAGAGGTTGTTTGATTTCGTCCCCAATATTAATTTTAGGTTGGTACGTTTAGACAATTAGCTCTAGTATGTAATTTGTTTGAGTCAAATTCGAATTGAAATCAAAGTCAAAAAGCCTTGAACATATTCACTGGCTTGCTGTAATGAATAGTTAGGCATCAGTATTTTTCATTTTATTGGCTGATTGTCAATTCCCGTACAACATTTCATCTTAAAAAGATTCGTGTGTGGACTTCAACCTAAACATTTGCGGGGCTGGTTGTTAGCGTTCTCGTTCGAGCTTCGCTGTCAGTATGAATAGAGGCGAGAAAATAAACATCCACACTGCGCAGACTTTTCGATGCTTCATGACAGGCGAATCCACCGGTTTTCTGTTACCGACCGGTCAGTACGCCAAATGTAATTCCCCTCGACAAAGCGATCTGATTAACCCTCTTAATCGTTGAGTATAATCGCTCTTTTTGTTCTACGAATACAATGACGCAAGCCTTGGTTTTTCAACAGCTTGAAACGACGATTGTCCAGCTCCCTGTGACCGAACGTGTTCCGGTCGCAAATGGCATTCGGACACTTTCAGATTGACTTGTTTATTTTAGAAAGTCTGCTTTATCAATCAATTTTCGGAAATTATTTTGTGCCGAAGGACTTGGGAATCTTCTCAACCTAGTAACCCCGCATACAATCAGTTGTACAGCATTTTAAGAGAGACCCTCTCGATTTGCGGCTGTAATGAACTTGCTGAGGCGAATACGTCTTTTCGAATTCCGCCTCGATTTCGCTTGCCAACTCCGGATTCAACTTTCTGTGGGACTTCGAAGTTTTCTTTCTGGAAACGTAGGTATTGTGTGCCCCTTGGCTCTTCGTATCTCCCTCGGCTGCTGCATTGCGGCTGACACTTCCTGCCAAGTATCCGGTCAATAGATTGGACAACGGTTTCCTAACTAAGAAGTAGCTTTATTTCCCCTCGTTTGAGTGAAATGAGTATCGTCCAGGATTGGATTTTTCAGTGTGAATGTGTTGGGGTGACTCTATTCTACATAAATCCAGTCACAGGACTTTTTGTATTCCTTTCGAGGTGTTATGCTTCATTTTAAAATTCGTCATTAAGCTCAAATATTCCTCATTTAAAATCAAGTAACCGTTTCTGATTTCCGCGCATTCTGAAACTTACAAATTGTTTTTCTTCATCTATTTGGAAATAAATATTGTATTTCATTAACTCCTTAATCGTATATCCGGGAGAACGACCGTAGGAGTGTCCCGGGTAAATATGTGTGGAATTAGATAAGCTTTTTTTGATGAACTGGACGCTCCTATACATTTGCTCAGCGGATGCTCCATCGAAATAACAAGCTCCACAACCCTCTGTGAATATAGTATCTCCTGTAAACAAACTAGAAGGAAGGTAGTAACACATTCCCCCAGCCGTATGTCCTGGTGTCGTTAAGCATGTAATTTGCAGCTTTCCTATATCAATTTGATCGAGATGCATAAGACCATTTAAATTATTGCAACTGAACTGATAGTAGTCAATCTCAATCTTTGACATGTACACACTACATCCATAAATTTCAACAAGCGGATTTGCTAAATGAACATGATCGTAATGTGAATGAGTTAGTAGGACAGCCTTAAGGTGAACCCCTAGTTCTTTAATTCTATTTACAATCTTCTCTAGCTCCCAAGCAGGATCAACAATTATAGCTTTTTTTGATGTGAGATCCGTGACAATGTAACAATAATTAATAAATGTTGAAGAGCTGGTACGCAATATGTCTATTTCGTAACCATAGTCTATAGCTGAACTCATTTTATCACTCCCTAATCACAAACTGATCCTCTTTTTACTAAATGGCTTGTATTTATAAATTTTTCATTACAAATTGTCTGGTGAATACATAAAACGAACCATATTCCGGTAGCTATAAGCCTGACATTTAAAAATTTGCACTCTTTCTCTTGAAAGGAACGAAAAACCGACTATTAAATTTACAAAGGCATTCTTTTACTAGGCGTGTTTTCGAACCAGCAAAGGGCCTGAAATCGGATAAACTATTCCTATGAGAAGATGATATAAAATCAGCAATGACCAGTAGAACGTATTCAAGACCTGTTGCCTCCAGAATAAAAAATAAAAGGTGGAATAAGCAGACGAACGGCCAAAGATAATTGAACGATGCTCAAGCGAATGCCCTAGATCACTCAATCGGGCACATTTTGGCGAGATACGTCGGAGCATTATGGGCCTTGGAGAAGTATGCGCCTACTTGCGGCACTGGGAGCCAGCCGATTGTTTGGTCGAACCTTACAAGAGCTGTCCGCCGACTCCAACGAAGAAATTCGCATGATCGATTTCTCAATTCTCCGAGCTCATGAATACGGAACTGGCACAACGAGGCAAGACAATCAATCGGATGGTCCCAAGGAGGGTCGACTGCCAAAACCTATGCCATCATCGGTGCTTTGGAAAATCCAATTAAAATAGAACTTGCGGCAGGAAACGTCATTGATTGCGTGACTGATTACCGATTTACTTCAGGAAATTAAACCCACTTAATAATATTTTGACATATCAATTCCATGATACGAACAACATTTTGAATCTACTGAAGGAAAGTGAAACCAACGCCGTGATTCTAAGCCGAAAGCATTGAAAGGTGTAGCGAAATACCGATCATTAGCTATATAAACAACGTCACCTAGTCGAAGATTTGTTTAAGAAATTCAAAAATTATCTTCGCTTGGCGATTCGTTATAATAGATCACTTTATAATTTTATATTTTATTACATATTTATACATACAAGCCGAAATTAAAGCTAAGAAATTCTTGAACGTGCTCGTTATCTCGTTGTAGCGAGTTGCTAGGTGTAGGTGATTTTTCATTTTGTGTGACCACTTGTAAAATGAAGTACAATAATCAAAATTGAATACAAAATGGCCCAGGACTGGATTCGTGTAGAATAGAGTCACCCCAATACATTCACGGAATAATCCAATCCTGGACGATATTCATTTCATTTCAATCAAACGAGGGAAATAAAGCTACTTCTCGGTCAGGGAGCCGTTGTCCAATCCATTGACCGGGCGCTCGGCAGGAACCATCAGCCGAGACCTTGAGCGAATGCAGCACCCGAGGGGTAAGAAGACTCCGAAAGCACATAATGCCTACGTTTCTAGAAGAAAAACTTCGAAGCCCTAAAGAAAGTTGAATCCGGAGTTGGCAAGCGAAACCGAGGCAGACTTTGAACGGACGTATTCGCTTGAAGAAATTCAGCACTGCGGCAAAGCCTAAGAACTCCTCACGATGGTTTTTAAAACACTATACACCTGGTTCTATGTCGTCCGGTTAAGCCGAAGAAATTCTGCGGTTCTCTGGCATAAAGAACACGCCGGAAACCAACCGACAAACTTGTACGCTTTGCTATTGGAAAGTCGATCTGGCAGCGCCTTAAGGCTATTGCAACCGGGAAATATTCGATCACAGAGAGCTGGACAACCGTCGTTTTCAGCCATGGAAAGAAGCAAGACTTGCACCGCTACGTTTGTGGAGCGAAAAACGCGATTTTACCCAGCGATCAAGAGGCCGAAACGGGCCACTTTGTAGCTAGAAATTGCATTTGGCGTGCTGGCCAGGCAGTGTCCAAAGTCAGCTATTCAAACAGCGATGGTAGACTGAGGGAAGGAATTCGCTTGTCACGAATCGCTAGAGCGCCTGCACAGCGTGGACGTTTATTTCGCCCATCCATATTCCTCCTCGTAGCGAGCCTCAAACGAGAATATCAAACGGCCTGCTTCCGGATTTCCCACCTAAAGGCTACGAGTTTTGCACATGTAACCCATCCCATACTAAAAAAAGCTTTTACTTTATGAAAAATCCGCCTCGTACATGTTTAGGCTGTCAATCCAAGTGCAACCTTTTTCTTACGAACGGTTGCACTTGGATTGACAATTCATTAAATATATAAGAGTTAAAGACACGTCAATTCATCCAAAGCAAAATAGCCATTGTAGCCCTCCACGTATACGACTGCTCTGTGCCCAAACAACACCATGGCTTCCGTTCTTGTTATTAAAGCATTCTCATATCCTTTGCAGGTTACCTTTATTCCAATTGGATAGGCTTGATTCCAGTCCGACGTTTGCTGATATGCCTTATTAATTTTTCGTTCAAATTCGGCTTGACCTTCCTTATTCACTTCCTTGTGGACACTCGAGCTCGTCACTCTCGGACTACTGGAAACCCTCTGTTGAGTGGCTGGAGCTTCAACTTTAATTTTTGCAATGATTTTGCTTAGCACCCCCCCTGGACCAAGTTCTTCAAACTCCATTCCTCCTTGCCGAATCAAGTAGCGTATGCTATCGGTCCATCTGACCGATGAACACAGCTGTTCAGCTAAATTGGACATGATTTTTGCAGGATTATAAGGTCTCGCGGTCACATTCGAAATAACTGGAATCGTAAGTTCCGAATAGGAGAACTCTTTCAGGTACTGTTCAAACTCATCCTTTGCTTCCTGCATGTGGCGGGAGTGGAATGCCGCGCTAACATTCAGCGGGATATAATCAGCGCCTTCTCTTTCAAAATATGGCTTGGCACGATCGATATCGTCCTTGTTTCCTGAGATGACAATTTGCGTCGTTGTATTCAAATTCGCGATATCAATTTCCGTCAATTTGTTGTTTACTAGTACCGCTTTTATTTGATCTTCGATGAGGCCAACTACAGCAGCCATTGCGCCACCGGAGGCCCGGCTCATCAATTCCCCTCTTTTTTTCACCAGCTTTAGGCCTGTTTCGAAATCGAAACCACCCGCCGCCAAAATGGCATTGTACTCACCCAAGCTATGCCCAGCCAGAAAATCTGGCTTCGGGTTTCCATCTCTAAGTTTTTTCAAGTACGTCAGTGCATTGACTACATATAAGGCAGGCTGCGTATATTGTGTGAAACGAAGCTTTCCTTCGGGATTGTCGAGACAAAGTGTTCTGATCGAATAACCTAGAATTGCATCGGCTTTCTCGACCAAATCAGGGAATGCTTCGAAGAGACCTTCTCCCATGCCTTTCGCTTGCGAGCCTTGTCCTGGGAATACATAGGTTTTCATATGTGCCTCCTTTTTCTTTGTCATTGATAACTTCGAATAATTGAAACGCTTCTTAATCGATTAGGCCAGGAATGATGTAATCCTCCAGAAGCTCCCAGCGGTCGATAATCATTTTGTCCATCTTAGAAGCAACGATGACGACCAACTCTTTCTCAGGCATGCAGTAAATATATGTACCTCCTATTCCTGCCGCTATATATGTGAAAATTCCGTTATCTTCCCGTAACCACCATAAGTAGCCATAATCCTCAAGATGTTGTGACAACGACTCTTCTATCCATTTCTCCGAAACAATTTGTTTGTTGCCCCATTTGCCGCGATTCACATACAAATAACCAAAACGGGCCATCTCTCTTGGTGTTAACGTCAGCCCCCACCCACCAATGTTGTAATCCTGAGGATCTTTGATCCAGCCAGTAATGTTTTTTCCAAGCACGTCTTCTTTCGAGAATGACTTCATTTTCTGATCCGGAATTTCTCGAATACCGAGCGGCCGAAATAAATGTTCATTCGCATATTCGCGAGTCGAGACGCCTGTGCTTCGTGTTAAGATGGCCGACAGCAAATGTGCGCTAGACAAACTGTACTGAAAATCACCGGCTTTTCCTTTCTGGCCGAGCATTTCGAGAATAAACGACGTCCAGTTCTTTTGCCTCCGAAGTCGATCCAAAGGATCGCTCCCCTTCCATGCATATGGCGCCGTCATCGTGAGAAGATGCTTAATGGTCAGCGTACTTTTCAATAAAACGCTTGCTCTTGCGGTTGCCTCCGGAAAAAAGTCAATGATTTTCTGGTCAACACTTTGGATATGACCTTGATCGATTCCAATTCCGATCAAGGCAGAGATGATCCCTTGCGTAACCGAAGTCACATCATGAGGATCCTCCGGTCCAAAGCCGTGAAAGTATTTCTCATACGCGATGCTTCCTTTTCTAACAACTATGACGCTATTAATAAATCCAAGCTGGAAGTTCAGTCCGTTATCTAGCTCTTTCAACTTCTCTGGATTGATGCCAACCGATTCAGCATCTTGCGTTTCCCATTCCATTAGTTGATTCATCTCGCTAATCCCCCCAATTTTATGAATGAAGCTCCAAATATTTGCCGGTGATCGAATCAGGATTGTTTTTTAACGCTTGAGGTGGCCCTTCCGCGATGATCCTTCCTCCGCCTGATCCACCTTCGGGACCAAGTTCAATAATCCAGTCGCACGATTCAAGCACCTCATGATTGTGTTCAATGACGATAACAGAATTTCCGTTCGCGACAAGCTCGTTCAACAGCTTAATGAGCTGAGCTGTGTCATATAAGCTTAGACCAGTTGTTGGCTCATCCATCACATAGAGGATATTCCCTTTCCTCTTTTTACCGATTTCTTTTGCGAGCTTGAGTCTTTGTGCCTCTCCTCCGCTCATGGTCGAGGTCGGTTGTCCCAGCGTGATATAGCCCATACCAATCCGTTCCATGACTTCCAGGGTTGCAACGATCGCCTTATGCTCCTCAAAGAAGGAAACGGCTTCCGACACTTGCAAATCGAGGACTTCCGAAATCGTTTTGCCTTTGTACCGAACCTTCAGCGCCTCATCATTGTAACGTTTGCCTTTGCACTCTGTGCACGTCGTATAAATCTTCATCGTCGCGCCTGGAAAAACGGCTTTACGGCCGCTACCACCGCACTCTGGGCAAGCGCCATCCGAATTAAACGAGAAGTGTCCCGCGGACAAGTTGAGTTGCCGCGCTTCCGGTTGCTCGGCAAACAGCTTGCGGATTTTGTCCCAAATTTTTATGAAGGTGATTGGGTTAGAGTTAATACTCCTTCCTATCGGTGCCTGCGAGACTTCCGCAAATCCCGAAAGGTATTCTACGCCGTCCAGACTCTCTGCTATCGTTTCGATAAGGGTGGAATCGTCCTCGAAGTCGTTAGAGCTATCTTCAATATTTGTTGCACTGCTACTCTTCGATTGATCCCGGAAATAGCTTCTTAAAAAGGGGACTAGCGTATCTGAAATGAGTGAGCTTTTCCCACAACCAGAAACACCGGCGACCCCAACAATAACTCCTAGCGGAAGCGATACAGTCACATCTTTCAGATTGTTTGTTCTGGCATTCCGAATGGTAAGCCTTGGGGATGCATCATCCTGGAAAATATCAGATTTCAACCTTCGATCCGGCATCTTGACCCTACCGGACAGATACTGACCAGTCAACGAGGCTTCACATTGCAGCAAACCCTCATAGCTGCCCTCATAGATGACTTTACCGCCTTCTACCCCCGCTTTGGGCCCAATGTCGATAATATAGTCCGCCATTTCTATTGTGCTTTTGTCGTGTTCCACAACGATGACGGTGTTGCCCAATTCCTTCAGTGCATAGATCGACTTAAGCAACTCGGCCTTTTCCGATTCATGTAAACCTACGGTCGGCTCATCGAGAATGTAAATGAGCGACTCCATCTTCGATTCCAGATGCGAGTTAAGGAATAACCGTTGAATTTCACCGCCACTTAAGGAAGACATTTCTCTGTAAAGGGACAGATGCCCCAGGCGAGCATTGATTAACGAAGATGTCTTACGCAGAATATCCTGAATCAGGTTTATCCCAGACTGCGTAAAGCGTCCTTGTTCCAACACAGAATCGAAAAATGTCTTCAGCTCTACAAGGGTCATCTTACCTACTTTTCCGATATGTCTACCGTTGATGAATACTCTGCGTGCTTCTTCTCCAATACGGAACCCATCACATTCGGGACAGGCAATTAATTCGTACAAGCCATTCATATATTCGCCTTTTTTATGACGAATCTGCAATATTCTGGACAAGCAAAAGCTTTGATTGGCACTATTATTATTAATATAGTGGCCATTGATCACTTCATCTTTAATATCTTCTGACAATTGCGAGTACGGCATATCCATGTTTGATTTGAGATTTCTCTCAATTACTCTACCGATGCCGGGTGTTACGCCGATCGAATCAAAAATTTCGCGAACCGTAATTCTATCATTAGGAACCAATTTCTCCATATTGACATGATAGTAAGCGCCTCGTCCGGAGCACTTCATGCACATTCCGTTGGCGTTGTTGTGTGAGAAGTAGCTCATTTCCAGCCGCTCCTCTTCATTCCCACATTCGCTGCAGGTTAGGCCATTCTCAATGAGTGCCTCGCATTCGGAACAGGAAATTTGGCCTTCGCTAGCATAGAGGAGACCGAGAAGGCCCAGCAGCTGTGTCCTTGAGCCGACCGTTGATCTGGGATTGCTTTGACGAACAATGCTTTGCTGAACAGCGACCGTAGGTCCTAGGCCTGAAATACTGTCGAACTTTCGTTCGTCTTCAAGTCCCGCGAACATACCGATCGATTGAAGATATTCCCTGCGCCCTTCCTCGAAAATGATATCGAACATAAGACTGGATTTGCCTGATCCACTAACGCCTGTCGCAACAATTAATTTGTTTTTTGGAATAGAAATGTTGATTTCTTTAAGATTGTGAATACGCGCTGCCTTAATGTCTATACTCTTCATTTATTCATCTCCCGTTGATGTAGAATGCTTCCTTTCTTGTATACATTATACTAAAAAAAGAATCAAGCTCCTTTGTGAGCTTGATCTAAAGTAGGTGGATGATAGGAAGGATACAGCCATGAATAATACGCTATTTTTCTTCAAACAGAAAGAGCTATAACGCCCTATAGCATCTGCGATCAACTCAAAAACTACAGACATATTCCATGTGTACTAACCTCGTGCTACTGTACGTTTCAATGTCTATCCATCCGCCCCCCTCTGGTAGATTCCTCAAAATGCGAATAAAAAGAGAGCACGTTTTTATTCGATAGATAACGATTTTAAATAGGTATCGGGTATAGGTTCATCGGAATATAATTTCTCGCAAAATGTAACAATCCGTTCTTGTGACTCAGGCTCAGTCAACAACGTCAAATGATTGGATGCCTTTACCTTTAGAACAGTTAATGCAGGCATCTTCTCCTTCCATTTCGCAGCAAAGCTTACGTAATCATAGACTCGTCCTTTATCGACGAGGCGGAAATAGGATTCGTCTTCTCCAAATAGCGTCCCCGTTGGGTTACAGAAGTAATAACACGGTACATTGTGGGGATCAGACAGAGGCCATCCGTCATAAATAGCCGTGCTCATATCAAGCGTATCTAATATTTTCTCATATTGAACTACAGACTTACGCAATTGTTGAGGAGGCTTCGTGATGCCTTTTTGTTCGGCCAGCAAAACGAGCTGATCGAGGAATGCCTCGTCGGAAACGTCCGTTTGGACTTCATGATCAGCAATGAGTACCAATTGATCAGCTGACGAGAAAGCTAACAGAAGGTTGATGGCTCTTAACATTCGGTCTTTCTTTAAGTTACCTTGTGCTATCGTCAGCCACTCCTCTCTCATCGCTTCGTCTACATATATCGATTCCAGCATGACGATTGAATTCACCGTCTCGCCCTGCTCTTGCATCTGACGTGCCACTTCATAGGCAATCATGCCGCCCAAAGACAAGCCACCAAAATCGTACGGACCTTCCGGCTGAACCGATTGAATCATCTGGACATAATAGGCGGCCATCGCTTCAATTCCCTCAATTGGCTCATAGTCAGTCATATATCCTTTTGCCTGAACGCCGTAAAAAGGGCGCTCTATTTTATTAGAAATTAACCGATAAATTTCAACGCCACCAAAACCGCCGTGGAACCAGAATACGGGTCTTTTCTTATTTGACTTGTTTAATCTGATCAGCTCCGGATACTCCAATCGCTGGTCGAGCTGAATCGGTGCGGAAGGCTCTATGTGCTCTTCCTGTTCGTATGCTGATTCCCTAACGGTCATCTCGTTTTCTGGATCTTCGGATATAGAAATGACGTTAATAATCTCTCGAATCGAGATGCAATTATATATGGTCTCAAAATCAATGGACGAATCAATGGATTGCAACTGCTGCAGCACTTGCGTCAGAATGATTGAATCTGCTCCCAGTTCCACCATGGATTGATCTCTATCGATTTCGGAAGCATTGACGCCTAATAACGAAGCAAATAGGTTGATGATCCTGTTACCAATCGAGATGCGGGTTACGCCGCTTTCTGTAATGCTGTTTATGCTCTCTTTTACTGAGGCGATGGTTGCCATATGCCGATTACCGGATTCCTTATCCAGATGACGCACCTCTGGATTGGAAATCTGTAACCAGTGACGCTGCCGCTCAAAAGGATAGGTCGGGAGGGATACGCGCCGAGGCTTAGCGTTTGGATAGTGCATGTTCCAGTCTAGAGCCAGACCTCTCACCCATAAACTCAATAACTTGTTATACTCGCCCTTCTTGAACCATGCTTCAATGACATCCCCCATGCCTTCATCTTGCGCCAGCAGGGCAAGGACATCATCACGTTTGTTAACCTTCCCCTGGAATACTGCGTTACCCCGGATGTTATCTCCCTGAAGCCATGTTGAAAGCTTCATCCGAAGTTCATCGATGGAAGCTGCGGTTAACGCCAATCGTTCCTCGTGTGCCTCGCGCCCGACCTGCAGCGTGTAAGCGATGTCCCGCAAATCCTCATCCTGGAATTGCATTTTTTTCATCGCGTCCACCAACTGCTTAGCCTGTTCAGTTAGACGTTCTCCATTGGCTGCGGATAGTACGATGAGGGCGGGACTTTCTGGCATGATCTTCTCTCGTGACCGGTCCGGATGCTCATCTATATACTCCTCGATCATGACATGAGCATTTACGCCGCCAAAACCGAATGCGCTGACTCCTGCTCTGCGCGGAATATCAGGCTGAATTCGATCCCATGGCGTACTCTTCTCGTTGATGTAGAAGGGGCTTTCGGATAATTTAATATATGGGTTCAGCTCTTTAAAGCCCGGCGTACCCGGAATCGTTTTGTTTTTCAACGAAAGAAGCACTTTGATGACAGCGCCAATCCCTGCAGCTGTTTCCAGATGCCCGATATTCGTTTTCAACGACCCTAGGGCACAATGAGGCTGGAATGATGAAACACCATTCTTGCTGTACAGCTCGCTGAAAGCATTTTTTAGACCGGCAATCTCAATGGGGTCACCTAACCGAGTCCCTGTGCTGTGGGTTTCAATGTAACCGATGGTTGTCGGATCCACTTTTGCCTTGCCGTACACATCTATTAATAGGTCAGCCTGTGCGTTCGCATTCGGAGCGGTTAAGGATGCACTTTTACCTTTATGATTCTGTGCTGAGTTTTGAATGACCCCATGGATGTGATCCCCATCAGCAATGGCATCGCTCATTCTTTTCAGCAATATCGCGCCTACGCCTTCACTTCGAACCGTACCGCCAGCATCTTTGTCGAAGACATTACATTCTCCGTTATCACTGAGCATCCCCGCCTCGCTGAAATAGAGATGAACCGAAGGCGTTAAGATCACATTAACGCCACCGGCAATTGCCATTCTGCACGTGCCTCTACGTATCGCTTCCGCTGCTTTATGCAGCGCTACAAGCGAGCTAGAACATGCGGTATCGATAGGCTCACTCGGTCCGTGCAAATTCAACATGGAGGAAATCCGATTGACAAGCATGAAAGGCGTTCTTCCCGTAAGCGCATACGGATTATGCTCGGTTAAATGCTGATCGATAAGCTGAGCATAATCCTGGGTACCGATGCCGACAAAAATTCCGGTGTCTGTTCCCGATAAATCGGATGGCTTATATCCCGCTTCTTCAATCGCGCCCCATGCGACCTGAAGGAATAGTCTATGCTGGGGGTCCATTACTTCCGCCTCACGAGCGGATATGCCAAAAAAGGCCGCATCAAATTTATCGACCTCCTTCATAAACCCGCCCCACTTGACTTTGGGGTCGCCAAACGCTCGCCAATCGAATCGTTCTTCAGGTATTTCAGTCATTAGCTGCTTCTCCTGTACGAGATGATCCCAGAACTCGTCAAGATTATCGGCTTGTGGAAAAATCCCGTTCATGCCGATAATTGCGATCGGCTCTTCCACATCCTTTGTGTTCTGATGGACGGGCGCGTTTCGCTCGGAATGACTGAACCGCATCGGTTTAGCTGCTTCCGCTTTGAACAGTTCATTTTCTTCGAAAGAAGAAGGTTGCGGGACCGGATCCGACATCACATTCGTAGCTCGATCGGCTCTAGCCGCAACGGCACTGTCTACGAGGTCATGCCGGTAATAGTGACGAAGACGATCCGCATGCTTCTCGCACAAATGCTGTACCAATGACCGGATCGTTGGCTGCTCTAACTCAAAGATGACCGTCGGCATCACATCCAGCTCGTACAGATCGTTAATTTTATTAGTGAATACTGTAATGCTTATGGAATCAAAGCCGTACTGCATCAGGTCATGATCGATATCCATGTTTTGCATTTTTAGTAATCCGCAAGCGATCTCCACCAAATCCTCGTTAACCTTTTCAAACAGCGCTTTATTATCTGTTCGCACTACAGGAGGATGGTCTACTACTTGCTTCGGCTTGGCTTCAACCGGTTGAAGCCCTGCATTGCGTCTAATCTTAACTGGGTCGCCATGATAAACCATGATCTGATTATTACCTTGTAACATGGCTTGCTGCAGTGCATGTAGTCCGACTTCGCCCGTAACCGGATGAATGCCTTTTGTTGTTTTGAGTAGCTTGATCGTTTCTTCACTTAATCGCATTCCGAACTCCCCCTTCTTCCCAGTAGGGCCAGTTTATACTGATCGTCTTACCTGAACGTTTGTTACGAATCTGAAGATTCTCACGATATTCCGCAAAGGAATTAAGGAAGCTGTTGGCATAGGCATAATCTGACTGTCCGACATTACCCAGGTGCGACACAGATGAGAATAAAATAAAGAAATCTAACGATTCCTCTTTGGAAGCCTCATCTAACCAAATGGTGCCATTCACTTTAGGAGCCAGCACAGCCTTCATTTCTTCGTAAGATTTATTTACGATTAACTTGTCATCAAGGACACCTGCACAATGGATGATACCGTGCAGCGCCTGGAATCGGGCCCGTATTTGGGCTAGCGCACTTTCGACCTCTTCGCGTACGAACATATCTGCCTGAATATAGAGAACTTCCGAGCCTAACGATTCCAGCTCCTCAAGTAAAGTTTGTTTTTCGTCGTCCAGAGACGATCGACCAATCAGCGCCAATCTTGCTTGTGTCGTGCTAGCAAGATGCTTAGCCAACACAAGCCCGATCCCGCCCATCCCTCCGGTAATAAGATAGACGCCGTTGTTTCGGAAGGGCATCGGCTTATCGGTGGTCTCTTGTTCGAAATTCCCTTCTTTTAAACGCTTCACGAATCGACCTTCTTCTGTGTACCGAATTTCATCGCCATCCTCCGCTGCGAATTCGGCTGCTGCAATGTGTTCAGTAAGAACAGCTTCCGATTGAAGCCGGACAATTTTGTAAGCTAATTTCGGATACTCCAGCCGGACGGTTTTGGCAAAGCCGCTTATCGCTTCGCTGAGAGCCGAAGCAATGGTGCTCTCCTCGTTATAGATAAGTAGTAGCTTCACTTTTTCGTACGGAGCGACTTCCGTTAGAGACTTCGTCAAATAAAACAACGAGTATATTCCCTCGTTCATTACCACATCCAGCTCATAAGAAGACGAATGATGCGACCACATGTGAACAATCTGACTTGGCAGTCTATCTTTCTGCTTAAGATCAGAGAGAAGCTTGCGATAATCGTCTTGTCGCTCCGGATTAATCACATAATTATCGTTGAGGCCATCTTTGAATGCTTCGCCAGGCTTCACGAGAATGATAGGAAAATCCGATTTGAAGGCATCCCGCGCTTGTTCGCTGTCGGTAAAAATAAGTAGCGGCCCGGATATGTTGCCAGGATGTAGCTCCAAAGTCGCCTTCTCCCAAGAGTTGTGATAATACAAGGTTTCCAGCTTATCTGAAGTTGAAGGACCCGTTTCCAATGTAGTCGTAATGGTTCGAATCGAATAGTTCCGAATGAAGGCCACTATACGGCCTTGTGGATCATATAAGTTCAAATTGAACTTTGAAGCACCTGTCTTGTTAGAATCCTGATCCGTCCGTGTCGCATAGACATAGCATTGCTTCGGGAATGGCCGTATCACTTCGACCTCATCAATGGAGAACGGCATGAAAGGCGAAGTATCTCTTCCCTGTAGCAGCCCGACGATCGTCTGCAGGCACCCTTCCAGCAAGGAAGGGTGCAGCGTAAAGGCATCGAAGTTCCCTTCTCTCTCAACCGGCAATTCGATTCGCGATATCGCTTCGGATTCGTTATAATAAAGCGCCTTAATTGGCCGGAATGTCGGGCCGTATTGGTAGACATCCGCAGAAGCATTCGATTCATAGAAATCGGTATGCTCGATACGATCTGAGCATCTTTCCAAGCAGCTCTCTATATCAAAGATTTCATGTGATTGCTCGATATTCCGCTCTGTATCCATATCCGGGTGAACTTCAAGCTTTCCTTGCGCGTGAATGACCTGCTGTTCCTGTTCGTAGGTACATACTTTAAATTCGATCTCATGATCAAGCGGGGTAAGTACAATTTCCATATCACGAGACGTCCCCACAATGATGGGACGTGCCCAAACGATCTGCTTAATCTTATGGATCTTCCGCTTTGCCGCCAGCTCACCGGCTGCCCTACCCATCTCGATGTAGGCTACGCCTGGCAAAACCTTTTGATGATGGATGACATGATCCACAAGGAAAAATTCGTTACCTGTTAGTGTTGTCGTATATTTCTGCGCCACAAAATCCGACGTATTACGGTCGATGAACGGATGAAGCTTTTGGGCTGCTTCCTTTGCTATTGCCGCCACAGGCTTAGTAGAGGATTCCGCTTTCCAATACCTCTCTTGCGCAAACGGATACGTCGGAAGACTGACGCGGCGAGGACGCGGGGCATTATTATAGAATAAGGTCCAATCCAGATTCAGCCCGTTTACCCACAGCATAGCTAGTTTTTTCTTTTTATCCTTCATGATCCATTTGCCAATCAACTCAGTTGAATCCTCATCCCGCTCAAACCATTGAATAGATGCTTCGGCCTGCTTGGCCTGCTTCTCAAAACAATTATCGATGTTCATCTTGCCTTCCACATAAGCCTCCAGTTTGCCGATTAAATCTTCGGTATCATTGACCAGAAAGATAACTCGGCTACTCATCGTTTCACGGCCAACCTGCAGCGTAAATGCGATATCCGATAAATTCGGATGGCGATTGCCGCTTCTCATATAGTGAAGGAGCTCAAGCGCGTACGCTTTGAGACGATCGTCGTTTCTGGCTGATAGAGGAATCAAATAAGAAAGACCGTAATCTGATTCTGCAAGGCTTTCAACCGGTTTCATCTCGGTATATTTCTCGAAAATGGCATGAGCATTTGTCCCGCCAATCCCGAACGAACTAAGTGCCGCCCGGTATGGATGAGGGCGATTCTCCAAACTTTGTAGCTGATCTACTACATAGAAAGGTGAGTGACGTAAATCGATCTCACGATTCGCTTCCTTGAAATTCAGTGACGCGGGGATCTGATTGTGATACAAGCTTAATGCGACCTTAATACAACCCGCCAAGCCTGCGGCAGTATCCAGATGTCCAATGTTCGTTTTAACCGATCCGATTCCGCAAAATTGCCGTTTTGTCGTGTATTGATTGTAGATTTGGCTAAGTGCAGCAATTTCGATCGGATCGCCCAGCTTGGTGCCCGTTCCATGCGCTTCGATGTAGCCGATGGTTTCCGGATCGATCTTCGTTGATTCCAGTGTACTTTGAATGACGTTGGCCTGCCCTTTTATGCTGGGTGCATAAAATCCAACTTTGTCCGACCCGTCGTTATTCAACTTAATGTCTCTTAACAGTGCATAGATATTGTCCCCATCTTCGATGGCCTTCTTCGCAGACTTCAGTACGATGACAGCGGCGCCTTCTCCGCCAATCATCCCGTCAGCCGAAGCATCAAAGGCTTTCAAATGACCGTCTCCCGAAAAATTCAGACCTGGCATATGGACATAGCCAGCACTAGTTGAAGAGTGAATTGTCGATGCCCCGACTAGAGCGTAGTCGCTCTCTCCCGAACGCAGGCTTTGAAACGCGGAATACATCCCTGCTAAAGACGAGGAACAATTGGAATGGACAGAAAAGCTCGGTCCTTTCAGTCCCAGTTGGTATGAGATCATCGTCGGAATCGTCCCCGCTTGGCCTAGTATCCATGATACATACGTATCGGCGTCATCGACGACATGAACCTGTTTCGGATCGTCTGGCGCCTGATAGAAGTTGTTGCTTGAGGACATGTACACGGCTGTGTTCGGAATATCCTGAGCACGGTAACCGGCATCCTCTACCGCTTTCCAGGAATGAAGCAGTAAAAGCCTCATCTGCGGATCCATCATTTCCGCATCCTTAGGCGAAATTTTGAAAAACTCGGGATCGAACAATTCTTTGCCATCTATCGTTAATTGGATAGGCACATACGACGGATTCTCAATAAGCTGTTTGTCGATGTTTAACTCGTTTAACTCTTCTTCGGATAGTAGACGAACACTTTCTTTTCCTTCCCGCAAGTTCTCCCAAAATTGACGGTAGTTGTTGGCATCGGAAAACTGACACGAGATGCCTATGATAGCCATGCTATCTTCAACATAGGCCGGATACTCGTGTTGCTGGTTACCGCCCTTGCTGTTTTTACCTGTGGGGTACAACGGAGTCTGTATGGCTTCAGGAAGACTCTTCACTTGAACATGGAGCTGTCCCTCACTTTTTAAATCCAGGATAAATTTACTTAACTCTCTAACATTGGCATGCTCAAAGAGGTTCGTTACCTTAATTTCGCAGTCCAGCTTCCTGCTAATCCGATCCGCTGCCGCTACAGCAGTGAAGGAGTCTCCGCCTGCATCAAAAAATCCGTCTTCCATGCTAATTTCATCAACGCCGATAACGTCCTTCCAAATCGCCACAATAATTTGTTCGGTTTCCGACTCCGACATCGCATTCATTGCTACGCGATCCGGTTGTACTTCATTTCGTTTGGATAGCTCTAATCGGTTCACTTTGCCATTTGGCGTCAGCGGGATCGACTCAATCTCCGTAAATACGCTCGGAACCATATGAGCAGGAAGCCATTTCTTCATATACCTACGCAGTTCTTTCAGAACGAGATCACAGTGGCGCTCCTGACCACTGCGCACATAATACGCTCTTAGCTGTACATGCTCTTGATGATTGTGAATAACGACGGCACTTTCACGAATCCCCGGATATAGATTGAGTCTTGTTTCAATTTCGTTCAGTTCGATCCGGAATCCATGCAGTTTCACTTGGTTGTCGATCCGTCCTAAATATTCAATTTCGCCGCCTGCGAGCCATCTTGCCGAATCTCCAGTCCGATAAAGCTTGGTACCTGGTTGAAATGGATTGTCGATGAACCGTTCCGACGTAAGCTTAGGCAAATTTAAATACCCTCTGGCTAATCCATCTCCGCCAATATAGAGCTCGCCCGGAATGGAAACAGGGACCGGCATCATTCGGTCATTCAGAATATAGATTTGCGTATTGGCGATCGGCTTGCCGATTGTGATCGGTTCATTCGGTTTAATCTGCTTGAGCGTAGACCATATCGTCGTTTCCGTCGGTCCAAACATATTCCAGACTTCGCTATTCGTTTCCAAAAAGAACTGCTTTAACCGCTCCGGAAGAGCTTCGCCTCCACATAGAATTTTAATTTGTTCTTCGTTCCGCCAACCATAAAGAAAAAGCGCCGTCCACATCGCGGGCGTCGCTTGCATTATCGTAGGTCGAACGACTTTAATTTCCTGCTGAAGTAACTCGACGTTCTTTTGTTTAGCCGTACTGCAAATATAACAGGCCGCACCGCTGATTAGAGGCAGATACAATTCCAAGCCGGCAATATCAAAGCAATACGTAGTTACGGCGAGCAATTTATCTTCGGACGTAATAGCGGGTTTCCGTCCCATCGATTGCAGGAAATTAGTCAGAGCGACATGCGGAATCATAACTCCTTTTGGGTTACCTGTGCTGCCGGACGTATAAATCACGTAGGCTAAATGATCTGACCCTGATGGTTTCTGCATTACCACCTGGCCACTTGCCGTTTTTTCGATGGTCTCCCAATACGTATCCAGCGGGATGGCTGTAACTTCATTACTTAATAGTTCATTCAACTTGTTCATTAATGCCGATTGACTGATAACAATGGATATCTGGCTGTCTTCGATCATATAGCTCAAGCGTTCAGACGGATATTCCGGGTCTAAAGGAACATAGGCGCCACCGGATTTAAGAATCCCTAGCAAACCAACGATCATATGTAATGATCGTTCGAAGCTGATCCCCACCAGGCTATCGGGCTTAACCCCTTGTCGCTGCAAATAGATTGCAAGCTTCGTGCTTCTCTCGTCCAATTCCCGGTAGGTGAGCGACACGTTCTCATAGATAACTGCGGTCGCCTCGGGCGTTTTCCTAACCTGTTCTTCAAATAATTCATGTACGCATTTGTTCTTCGAGTACGTGATCTCTGTCGCATTCCAATTCAAGAGAATGGTTTGTTCTTCTTCCGCTGAAAGTAGCGGATATTGTCCAAGCGCACGCTCCCCGTTACCGATCACTTCTTCCGTTAATCGTACAAAGTATTCGGTCATCCGCTTGATCGTTGAGTCATGGTAAAGGTCAGGATTGTACTTCATATTAAGTTGGAAGCGATCGCCGTGCTCAAATACTTCTAACGCAAGTCCGTATTCTCCTTCCTGATGAATCTCCTCCACTAGCTCAAAATCTAGAGCGTTATGATAATCCGCAAACTGCTTCATCTGGCTGGAAGAAATAAAATTTTGATAGAAATATCCGACCTGGAATACCGGCGCATTCGATATCGAGCGAGGCAAATTCAGTTCTCTTACCATTGCAGAGAACGGATAGTCCGAATGATCCATTCCGTCGAGCATCGTCAACTGTAACTGTTCAGCAAACTTCGTAAAGCCTTCCTCTTCGTCAATTCGACTACGAATTGGAATCATGTTGATGAAATAACCGATTAACGACTCGAATCTCTCTTCCGGCCTTCCTAAGCTTGCCATTCCGACAATCAGCTCGCGCTGATTTGAATATTGATGTAGCAGCACCTTAAACACAGCTAGGAAAAAAGCCGGCAGACTGATGCGCTGAAGTTTGGAAAACGATTTGATTTTATCTTTAAGCTCGGACGGAATAGAAACGCGATGCGTCTTCCCTTTAAATGTGGCTGCAGAATGACGCGGCAGATCGGTTGGGAGGTCTAAGATCGACAGTGTACCCGACAATTGCTGCTTCCAGTAGGCACGATGCTCTTCCCCTTTCCTGCTTGCCAGCATTTCCTGTTCCCAATCGATAAAATCATAATAGTGTGAGGAAGAGGAAACGCTTGTTAGCGATTCCCCCTTTGCAAGAGCAATATAAGCATCCAATAAGGACTTTACGAGAATTGCAACTGAACTGCCGTCAAAAATAATATGGTGGACATTGATTAACACCCAGTGCTCGGTCTCGGATCGCTCGAACACATGAACTCGCATTAATGGACCTGCATTAAACGAGAAGGACTCGCTAGCCTTCGTACGAATAAATGGGATAATCTCTTCATAAAACAAATGGGAAATATCCCCTCTCGTGATTGCTAGTTTCTGTGATTGCCGAGAGGTTTGAAAAGGAACACCGTTTTCCTCTTCAATGACAGTCTTTAATATCGGATGCTGCTCCAACATATACTCCAGCGCTTGCCTGAACAAATTAACATCCAGTCGTTTTCGAATACGGAAGCAGATCGGCAGATTGTAGGCGCTCATGCCGGGTGCTACTTTCTCCAGCATCCATAGACCCTTCTGTCCCTCGGATAGCGTTTTTTTTGCCAAAAATTGAGGGGTCAGCTCTTGAAGCTTTTGACGTAGCTCGGATGTTGATAATTTGCCTTCTCTATACTTGTCCAACAACTCTTTCGCTATCATTATCCATCTACTCCTATACATTTTTCTAGATCATCAAGCTTGATAATGCCTTGAATAAACTTCTCCATTGCTTCGATAACTTCTAGATCTTTGTATTCGCGCTGCATGTTTTCTTTAGTATCCTGATTGTTATGTTGACTAGTTCCCAGTTTTGGAACCAAGTATGCTGAAATGGAACGAATCGTTGGGCACTGAAGAAGTTCGCGACCTGAAATCGTGAGATCGTAATGTTGTTCGACATTCCGAATAAATTTCATCATCAGAATCGAATCTACACCATAGTCTTGCAGGTCACGATTCACGTTGATACTTTGTTCAGCGATTTCGAGCTTCTCTGAGAAAAACCCGATGAGATACCTCTCGAGCTCTTCCTGAGTTGACATCACGACGTTGACCAAAGCATTATCATCCACTCGAACTTCCTCATTCGACTTATCACGCTCCGTTAAACGTCTTTTTGTTTCCGCTGGAATCCAATAACGTTCCTTTTTGAACGGATAGGTCGGTAACGGGATGAGCCGCGCTCTATCCTCATTAAATAATGCATTCCATGCCACTTTGCCGCCATTTACCCAGTGTATGGCGATGATGTCGAGATTTCCGCTCTGCACAAACTGTTGTACCAGCGACTCTTTTTCATTCATAAAGGAAAGCGCTTTTACTTGTAATGCCTCCTCTGCGTTGCCGGTAAAAATCGGAACTACGCTATTGATCTGTTGACTGCCCTGATCGGCTTGCAAGTAATCATTCAGCCCCTGAATAAGTTCTTCTTTGCCTTTCGTTACAATGGCTAACCGACTCGGCATCGCTTCCCTTCCAGATTGAAGCGTATAGGCAAGGTCGGACAATGAGAGATGATCAGCCATGGAAATGTGATCATGCATCTGCTTTGCAACGGCATGAAGTCTTTCACGATCTGCAGCCGAAAAAATAAAAATTCGGCTTTGATCTTCAGCGATATGCTCATTCGATTCCTTCGAAGGATCGATATACTCTTCTATAACAGCAAAGGCATTCGTTCCGCTATTCGCGGATGTACTGATCGCACCCAGGCGCGATTGATCAGCGCATCTATTCCATGTCTGATCGCTTGCACTCGCCAGAAACGGCGCTTTTGAAAAATCAATATCAGGGTTACTCGTATTGAAATTATGCAGACCCAACATCGTCTGCTCTCTCATTGCCACCAGCATCGTTATTAAACTGACGATCCCCGAAGCAGCAAACGTATGTCCGATTAACGGTTTAATCGAACTAATATAACCTAATGGCTTTTCAGATGAATAGCTCCCAAACGCTTTGCGCAAGCCGTCAATTTCTGCAGCATCTCCCAGTTTGGTCCCTACGCTATGCGAAATCATATATTGGATACCTGAAGGATCGATCTGGTATTTATCCAGCGTGTCGCTAATCAGCTCCGCTTGCCTGATCGGATTTGGCGCCATCATACCATGGCCTTTCCCGTTATAGTTGACACCACTGCCTTTGATGCAACCGTAAATATGATCCTTGTCGCGAATGGCCTTAGATAAAGGCTTGAGCAAAACGGCGGCAACAGCTTCACTCGGCACCATACCGTTTGCGCGGTCATCAAATACATGAGACTTCCCCGTAGGGGAAATCAAATCTAACATACTCATTCCGATATGCACTGATGGTGAGACGAACAGGTTGATACCACCAACTAGAGCCATTTCGCAATCGTCCTGGCGCAAAGCTTGGCAAGCTTGATGAAGGGCAACCAGACTGGAAGAGCAAGATGCCGTAATCGATAAATTAGGACCTTTCAAATCTAGTAAATAGGCAATACGAGCGGATAGAATGGCATTCTGATTGCTGTAAAACTGTCCCTGCTGCTTCACCATAAATCCATAATCACCTTCTTCAATCCCTACGTACACGCCGCACGATTTCCCTTTTATTCTCTCTTCCATATACCCTGCATCTTCTAGCGCATGCCACGCCTCTTCCAGAAACAAGCGCTGGCATGGATCCATGATATGCGCTTCCTTCGGTGAAATTTTAAAAAATAACGGATCGAAGCGATCGATATCGGTAAGAAATCCTCCCCATTTCGAAGGACTTCTTCCAACTTCACCCGATGCTTCTCCATTATAGTCCCGCCAATCCCACCGATCTTTCGGAATCTCAGTAATGCTTTCTTTACGATGCTTCAGATTCTGCCAAAGCTTCTCCACCGAATCCGCCTGAGGGAATCGCCCACTCATCCCAATAATGGCGATTGGCTCAATTAATTTCTCCATGTTGGAGTGGATGTGGTCGAGATCCAATCCTTTATCTTTGCGCTCTTGTGGGGTATTGTCACTTTCGATCTCAGCTTTCCTTTCATTCAGTTCAATTTCCCCCTGATAAAAATGTTCGAGCGTTTCTTTATGATCCTGCACCAAATATTCGCTAATCTTGCCGATCGTGGAATAACCGAGTAGTGAGGATGGCGTAATCTCAATGCCGTATAAGCTCGTGATCCTTCCAGCAAATTCGAACAAATTGATGGAGTCAAAGCCGTATTCTAACAAATGCTCGTCCACGTCCAGTTTCTCGACAGGCACATGATGCAGCTGGCTGATTGCTTCTTTCAAGTCCCGCTCCACGAATCGCACGACGTCAAATGCTTCATTTGCTTTGCTGTTGCTGGTGTTTGAGAATGCAGGAGATTTGAAACGAACGATTTCTTGCTCCTGTTCCTGCTGTAATCTTAAAAATTTGTACACCATGCTCCTTTGGCCTGTCATAACCAAGTGCTGCGATTGAGGCGCCATCAAGATACGCTCAAAGATGGACAGTCCCTCTTCAGTTTCCAAATAACGCTGGCCACTAGATTTCAAGTATTTTTCGTTATTGTCCTGATCGAATCCCATGCCACCATCCCGCCACAGCGGCCAGTTGATTACAAGAGTTTTGCCCAATACTTCCTGTCTCGCCTCCAGCTTGTTTCTATATCGGGTATAGGCCATTTGAAAGCGGTTCCCGACAGCATAGTCGCAAGTGCCGAAATCTCCCATAATAGCGGCAGACGAAGAAAAATAACAGACGAAATCAAGCGGTATCCCCTGCAGAAGTTCATCCAGCACGAGCGTTCCATTAATCTTAGGAGAGATGACCTGCTCAAAGTTTGCAATCTCTTTCTTGAAAATACTTTGAGGATCGACTAGTCCTGCGGCGTGGATAACACCGTCTATATTCCCGAATTTTCGTCTCGCTGTCTCCAGCCCATCATTCATCCGCTTCTTGTCGCAAGAATCCGCCTGAATATAGTGAACTCTGCCGCCTATATTCTCGATTTGTCGGATGAGTTCCAGCTTTGCGTCATTCAGTTTTGACCTTCCGCTCAAGATCAGATTAGCACTGTAATTCTGTGCGAGGTGTCTTGCAAAAATAAGCCCAAGCTTGCCGAGTCCGCCGGTTATAAAATAGGTGCCTCCGGCTTTCAGCGGAACCGTCCCTGGGGCTATGCTCGTCTCTCTCATTTTGCATTCGTATCGTTGCCCTTCTTCATACAGCACGCTTTGGACGCTGTCCGCTGCCTCCAGCTCTTTGTATAGCCGCATCATTATGTCTTCAGTTAGCTCTTCTGGTTTCACATGCTCTTCCTGCTGGATGACTGCCTTCATGCGCGTCTTCGATACCATCGGTCCGATAGACCGTTCGAAGCCAATCCACGACTCAAGATAGCAACGCTCACGTTCATTTCTATACGATGCACCCAGCAGAAGCCTTTCTGGCTCCAATTTAGCAGATGCGATCGCTTGTAAAATATAGACGATACTGCTGTAGTCCTCTATACATGCCCGATCTTCATACGGCCAAAGGTAAAGAACGGCAGAAATTTCGTTATATGTGGCTTTTATGCTACGGAATGCTTCTTCATACGCTTGCTTTTTATTCCTGTCAATGTAAAACGTCTGCTCATAATCGTTCCGAAGACCCGTGTGTTGGGACAAGAACACAATATTGGCTCTTGGATTCCGAGTTTGAATGTACGTCTTGATTCTGTTCTGATTACCCGGCTCCGAGAGAAAGCATACGATAGTTTTCAATTCAATTGCCCGATAATCAAATAAAGGATTTTCTTCCCAATCCTCGTTAAACAACATGGTTTCAACATGTTCTTTCTGCTTGTCATCATTCATTTCTAATAGTGCTGAATCGGAGGCCGAGCAATGACGGGCAACAACTTCCTCGGTATTGCGCCTGCCCCCCTCTTCATTGATCTGAATCCAGCATCGCTCTTTGGCAAACGGATACGTAGGCAATGAGATCCGCTTCGGCTTCCCATTACTGTAGAAACGCTCCCAGTCAATTTTTGCGCCATTCACCCATAGATCCAATAATTGTCCCGCGTCGCGGAGCTCTAGATACCGATATGCTGCATCAAATATCTCTCTACTTGCCACCGACCGTGCCGGTCCCCCTTTTAACGCTTTGGCCGGACTGCGGTAGATATCCTCATTGTTTTCGCCACCTTCCAGATAGCGCTCTAACTTGGTCTCCAGTTCATATAATGAGGTTGCCGTCACTGCCAACCGGGCATCCATACTTCCGCGACCAACCTGCAGCGTATATGCGATATCCGTCAAGTTCTTATTCAAATACTGACCCTTTTCCAAAGCCTGAACAAACTGATGGACATATTCTTTTAATCTGCTATCGTCCTTTGCCGACAAAACAAACATCATTGGATTTTGATCTTTGCTGTTTGGTCTAGAATCAGGGTTTACCTCTGGGAGATATTCCTCGATGACCAGATGCACGTTTGTTCCGGTTGCTCCGAACGAATTGATCCCTGCGCATCGCGGCTGATTCGATGCCGTTTCCCACGGCTTTAAAGTTGTATTTACAAGAAAGGGACTGTTCTCGAAAGACATTTTGGAACTTCCATTCTCATAATTCAAGGTCGGAGGAATTTGCCCATGCTCGATCGATAACAGTACCTTAATGAGCCCTGCAATCCCAGAGCCGAAGAAAGCATGACCGATATTACTTTTTAAGGCCCCCAGCGCACAATAACCCGTGTTTGAGGTGAATTTCCGGAAGGATTCCTTCAGCGCTTCATATTCTATGGCGTCGCCTAGTTTCGTACCCGTTCCGTGTGCTTCAAACATCGTGATATTCGCAGGATTGATATTGAATTTCTCGTATATACTGGTTTGAAGGCGGCTTTGTGCCAATCCGCTCGGAGCAGTCATTCCATTCGTTTTGCCATCCTGATTCATGCCCCAGCCCCGAATAACCCCGTAGATATGGTCATTGTCTTCAATCGCCTTGTCGAGTAGTTTGAGAACAACAACCCCAATCGCTTCAGCAACTACGGTCCCGTTCGCCCGCTCATCGAAGGTGTGGCAGAGACCATCAGACGACAAGAGCAGGGATTGACTTGAACCTATCATGACATTCGGTGTCGTATATACCGAGCCACCGCCAACAATTGCGCTTTCACAGTTGCCCAATACGAGGCTGTCGCAAGCTTCCGCAACAACCGTTAAGGTCGAGGAGCAAGACGTATCTATCGTCATCGCCGGTCCAACTAAATTCAGCAAATAGGAAAGCCGACATGCGGAATACGAATCTGTCGGAAGGTAATAGGTTGGGATCTCTTGTTGTATCGTCATGGAGTAATCCCCTTTGGCGCAGGCAAACACACCCCAAGGCTTGCCACTCAGATCCTCTGGACTATAGCCTGCATCTTCAATCGCTTTCCACGCTTCTTGAATGAACAATCGCTCGCTAGGGTCCATCAGCTCCGCATCCCGCGGCGATATTTTAAAAAATAGCGGATCGAATTTATCGATATCCGTTAGAAACCCGCCCCATTTCGAGTAGGTTTTACCCGGTGTTTTCGGATTAGGGTCGTAATAATCGTTTATATCCCAGCCACGATCGCGAGGCGCCTCCCTTACACTGTTGCGTCCGGTTTTCAAGTTTTCCCAAAATTGCTGTACGTTGTCCGCATCCGGAAATCTCCCTGACATCCCAACAATCGCAATGGACGGGAGAGAAGTTCGTTTATCATTGTCCGGGACGGGTCTTCCCTCATGCAGGGATGCATGCATGCGTTTCGTAAAAATGTTCTTGCAATGATCATAGAAAATCTTTACGCTTTGATCTTCATGCAAAATATCGAAATGGTTATCTCCAGCTAAAATCGTCGTTTTCAGCTTGGGCAATAAGGAAGACCATCCTTGAAGAAGCGGCATAAACGACCCCATTTCATGCTGGATTCGCTCCAAATAGTCCGGGTTCCAGAAGGAATGGGATACAGCATCAGCAGATTCCGTTCGGAACAACACGGCTGTCAGATCATTAGGACGTGGCAGCTTCTGGACCTTGTAATTCTGAATAGCTCGCAAATTGGATTGATGCACCTCTGACATAGAGCGCAATTTGAATGCCAGTTCTTCTTCAGAATGCTTCAATCCTTTTTGTTTGCAAAGCTTGACGACATGCGAGACCAGACCATCATCAGAAACATCGCGAATATCATGGTCCGTCATTTGATAGAAGTTCCAATCGATCGTAACGTCAGGTCGCTTCCCTTGGAAAGCTTCATTCCGATTCAAAAGTGTGAGTAATAAAAAATTCGCATTCATTAATAGGTTGTTTCTGAAGGTCGTTTGGAAAAATTCTGTCTCCCTACCTGTAATACAGGGCGACTCCACAAGAAGTAGCGAGTCGACTTGTTTGTCCTCCATTTGCAATTGCCGTGTCATTTCATAAGCTACGGTCCCGCCAAATGAAAAACCGGCCAGGTTGTATGGCCCTTCCGGCTGTACGGCTTTAATTATTTCGCAATAGTATCTAGCCATCTCATGAACCGACGTGAAGGGTTGATGTTCAGAGGACAGAAAGCCACGTGCTTTAATAGCGATAATACGAAATTCGCCGTCCGTTTGGCTTGAGATTCGATTGTAAATGCCTACATCTCCAGAAATCGGATGAATCCAGAACGTGCATGGCCCGTCTCCGTCTGCGGATAAAGGTACGATTTCCGGATATTGCCGAATAAGATGGCGTAGACGTTTTTTTAACGGTTGTTCGGCGGATGCAGAAGGTGGAGCATTCTCTCCGTCGCCACACAACCGAAGAAGTTCACCCAAACTTCGATCATTGAGATCATGGATCGATATTGCAAGTCCGGACTTGTCGTGCATAAAGTTCAATACTTCTGCGAAGTCCAGGGAATCGAGACCAAGCGTTTGTAGGCTCTGCCGTTCATCCAGCTGCATGGTATCTAATTTTCTATAGAGCAGCTCCAATAGCTGTTTTTTGGCTCCTGGTTGTTTCTTTTCCTGGCTTCTTACCGGTAACTTCCCGCCCCATGGTCGATGATCAACGTCGTATTCAATAAGTACACCATAACCTTGATTCTCATCATCCTTCGGTCTGTAATTATCCAACAATCCTAATATCGTTGCCCCGTGCAATTGATGAAATTTTAATATTGGATCTTCGAATAGACCGTTCCGATGAATCTGAACTAAATATTGCTGAAGGGTAGCGCAATTCGATTTCAGAAAATCACGGCAGCGCGTGACTGCATAAACATGATGGATTTCCTGATGTAAGGAAAAATACTGCAGGATAAATTCAAGCAACTCACTGCCCCATCCTTTATCTTGATAGAGAGGCATAATATTGAGCGCAATAAACTGAATGCATGAACCTCTTTGATTCCGAAATGTTGAAACCGTCATCGATTTGACCTTTTTGATGTCGTCCTTCCGGATTCGCTGCGTATAAATGACGCCTCTTACGATTCCCTCATATTCCAATACAAACGTGAAGCAGGCCGGATCAACTAATCGCTGCTCGATTTCCACTTGGTCAGTTTGAAGAGGAACTGCCCAACAGTCCCCCTCAATTTCCATTAAAGCTTCAATATCTTCCGGTACCGCTAGACGGATACAATAATCGCGCCTAACAAAATAGTCGTCATGGTACTTGCCGCTTTTCAGCTGGCTTTCGGCGCTGACATCGGGAAAAAACCGCTGCGCGGAGGCATGCAGCAGTTTTTCGTTTGAATGTACGTTAAGCATAGCTTTCATTTAACCTCCTCGGTTTCAAATGCGTAGCCATATAGTCTGCGAGCTTGGAAGTGGTGGAGTAATCAAATATGATCGTATCATTTAATGACAGACCCAACTGACTGTTTAAGGTATGGATGAATTTCCCGACCAGAATGGAATCCAACCCAAGTTCCATAAAATTCGCTTCAACATCAAATTCATCGAGATCATCCAAGTATAAAAGGTCAAATAGAATATCCTTGATTCGTTGTTCGATCTCCATTACCCCGTATAAAAACTTCGTATCCTCTTCAATTACCACTGGAATAAACCCAGACTCGTTTTCCGGCTCAGCGATAGGAGGAGCTAACGTTTTCTCAGGTTGAACACTTACACTTAAGATATCATCCAACGAAATAAAGGGTTGGTTTTCGGCTTCGATTTCTCCGGGATGTCTTTGTTCGATTTCATTAGGCCAGAAGCGCTTTGCTTTGAACGGGTACGTAGGAAGCTCTGGCATATGTTGCGGTGCATAATCGCTATAAAGTTCCCCCCAAGGAATGGAAATGCCGTTTAGCCATAGTTGCGCTAATGCTGACCAATTCTTTTGGACAATTAGTTGTTCAATCCGGTCGTCATGTATCGGCTCAAGTGAAGCAAACTCTGTACGATGATCCGACTCCTCGATCAGGAATTTCTCCATGCTTGTGATCAATTCTCCCGTATTGTGAGCAACAACAGCAAATCGACGTTTCATCGGTTCCCGTCTCAATTGCAGTACATAGGCGAGTCGGCGTAAATCCAGACTAGGATGCTTCTCCAGGTACGCCTTCCAAATCTCCACGTAACTTCTGAGCGTATGACTTGTTTTGGCAGAAAAAACGAAAAGACTCGGCGTCTCGTCGGTGGATACGTACGTGTTGTCTGTCGGGCTCTCGTATTCTTCCACAATAACATGTGAGTAGACTCCGCCCGCGCCAAAGCTGTTAATGCCGATACGTCTTGGACTTCTTCCCCCGTCCAGTTCCATCTCCGGCCATTCAGCCAATTTCGTTTCTACCGTAAACGGCAAGGCGTCAAAATTGATGCTCGGATTCAGCTGCTCCGGCAAACGAGTTGGGCATATTAACTTGTGCTTTAATTGCAAGAGCGCCTTAATAAATTGGGCCATTCCTGATACAGATTCCCCATGGCCCAAACTTGCTTTAATCGAACCTAATGTATAGAAATTGTTCTCGCCGTCGCGAGATTTCCCGAATACTTTAGTAATGGCAGACATTTCGATAGCATCAACCATCTCCGCGCCACTTGCCGCTGCTTCAATATGCCGGATGCTTCTCGGATCGATGCCGGCCGCGTCCAAAGCCTTTTGGATAACGGCTGATTGCTTCACTGGGTCAGGCACATTGTAGCCATTCGTCCTCCCACTATGAGAAACGGCGCTACCTTTGATAACCGCCCAAATATGATCCTTATCTCGTTCCGCGTCAGACAATTTTTTCAGGACGACTGCTCCCACGCCTTCGGATGGAATAAATCCGTTGCCACCTTTACCGAATACAGTGCTGCTCGAACGATCAGAGAGTAGACCTCCCTGTGCGAGACTTGTGTAATTGCTCGGATGAGCATATAAGTTTACCGCTCCAACAACAGCCATCGACGTTTCCCCGTGTCGGATACTTTCACAAGCCTGATGAAGTGCTGTAAGCGATGAAGAGCACATCGTATCAACTGGAACGCTTGGGCCATGGAAGTCCATGACGTATGATAGACGATTGACCATAGACGCAAAGGATGTGTTGTAAAATTGATTGGACGTCTCATTCCACAGATTGAAGCCTGTTTTAGTTACGCCACCAAATACGCCAATCTGATTGCGGATACTTTCATCCATTTTCGATGGCACATAACCTGCGTCTTCAACTGCTTTCCAGCACTGTTCCAAGAATAGGCGTTCCTGTGGGTCCATTCGCTGTGCTTCGGCTGGTGAGATGTTAAAAAATAACGGATCGAAATCAGCATACCCTTCCAGAAAACCACCCCACTTGCTGAAACTTTGCTGTTTGGACAATGCTTCTTCGCGGTTTGGGTTAAAGAATCCGCCCAGCGACCAACGTTCTTCAGACAGCTCTGTAATGCAATTTGTCCCACTTTTCAAGTTGTCCCAGAACTCGTGGATATTCCTCGCCATTGGGAATCGTCCACTTACACCTATGACGGCTATCTGCTCCTCTTCTTGACTGCCGGAACCAGCGTCATACCTATTCCTTTTTTTCGCTCCAAGCCTACTCCGGTTCGGTAATAACGTTGGAAACACGTGACTTTCTTCAAAGGGATTTTTCGATATTAAACGTTGAGGTCTTGAAGCATCCTCATCCGATATGTCATCACCGATCCACTGTGTACATTCATACGGGTATTCCGAAGCCAGATATGTGCTCAAGGCTTCGATGTTTCGGTATTCAAAAAAGATCGTACTGGAAGCGTCCTTGAAATGATCCGTCAGTTTCTTGTTCAGCAACGTTAGTTTGACAGAATCGACCCCATACGTTTCGAAAGGCTCCTGCACGTTAATTTGATCACTGCACAGTTTAATGCTTTCTCCAAATAGGACTGTCAGTTTATGGATCGCCTGTTCCTTCAAACGATCGAAGTTGACTTCTCTTACTTGTTTCTGTGGCTGTTGGGTATTGTCGGCTAATTCGGTCAGTAGTATTTTTACTCTGATTTTTCCCGTGTTCCCCTCCATAACGAGCACTTGATCCTGGTTTTGATCCAGCGCTTGATAGAGGGCGTTTATACCTGTTTCTGACTTCAGCGGTACCATACCTAGATTGTCGAACATGATTTTTTCGATCTCTTTGTCAACATGCATGCCACCTTGTTCCCATAATGACCAATTGATCGAAATGGTTCTCCCCTGGCGTTCTCCCTTAGCCACCAACTTATTACGATAACTTGCATAACCATCCATAAAGGCATTGGCTGCCGAATAATCTGCCTGCCCCGGATTCCCGAACTCTCCCGCTCCGGATGAGAAGAGAATGATAAAGTCTAGATTCATCCCACTTGTGAACGTATCGAGGTGGAGTAATCCGGTTACTTTCGGTCCTAACACTTCTGCGAACTCTTCTTCCGATTTATGAATGATTAATTGGTCCCGGATGATACCGGCACTGTGAAAGATGCCGTTTAACCTGCCATAGTCCTCCACAATTTCGTCTATCAAAGTCTGAACTTGATTTCTGTCCGTTATATCCACTCGCTTGTACTGTACGTTTGCCCCTCTTCCCTTCAAGGCGTACAACTGGGCTTCTTTCTCTTCAGACAGCGCTGAGCGTCCCGTCAAGATCAGCTTTACGTCTTTAATCGTTCGGCTTATCTCTTCGGCGAAAATCAACCCTAGTCCTCCAGCCCCACCGGTCAGCAAATAGACGCCGCCTTCCTTCCACGGCTGCTCATCTTTCTCATTTCTATCGGACAAACCCGACTCTTCAAAACTCTTCGTATATCTCGCACCGGCTTCATACTTGACCTCTCGGTCTTTCGGGCTGTGGCTGTCCGCTTCCAGCGTCGCTGTAATCTCTTCTACCTTACTGCCAGCAGGCATTTGAATAATCTGGAACATTAGTTTCGGATTTTCGAGCTGAGCTGTCTTGAGCAGTCCACCCAATCCCCGGAACAGCTCTCGATCATCGCCTGTAAAGACGACGAGCTGACTGAGAACATGACCTTTCGGCTTGCTCAACAGTATGTTTTGAAGCGCTCCGAATAATTGAATAGCATATTGCTCGAATCTGACATGCAGATCGCGTGCCTCGCTTCGGAATATTGTACACCTCACTCCTTTGATCTGGGACTCGATCGCTTCAGAGGACATCGTTTGGTCCGCTTCACAAAGGAAGATATTGCGCAGCACATACTCAGGTGTTTCTGCTTGAAGAATAACTGACTTCTCCCAAACGGGATGGACCATCATTGATCCGATAGCAGTCTTACTATCGTCAACGGCTTCCAAGGCTCTAAATCTGAAATTTTTTAGTCTCACCCGGATATTTCCGTTTTCATCGCATAAATCGATGTGGACGTTACGAACGTTAGTATCGAAATGATTGCTCTCACTCGTGCGCACGATCACCCACATGCTCTCCGTGCAACAGCCCGTCAGCTCCAGCTCTTCCAGGCTGACAGGCAGCCACGGTTGTGATATCGCTTTGGCTTTTGTCTCACCGTGACTGATCGATAAACCGATCATTGCTTGAATTGCCGAATTCAGTATAGTTGGATGAAGAATATAGAATTCTGACTCTTCTCTTAACGATTCAGGTAGGACAAGCTTAGCCAAAACACTGCCATTTCCGATGTGCAGATGATCAATCCCTTGGAGGCCGCTTCCACATTCGATTCCGATGGCGTTTAATTTGCTATAGCATTGGCTCCCACTGAGGACCGTACCACTACATTCAGCTTGAATCCTGTGAAGATCCACACGCTCAGGTTGTGAGATTTTCTTCCTCAGGACCAGTTCCGCCCGTCCTTGGCCATGTACGATTTCATCTTGATCCGTCAATCCAGCGCTATAGATTTCATAGCCTATCTCATCTTTTTCCACTCGATAAATATCGATATGCAGCTCTCTGCTGCGCTCCTTCGCCGTGAAAGGACTTGACCACGTTATATTTTTCAAGATGATCGTATATTCTTCTGCCCGTGGTACGGATTCATGAATGGCTGCCCGGATCATCTCCAGGTACGCTATTTCCGGTAACCGTTTTTCTCCCAGAATTGCATAGTCGTTCAAAAAAAATTCATTCCCGGTCCATATGCTACTGAATTTTTGTCCATCAAAATTTGATGTATTCCGATGGAGCATCGGGTGCAAATAGCCTGCCTTAACGTTAACCGAAGCATCTGATTCTAATTCCGGAAGCCAGTACCGCTCCCGCGTAAAAGGATACGTTGGCAAACTGATTCGCTTCATCTTGCGATGAATGTGAAGCTTCTCCCAATCCACGTCTATACCCGTGACCCATAATTCCAATAACGTCGAATACTTCTTCCGCTCCACTAATAGTTGAATCACATTTTGAAATTCCTCATTCGATTTAAACAGGGTGAGTATATTTCTTTGCTTCTTGCCATTGCCTCTGTAAAGATTGGTAATGTCATGCTTCCCGAGTACGTATTTCTCCAGCTTTTCGGTTAGATCGTCCATCGAGCTTACGATGAAGCCCAACCGTTCTTCCATACATTCCCGGCCTACTTGCAGTGTATATGCCATATTTGCCAAGTGGTTATTATCCAATCGTTCAGCCTTTATCGCTTCTAACAACTGCACCGCCTGCTCCTTGAGGTTTTCTTTTCTTTTAGCCGATAAAAGAATGACTGCAGGGTCGTTCACCGTTACCTCAACGGGATTGTCCACTTGGTTTCCTTGCACATATTCCTCGATAATAACGTGGCTGTTAGAGCCACCCGCACCAAAGGAAGAAATACCTGCGATTCTGGGATATTCCTTCTTTTCCCCATCAATCTCAACAATAGGCTGTTTCCATTCTGCCAATTCCTGTTGAACGCTGAAAGGGGTTTGCCCGAAATCGATATTGGCATTCAACACCTCCGAATGAAGACTCGGCACGTATTGCTTATATTTCATCTGCAGTAATACTTTCGTTACGCCTGCTATTCCTGCTGCCGCCTCCAAATGACCGATGTTGCTCTTCGCAGATCCGATGGAGCAAAAGGCCTTATCTTTTGTGTGCGTTTCAAACGCTCTCGTTAATCCAGCAATTTCGATTGGATCTCCCAGCGAGGTTCCCGTTCCATGGGCTTCGATATAGCTAATCGTTCTCGGGTTCACATTGGCGTCCGTTATCGCCTTATCAATAACTTGGGTTAATGCGGCCGGATTGGGAACGGAATATCCGTTCGTCTTGCCGCCGTGATTAACGGCTGTGGATTTAATGACCCCATAGATCTGATCGCCGTCAGCAATGGCTTGATTAAGCGGCTTTAACAGTAGGGAGCCCACTCCTTCACCGGGCACGTAGCCATCTCCCCCGTCCCCGAAACTTTCGCATTTGCCTTTACTGGACATGAAGTTATACTGGCTCAAGAATAAATACTTGTTCGGATGTAAGGAAAGATTGACGCCACCGGCAATGGCAAGTTTGCATCTCCCTAACTTGATACTATCGCATGCTGCATGCAATGCCGTTAAGGAAGAGGAGCACATGGTATCAATCGCCATGCTTGGTCCGTTAAAGTTGCAAAAGTATGAGACGCGATTCGCGATGGAGGAGGCGATTCCCGATAACGCGACAGGGTTACCTCTCATTTGGCTCTGTATGCCAAGAAACTGGTAGTCCATGAAGGTAGACCCTACAAAAACTCCGATATTCCCGTTCTCGACTTTGCTCAGAGCCTCTCTCGTATACCCAGCATCCTCTAACGTTTCATAGACGCACTCCAAGAACAATCGCTCTTGCGGGTCCATATATTCCGCATCTTCAGGCGAGATATTGAAAAACAATGGATCGAATTTATCGACATCATTGATAAACCCTCCCCATTTGCTATTGATCTTTCCAGTTTTAAACTTGTCCGCATCATAATGGCGCTTGTAATCCCAACGTTCCTCAGGAATCTCAACGACACAGTCCTTTCCGAGCTTTAGATTTCCCCAGAATTCATGGATGTTGTTAGCCTGCGGATATCGGCCGGAGAGGCCTATAATGGCGATATCCATATGACTGCCGTCATGCCCTTGCGCCACATCCCTATGGTAATCTGTCCTCATTGGCTCAAGGACGCTTGATAATATTGCAGTTTTTTTGTGCTCCTCACCCTGGTCGTTGGATAAGTTATCAAGGGAAGCGTGGATTTCGAACAATTCCATCAGCTTTTCGCTGTATGTCTGCATGAAATAATCCGCTAATGCCTGGATGGTTTGATATTCAAAGAATATCGTCAGCGAAATCGGTCCAAGTGTATTATTCACTTCTTCTGCCAACTGCTTAATCATGACGGAGTCGATGCCATAGCTCTCCAACGAAACGTCCGATTCAATCCGGTCGATCGGGATGCTGCTGACCATTGCGAGCAGCTGCTTACAATAAAGGACCGTCTTCTCTTTCATAATCGTCGGCGTAAGCTGTGCCAAATCCGCTTGAGCTGCAATAGGTTCTTTTCGTTCGATGATTGGAGCTGTCGGTTTGACTTCCTCTGTACGTTTCGGTACATGTGCTCCGATTAATTCTGCGCTAGCATTGACACCTGATATCCAGTAACGCTCCTTCGCAAACGGATAGGTTGGCAGGCTGATTCGTTTTGGCGTCGTGTCCATGTGAAGGCTTTCCCAATTCATATCCAGACCCTTCACCCAGAAACCAAGCAGCTTCCCATACTTCCCTTTACTAATCCAGGAATCGATCGCCTTCTGCAAATCATCATCTGCTTTGAAGATGGCTAACGTATCCTTCTCTCTTATGACACGGCCAACGTACAGTTCTTCCACGTCATCATCGCCAGCCAAATATCCATTTAATTTCCGCTCCAGCTCATGGATCGAGGTAACGGTCGTACCCAATCGTACTTCCATCGCTTCGCGCCCGACTTGCAAGGTGTATGCAATATCCGGTAGATCTTGGTCCTCATACTTTTCCAGTCTGATTTGCCGTAATAGTTGACTTGCCCGTTCTTTGAGATTCTCCTCCTCCTTCCCTGACAATACAATGACTGCAGGGTTGTCAGTCGTAATGATTGGTGCGACCTCTGATTTTTGCTCAGGCATGTATTCTTCGATCACAAGATGGGCGTTTGATCCCCCTGCACCAAAGGCCGATATCCCCGCAAGTCTAGGCACTTCCCTCTTGGCACCGTCCTGCACAATGACTGGCCTTTTCCATTCTTCCAGCTCATGTTGCACTTTGAACGGCGTCTTCTCAAAATCGATGTTCGGATTTGATTCACTGGAATGCAAACTTGGCACGAGCTTCCTGTACTTCATCTGCAGCAGCACTTTTGTCACGCCTACGATTCCCGCCGCACTTTCCAGATGACCTATATTACTTTTGACCGAACCGATCGAACAGAATTGCTTATCGACCGTTTGATCTTCAAATGCCTTGGTCAGTGCTGTTATTTCAATTGGATCCCCGAGCGCCGTTCCAGTACCGTGAGCTTCGATGTAACTGAAATGTCTGGCATCTACATTCGCATCTTTCATTGCTCTTCTGATCATGCTCGCCTGTGCATTCGGATTCGGTACGGTGTAGCCATTGGTCCTTCCGCCGTGATTGATTGCCGATCCCTTGATTACGCCGTAGATCTGGTCCCGGTCCTCAATCGCTTTGGACAACGGTTTAAGTAGAATGGAACCGACACCTTCACCTGGCACATAACCGTCGCCGCCGGTACCGAAGCTTTCGCATCTTCCTTTACTTGACATAAAATTACCGCGGTCAAGCAACAAGTATTTATTCGGGTGAATCGAAATATTAACGCCGCCAGCAATCGCTAGCTCGCATTCTCCTTGATGAATGCTTTGGCAGGCCAGGTGGATCGCAATCAATGATGAGGAACACATCGTATTTAATCCGATGCTCGGGCCATGAAAGTTACAGAAATAAGAGACGCGATTCGCAATAGAAGACGTTATCCCGCTAAGCGCAACCTTGTGACCTTTCGCTTGTTCCTGCGCTCCATAAAGCTGGTACTCGTCATACATGACGCCAACGTATACACCTACATTCCCTTCCATGCCGGACCCTTGAACTTTACTTAAAGCCTCTCTCGTATATCCCGCATCTTCCAACGTTTCTAGAACGCATTCCAAAAATAACCGCTCCTGAGGATCCATGAACTCGGCTTCGCGTGGTGTAATATTAAAAAATAACGGATCAAATCGATCGACATCATCTAAAAATCCACCCCACTGTGCCATCGACTTATTTTCATCTGCAAAAAGACGATAGTCCCAGCGCTCTTTCGGTATCTCGGTTATGCTATCCTTTCTATTGCATAAATTCTCCCAAAGTTCATCCACATTCTTGGCTTGCGGATACCGTCCTGCCATACCAATGATGGCGATATCTTCCTTCGTTGGTGTAGATCTGTTTGGTTTGTCCAAAGATGCGAATCGTTGATGTCTCGATCTTCTCTTTGACGGTTGCAAGGGCACATGTCTAGCTGAAGATGCTGCTGCAGGCTGCCGAATGTGGTGTGCAACACCCAACAGATCAATTAATTTATCCCTATGAGAATCCAGAAAGTAATCAGCGACAGACCGAATGTTCTGATATTCAAAGAACAGTGTCTTCGAGAGTGAACCAAAACTTTTCTCCAGCTCATCCGTCATTCGCATAATGACTAATGAATCGATTCCATACTTCTCCATCGGTGCGTCTGATTCGATCCGATTAACCGGAAGTTTTATAACGGACGAGAGCAGCTTTTTGAAATAATGCTCTGCTTTTTCTTGCAGCGTTTCTTGCGATACCGCCAGCCGATGACCACCTTCTGCTTCTGTTCCAAAGCTTCCCTTTGAATCCATGCTCCCACTGGCTTTATCCCCTAATTGGTGAAGGAATGTACTACGAAGCTTCTCGCGGTCTCCCTCCATAATCATCACCTGATCATGATCTTGAACTAGCGCTTGATACAAGGCATTGATACCGGTCTCCGTTTTTAGAGGGGTCATCCCCACACGCTCAGCCATGCGCCGCTCGATCTCCTTGTCGACATGCATGCCACCTTGCGCCCATAACGGCCAGTTGATCGAGACCGTTTTCCCCCGACGTTCTCCCTTCTCAGCCAACCGATTACGGTAGCTCGCAAAAGCGTCCATAAACGCGTTCGCTGCCGCATAATCAGCCTGTCCTGGATTCCCGGTCTCCGCCGCTCCTGATGAGAAAAGTAGCATAAAATCAAGATTCATTTGGCTTGTGAACGTATCGAGGTTGTGCAAGCCAGTTACTTTTGGCTTCAATACCTCGGCGAATTCTTCTTCGGTTTTGTGAAGAATATATTGATCACGAATGATACCCGCACCATGAAAAATCCCGTTTAATCCGCCATAGGCTTCCGTTATACCCGTGATCAATGCCTTCACTTGTGCTTTGTCTGTTATATCCACTCGCCGATAGTCGACGACGGCTCCCTGTTCCTTCAAGTCGTTCAACTGGGTCTGTTTCGCTTCGGGCAGCTCCGATCTTCCCGTTAGGATCAAGGTGACATCCTTGATTTGTCTGGCTATCTCTTCGGTGAAGATCAGACCTAAACCTCCGGACCCGCCAGTTATCAGATAGACACCGCCTTCCTTCCACGGAATTCCTAGATCGCCGCTTCTCTCAAGCATCTCTGTCTCTTCCAGACTCTTCGTATATCTTACGTCTTCCACATAGCTAATCTCACGATCATTAAGATTCTGGCTGTCCGCTTCCAGCATTGCGACTACATGTTCCAACTTGCTTCCGTCAGACAGCTGAATAATCTGATATTTCAGCTTCGGATTTTCGAGCTGCGCTGTCTTTAAGAGCCCTCCTAAACCTCGAAACAGTTCTTTATCGCCGCTGGCGAAAACAACAAGTTGAATGAGAACATTGCCTTTTGGCTTACTTGAAAGCATACTTTTAACGGCAATAAACAATTGCTTTGCGTATCGTTCATACCGTGTACTTAAATCCGTAGATTCACTTCGAAAAATTCGGCATCTCGCCCCTTGAAGGCGAGATGCCAATTGTTCGGAGGTTATCTGCTGGTCCGATTCGCACAAAATGACTTCGCGCTGTTCATACAGTATACTTTCTGCCAGGATACGGTCTCTTTTTTTCCATATTGGATGCAGCATTAAGGAGCCCGCACCCGTTTGATCCTCAGCAGCATGCAAACTCGCATTGGAATGAGTACCTTCAATTGTTCTAACCAACATAAGCCATGCCCTCGCTTTCTGCTTCCAGCGCTCTGAATGCAAATTTTCTCATCCGTACCTGGATCACCCCGTTCTCATCACACAGGTCGATATCCAGCTTTTGCATGTGTTGATCTGTATTAACGCCATCGCTCATTCTGACGATTGCCCACATACACTTACTGCATTGGCCAATAATGTCCAACTCTTCGAGCGCGAATGGCACCTTCGTTGTTCGTTCGCTGATTCCCTCTTTCGCTTGGTTGCCGATGGTCAAGCCGATTGTAGCCTGGATTGCGGAGTCCATCAGGCTTGGATGCAGGATATAGTCACCCGCGCCTGCGCTTACTGATTCCGGTATGATCAACTTAGCTAATACTTGACGTTCTCCGATATATAAGCACTCAATCCCTCTATGGCCGCTTCCATAATCGACCCCGAGCGCGCTAAACCAATCGTAGCATTTAGTACTGCCGATGAAACGCTCACTGCAGTCGGCTTGCACCGCACGAATATCGACCTCTTCTGTATGCTCGTGACTGGTCTTTGACAAAAAGACCGCTCGCCCTTGACAATGAACGACCGTCTCTTCTTCCCCATTCGCGCCTTCGCTGTATATCTCAAAACCAATTTCCCGATCTTCTTCGGGATAGATTCCGATATGCAGCTCTTGACTTGATCCTTTCACAGCAAAAGGTGTTGACCATACGATATTTTTCAATCGAATATCATGACCTTCTCCCCATAAAGCGGATTGCCGCAGCGCTGCTCTGGTCATCTCCATGTAGGCTGCTCCGGGCAATATGTTCTCACCCATCACGACATGATCCTTCAAGAAAAACTCTTTACCGGTCAGCGTACTGCTGAATCGCTGCTCTTCCAAATTCGAAGTGTTGCGATGGAGCAACGGGTTCAAATAACCCACCGCCTGCACGAACACTGGGCTGTTATTCTCTGCTGGAGCTTCTCTTTCCATCAGCCAATAACGTTCCCGGGCGAAAGGATACGTTGGCAAGCTAATTCTTTCAGGCTTCTTTTGGCTGTATAGTTTAGCCCAGTCGACGTCTAGGCCGGTTACCCACAAGCCAAGCAACTTATCGTATTTTCCTTTGTTAATCCACGATTCAATGGCAAACTGAATGTCTTCATCAAATCCTAGCACTGCTCCCAACGCTTTATCGCCTGTCACATACCCTCGATATATACCTTCTGCTTCACCTAGATGTTCTACAAATGCAGTGAGCTTACGTTCCAATTGCTCCAAGGAAGTTACCGTTATCGCCAACCGCTCTTCCATCGCAACCCGTCCGACTTGGAGCGTATACGCGATACGGATCAAATCCCTGTTCGTATACTGATCTTTTCTTATCCAAGCCAACAAATTTCCGGCATGCTCCCGAAGCTTCTCGTCGCTCTTGGCCGATAACAAGATGATAACCGGATTATGAAGGCTGTACGCCAGGTTATCGCTTGTTGTCTCTGCCTGCATGTATTCCTCAATGATGACGTGCGCATTTGCGCCCCCTGCGCCAAAGGAGGATAATCCCGCACGCCGCGGATATCTCACGTTGTTAATGATCGGCCGTACCCACTCAGACAACTCCTGCTGGACGAAGAACGGCATTCTGTTGAAATCAATGCGTGGATTCAGTTCCTTAGCATGCAGGGAGGGTGCAATCTGCCCATACTTCATTTGCAGCAGCACTTTGGTCAAACCTGCAATCCCCGCTGCGCTTTCCAAATGTCCGATGTTCGACTTGATCGATCCGATTGCGCAAAACTGCTTATCGGTCGTATTCTCTTCGAACGCACCTGCCAGCGCCGCAACCTCAATTGGATCGCCCAGCTCCGTACCTGTGCCGTGCGCTTCAATATAGCTAATCGTTCTTGCATCCATATTGGCTCGCCGCAGCGCTTCTTTGGTCAATTGGCGCTGCATATTTGGATTGGGAACGGTATATCCGTTCGTTCTTCCTCCCGCATTGATCATCGTTCCCTTGATCACGCCGTAAATATGATCGCCGTCACGTTCAGCGGCTGATAGTGGCTTTAAGACAACCGCTCCGACTCCCTCCCCGTCTACAAAACCGTCTGCTCCAGCGCCAAATGCCTTGCATTCACGACCTGAAGACAGCATCGTTTTTCCGGACAACCGTTGATAATGGTAAGGGTCTACAATTAAATTGACGCCACCGGCAATGACACATTCACTCGTTCCGTTATAAAGGCTTTCCATCGCCATATGAATCCCCACCAGCGAAGAAGAGCACGCAGTATCGACGGCCATGCTTGGCCCTTGAAAGTTCATCACGTAAGAAACACGATTCGCGATGGACCAGAATGAGGCCCCAGTGATGTAGTCCGCATTCATCGCGCCAACGAAGACGCCGACTCTTCTCGATGCACACAAATTCTCAGGTGTGTATCCCGCATCTTCGATACTCGCATTTACCGTTTCTAAAAACAATCGCTCTTGCGGGTCCATTTGCTCTGCTTCTCTTGGCGATATGCCAAAAAAGACCGGATCAAACTTATCGATATCGTCAATAAAACCGCCCCACTTGGTGTAAATCCCGCCAAATGCCTTTTTATCCTCGGTATAATAGGTTTTCCAATCCCATCTGTCCTTCGGGATCTCGGAAATGCTGCTCTTTCCGTTTTTTAATAACTCCCATAGCGCATCTGTACTGTTAGCACCTGGATAACGTCCCGCTAAGCCGATAATAGCGATGTCCTGTACACCAGGATAACCACTATGACTTGACGCAATTGTTCTTTCCTTGTTGTCCGCAATGGGAACCTCTATCATCACTGTTTCCGGCTCGCCTTTCGATATTGCCCGGTTTTTAATCAGATCACGTTCACCCATAACAACTTGATTGGTTGAAGCAACATATTTAGCCAGCAATACTTCGTGATAATGGTCTATAACATAATCGGCAAGCTCATCCAACGAATTGTACTCATAGAAAAGAGTGCTGGATATTGAACCGAAAACCTTTTCTAGTCGATCGGTCAGCTCCATAATCATGAGAGAATTGAAATCGAATTGCTCAAAGCTCTTTTTACCGATCACTTGCTTCACGGACATTTTAGTAACTGCAGCAATCATTCCAGCAATTTCTTCTTTTACTTTCTCTTTATCGATCTCTGGCCGACTCGTTTCGATCCCAATACGACTGGAATCCGCCTCCCGATGATCGGTTACGGTCTGGTTTACTGGAAGTCGAAGATTGTTTTCGTACCCATACAGAACCCCAATGTTCTGATAACCACTCGATAAAATCGAAAACAGCGCATCCATGCCAACCTCGTCGGGTAAACCTTCCCATCCCTTTTCCTGTTTCATGCGATGTTTGTCCGACTCCGATAATTGCATTCCGCCCGATATCCAGAGTGGCCAATTGACCGAGATAGTCTTGCCGGATGCATATCCTTTTTGACATTCGCCATCTCGATATGCTGCAAAACAATCCATAAACCCATTCGCATAGGCATAATCGGATTGACCTTTATTCCCAAAAGTTGAGGTAACCGACGAGAAATAGACCATAAAATCTACATTGTCAGTGTATTTATTCAAGTAGACCGTTCCAGCTACTTTAGCTTCCATAACCTGTCCAAAGTCGCTCCATTCTTTTTGGAAAAATAGCCGGTCTTTGATGACCCCAGCGCAATGGAAAATACCTTTGACAGGTCCAAGCTCTCGATTGATATCGACGATTACCTGCTTTACATCGCTCTCAACAGCAAGGTCGCAACTTTTATAAATGACACGGTCACCAGGGATTGAGGCAAGCAGTCGATTCGTACTCGCATCATGCGGGGACCTACCAAGTAGAACGATGGTAGATAGCGGATATCGACTAAGATAACTCGCTACAACATGGCCAATTCCGCCTAATCCACCAGTGATAAGGTATACACCCTTAAATTGTATGTTACTTGACGATGCAACCTTAGCTTCCTGCAGTTCTTTTTCCATTCTTACGTTATGGTCATATTTAATTTCATTCGAAGAAGCATAATGGAAGAGCTCCTCACATACCTTCTGAGCATCCACATTCAGCCAGTGATGGGACAATGTTCGAAACCGGAAAGTTGGATGTTCCAAACTGATCGTTTGCATCATAGGACCGAGTCCCGCATAAAAAGGATAATTTTCATGATGGTTGGCATTTAGTAAAGCTAAAACATTGTAATTTCGTTTCCCGGTTACTCTTATCAATGCTTTGCATAGCAAAAACAACGGATGCGCCACCTCTTTTGCCTGATTCAATGGCGATTCGTTGTTATTGGTGATTTCAGGAACTATCAGCAGATTCTTAAAATCAATTTCATGCATTGCAAAATGTTCAAGTAGCGTATGATAATCGAGTTCGTTATAGACATTGATTTGATAGATCGGATACTCAGCTTTAAATTGAGGTCCAGTTTTAACCAGAATGACCTTCCCAACCAGATTTGACTCCGTTAGTACTTTGTAATTCGATTCATCGCGATCCAATAAAATGACGGTTTCTTGTTTGAAATTTTGACCCCTGGGAATAGACCTTTCTATCCAATGAGGTGCATAATAGAGTAATTTTGGCGCTTTCTCCGGTAATGCCTTCAGTACGAAATCCTCAATTGCTACAAGCGGTTGACCTTCTCGATCATAAATAGCAATCTGGCATTTCATATAACGATTCGTTACATTATGATCGGTAATTTTGATCCGAGAATAGCAGGGAGCGACAAGCTTTCGATAAACTCTGACTTTGCCAATCGAGTAGGGCAAATATGTAGCATTGAGTGATCTCCATTGTTCACTAACAACAACGGCATGCAAAGCGCCGTCAAGAAGGATTGGATGAATAATTCCATTTTCATAGCGAACAGGTTCCAACCCATCATCCACGCGGGCCAACAATTCATCATTGCGGTTATACACCGTTTGGACAACTCGATAAGTTGGGCCATACTGGACACTTGCCCCCAAGTGCTGTCGATAGATCTCGTTCTTATTAAAACTTACGTGAGCAAGTGCAACAAAATGATCGAGATCGAATGATTCTGGTACACGATCCTGTGATGTACTATACGCGCCCGTGACGACGATGTTATCCCCGCTACTGACAACAAACGTCATGACCGACGTATCTATAGAAAGTGTGAGGCATGTATCCTGCTCCCTCAGCACAACGGATTGCAGCAACCTCAAATTGTCGATTGCGATCTCCTCATACGTGACATGGTACATTTCCAATGCTTTCATGACCATTTCCAGATAAAAAGCCCCGGGAACGACCACATCCCCATGAATGACATGATCTTTCACGAGCTCGCTTTGATTGTTCAAGTTCACCGTATAATGTATATTGTGTCTTTCTCTTAAGATATTGTCAAAAAACGTATGCCCAACAGATGTCGTTAAACGGCTCTGTTCATTGCGCACTGGCTCAATCCAATACCGTTTCTTCTCAAACGGATAGACAGGTAATGAAAGTTTCTGATAACGACGATTCTCGTACAATTTCCGCCAATTAATCTCGCATCCTTTAATATAAAGGTCTCTCAAACTTTCCAAATTAGCCTTGTATGCAGGAGAATCAGGATCCATTGCCGTTAATTTGCCAATCAAGTTATCGCATATCGTAGAATCAGGAGTAACGGTTGTTTTACCTTTCACGTTCGAATAATCATTTTCCAACATGGCCAGTAATTGTTCTTTGGTCTCTACGATAAAGGAGATCCGTTCGTCAAAATGAGTCCGCCCTACGCTAAGTGTAAAAGCGATATCTCCAATCGTTTGTCCATCTGAGGCTTTTAACCATGCACGGAGCTGGCTGATTTTGCCCCTTAAACTCTCTTTCGACTTGGCAGATACAGGGATTAGGTAATATGAATGATCAGAATTGGACCGGTTCGTGCCACCACTATACTCTTCAATGACAACATGACTATTCGTACCGCTGAACCCGAACGAGCTGACCGCTGCTTTTCTTGGTGTGGGCTTCGGCCTCCATTCTTTCAATATCGTATTTACATAAAAAGGGCTGTTCTTGAAGTCGATATGCTCATTTGCCTGTTCATAATGCAGCGTTGGAGGAATCGCTTGATGTTTCAGTGACAGGATGATTTTGATTAACCCCGCCACACCTGCAGCGCCTATCGTGTGCCCGATATTCGTTTTGACGGACCCGATCGGACAAGATTCCTTTTCCATCTCGTTTTCTCCAAATACATCGGAAAGCGCCTTAATCTCAATGGGATCGCCAAGTTTGGTCCCTGTTCCGTGCGTCTCCACATAATCAATAGACGCAGGGTCTATCTGGTTATCCTTATAGATCGCTCGTAGCAAATTAACTTGACTCATGGCACTTGGCGCAGTAATACCATTCGTTTTACCGTCCTGATTGATGCCCGAAGCAGAGATCACGCCGTAAATATGGTCGTTATCTGCAATAGCCTTATCCAGTTCCTTGAGCACAACGATTCCTGCACCTTCACCAGGAACAAAGCCGTTCGCTCGGTTATCGAAAGCTTTACATCTCCCATCGGGAGATAACATTCCCAGCTTGGAAGAGGTCAAATAAAGATCTGGCGTGGACATGATACAGATCCCCCCAACCAGTGCCATCTCGCATTCACCTTTCAGAATGCTTGACGCCGCAAGGTGGATGGCAACGAGTGAAGAAGAACAAGCGGTATCCAAGCTAATAGCAGGTCCTTTTAAATTGAGGAAATAGGCTACCCTCGCCGCCAAAATTGCAAAATCATTACCCATCAAGCTATACGGATTTGGTGGATGTCCACCTTCTTTAATAAGATTGATATAATCTCCTGGCCTTGCACCTATAAAAACCCCGACATTTTTGTTGCTCAGATCAAGTTCTGAATATCCCGCATCTTCCAGCGCATGATAACACTCTTCGAGGCAAATTCGCTGCTGTGGGTCCATGTTCTCGCCTTCAATCGGTGTGACTGAGAAGAAATCTGCATCGAAACGATCAATATCGGCTACAAACCCTCCCCACTTGCTCATTGTTTTGTTATCTGCTCTTATATCAGGATCGTAATAGTTCGCAACCGACCATCGCTGCTCAGGAACGACCTGGATGGAATCAATGCCATTTTTTAGATTATTCCAATATTCATCAGCAGAATTAGCGCCGCCGTATTTGCACGCCAACCCGATGATGGCAATTTTCTTATTTGTATTCGCAGCTTCTTTCCGTTCCTTTGCAGCTTCATTCAGTATAGCAGGAATTGGGCCGGAAAAAAAACAGTTTCAGGAATAATGTTGATATTTTTCTGGGTGCTCATATACGCACCTAGTTCATCAATGCTTGAAAAATCGTACAAGTCGCTAATGGCAAGTTTGGTCCCAAATTTTTTATTCGCTAGATTTAAAAAGTCCACAATGGTCAATGAATCGAAACCCAGAGCATAATACTTCTTCCCATTTTCAATCAATGAACGCTCTACTTGAAGAACGTTCGCTGCTAAATCAGCCAAAATATCATTAATTGCTGTGACCTCAATAGAAAGCGTGGTTTCCGTTACCACGGTTGATTCAGAATGGGGTTCAATCTTTGGTTCAGATTCAGGTTGAGGTTTCGACTCCGGACTTAAATCAGGTTGTAATTCAATTATGATGTTGTTGTTCTTAGAATGGATATACGATGTTAACTCGTCTATGCTTGCGCGATCGTAAAGATCCGTAATGGCTAACGATATGCCAAACCTCTCATTGATAGCGTTTAAAAAATCTACAATGGTCAATGAGTCAAAGCCTAACGCATAGAACTTCTTCCCACTCTCGATCAAGGAGCGTCCAACGGATAACGTTTGTGCTGCTTGGGAAACGAGCTGTTCTTTTATGTCACTCACGGAAATGAGGCTCGGTTTTGTATCACTTCCCGATAATTCGGTTAAAGTCCATAATTGTTTCCGATCGATTTTACCGTTCGGTGTCCTTGGTAATTTTTCTACTCGAATGAATGAAGAAGGAATCATATAATCGGATATTTTGGGTTTCAGGAATTCGTATAATTGGTCATCTGTAATCGATTCCTCTTCTCTCAATGCGATAGCCGAGTATAACCGGCTGACTCCCGGACTGAGTTCTTTAACAAAAACAGCACATTCAGCAATTGCGTCGTTCTGCTCTATTACGCGTTCAATGCCCGTCAGCTCAAGTTTAATCCCCCTGATTTTCACTTGGTGATCGCGCCGACCTAATAACTCAATCGTTCCGTCAGGTAAATACCGACCATAGTCGCCCATTTTATATAATCGAGGACTCGAACTATCTTTGAATGGATTTTCGATAAACTTTTTTGCATTGCCTTCGTTGTCATTAAGGTAGCCTGTTGCTAATGCCACCCCTCCGATATGCAGTTCACCCTCAATTCCAACTCCCGCCAATTTTAAATCCGAATCAAGTACGTACACTTTAACATTCCGGATCGGTTTAAACCCGGGCAATTTACCCGTTCTGGCTGCAGTGGTTTTGGAATCTACATATAAAATCCCGTTTACCTCTGTCGCGCCGTAATCATTTAATAACGTAACCTGAGGCACAACTCTTTTAAAAAGTTTCAATAAATCTACGGTCAACGGTTCTCCTGCAGTAATACATAATTGCATCGCTGATAACAATCCCTTATCTTCAGGCGACTCTAAAATACGCTTTAGTAGCGAAGGGACGACGGTAAGATGCGAGATCTGATGACGGGCAATCGCACGAACTAGACTATTCGGATCTTTTACAATTGAATCAGTCAATATGACGGTGGGAACCCCTTTGAGTAGTCCCCCCAGGAACTCCCACATGGACGGCATGAAATTCATACTCGTCCGTTGACCCATACAAGAGTTTTCTCTGAAAGGGTAATTCGACCAAATCCAATTAAAACGATTAATCAATTGCAACTGTTTGTGAATGACACCTTTCGGTTTTCCAGTTGAGCCCGATGTATACATGATTAAGCAATCGCGTTCCAAAGAGAAGTTGCTTGCCGAAATACTTGGCTCGTAGGAAGCAGCATCGATTAAATGATGCTCGCTCATCACGATTGTCCTGTAGTTCGAAATTTCGCTTACTCTCTGATCGGTTGTAAAAATGAGTTCGACTTTAGCATCCTCAATCATGTAATGAAGGTGTTCTTCCGAATAAGAGGTGTCCAGAGGAAGATAAATATTGCCTGACTTCCAAACTGCTAACATGGCAATTACGGTATAAATGGACCGCTCGCCATAATAGCCAATAACCTGATTACTAACGTTTAATTGCGAGATTTCTAATGCCAAATGATCGACGGAACAGAGCAGATCGATATAGGAAATATAAAAAACATTGCTTTTATTATCATCATAGATAAAAGCAATGTCCTGAGGGGTCTGGTAGGCTTGTTGTTCGAATACATCATACAGCGTCTCTTGGAACTGATATTGTTCTGGTAATCCTGCCCATTCTTTGATCCTACTGAGTTCATCTACCGAAAGATAGGAAAGCGTGGAAAGTGCTGCATCTGGGTTTCTAATGAACTCTGATAAATAGGTCGAATAATGGTTCACAATTCGATCGATTGTATTTCCAGCGATCATGTGAGCGTTATACTTCATCGTTATGATGACATGATCTTCATTGGTCGACATATTCATAGCAAGCACATGACTGGAATCAGCATTGCATAGCGCTATATTGAGGTTGTCTAAATCGTGAGCATGGAGTTTTTCCTTCATAATAAAGGAAGCCAAATTCTCCACGATATCCGCAAGCTTAGATTGTTTCGAGTAGTTCAACGTGTCGAATTTCAACTGTACTCCTTTGCAATGCATGCTCCAGGTGGTGACATTCGCATCCGTAAAACAAACGAATAAAGCAATCATAATGCCAGCATAGTAAAGAAGATCCGGATTAGACTTGCTATCCCCGATGAGCAAGCTTCGATGCATGTCCCTAACCTTTTTCACGTTGCCAGGTTCAATGAATAGAAAATCAAGTCCAGCTTCGCCTTTGTGGTGTTTTTCTGCATTCATTACAGCTAAATCTATAAATTGACGACCTTTAAGAAAACCTATAATCAGTTCTTTATAATTGGCGATATATGTTTGAATGTTATAATCTAACGTACTATTGTCTACATAAAGTTCATCTTCATAAAATCCATAGTGTATTTTTGAGTCACTTAACGTATTTAATAGTTTGAGAGGTTCCATCTTGTAGCTCCTTTCATCATTTTCTACGAATTGCAAAGGTTAAACCGTCCCCAATAGGCATTAAGCTCATAGTAACTCGGTCATCAAGATGAACTCTTTTATTGACTTCACGGATGGCACAGACGTCGCGTCCTTGATTGAACTCATTAATGACACTGCCACCCCAAAGTACATTATCGAGTAAGATCAATCCTCCTACTCTTACAAGTTTCATTGCCAATTCGTAGTAATCAAGGTAACCTTCCTTATCCGCATCAATAAAAATGATATCGTAGAAATTCGCTTTCTGCTCATTTAAAAGCTGACGCATCGACTCAGAAGCTGGAGCGATTATTAAATCGATTTTATCTTCCACTCCAGCTTGACGCCAATAATTTCGAGCCATTTTACACCATTTTTCATCCACATCAAGACTCGTTATTTGACCACCCTCAGGCAAAGAGAGCGCCATCCATAATGCTCCATACCCAGTAAAGGTTCCTACTTCAAGAATCTGCTTCGCATTCATTAATTCAACTATCATCGCAAGAAATTGTCCTTGCTCTGGCGGAGTCTGCATTGCGGACATAAGCATTCTATTCGTTTCTTCCCGGAGTTCCTGCACAACCGCAGGTTCTCTAAGTGAATTGATTAGAAGATACTCGTATAGCTCATTCGATAAATCTAACGTTCTTTTCCCCATACTTACCTCCCTTGTTTCCTTTTAATTACTAACCCAGTGGCTGAAAATCCGGCTGTTTTATCTCACGCAAAAACTTAATCTCGTCTATCGCTACGCGAATTGGATTACGATTCACTTCGAAGCATTCAATAGACACGTAACCCTGATAGCCTCTTCGATTTAATTCATTCAAAATTGCTCTATAGTCTAGATCGCCGTCAGCCAGGTTTCGGATGCCGAGTATTGCTCGATCTTTTTCCATCACATAATTAAAGGGAGTAATTAAGCCTAAGTTAGCCTCCGCATTTTTGGCATGTACATGGATCGTATGCTCATAGAGCTTCTCAATAACGAGCAACGGGTCCATTCCTTTTTCATTTTCATACAGATTATAAAAATCGAGTACCAAGCCCACGTTCGGACGATTAACATCCTTTAATAATTTCTGGATTGATTCAATTCGATCCGCGAGTGTATTCACATGTGTTTCAATCGCTATTTTGATGTTAAACTCTGCTGCTTTATCCGCAATAACTTGTATTCCTTCCACTCCATTCTCCCATTCTCGTTGTGTGGCAAACTCGCTTCCAACTCTGCCTGTAAAACAACGAATAATACGACAATCGATTTCATTAGCTAGATGGATGAATGTTTCGGCCTCCAAAACACTGTCTCTCCATTTCTTTTTGGAAGACGTAAAATCAAAGTAAGGCGTAATCATTGGTACTTGGAGTTTACTGTGATTAAGAAGCTTTTTTAAAGCAGGCAATGCAGCTTGATATTCAAACAAGTGCTTACTCCAGATTTCAATACCTTCATAACCGAGTAAGCTAATAATATAAGCCATATCATCCAACTTTAATGTCCGATGTCTCCAAGCGATTGTACAAAAACTAAACTTCATAAGTTTCCCTCCTAATAATTGAATCATTATTCTTCCTCAAACAGATTCCTCGTTCGGTTTTTAAAAATTTTCAAAAAAAATAGTACAATGTTAAGCGAACCTTTCTTCAGATTCATAAAGAGTAGCTTAGAAAGCGAGGAAGTATTTACGCGAAATTTTATCCTGTCATATCATTTATTGAAATTGAACATCAAATATTCCCAGAGTCAATGCTTGATTACATTCTTATAAATCACCTCCTATTAAATCAACGTTTATGAGTATTCCTCTGCTTAAAAAAAGATTTTATATACAAATTTTAATAAATATTTAAAATTTGTATATAAAATTCCTAAATATTCAGTCAGAAGAATTGTCTCAATGCAAAAATATACTACTGCTATCATCAATACAGGCTTTTACCTACAGTCAATGAATCATAAAGGCTTTAATTAAACACCTCATAACAACCAATGTTAAAAACTATACTCGCTTTTCGCTCGGTACTGAAGATTGATTATCAAAAATAGATGTGAACTTCACTTTTTTGAGATGTCCCTTTATCCATAGGAAAGAGATCGGTAAAGTTACAATGTTGCCAATAACCATCGAGATAAATATACCATTTAAACCCATATCCAACTCGTAAATGAAGTATAAACCAAGGCCAATAATGAGAATGACTCTTATATACATAATAATGACAGCAGGCATTGGCCGACCTGTTGCTTGAAAGAAGGAGCAAATAGTCCATGTAATGGCCATGAATCCGAATGTAAACGATATAATGAGTGCTTGTTGAGTCGCCAGTTCCACCACTTCAGGTATAGAAGTGAACCTTGCAAATAACCAAGGCGCCACTAATACATAGAAGGCAGCAATAACAGTAGATATTCCGAAAACGAAGAGCATACTAACGTTCAATGCTTTCTTAATGCGATCAAGCTTGTTACGTCCATAATTCTGAGAAACAAAAACCATTGTAGCCCCCGCAATAGCAATAATAGGTATGATCAAAACTTGATCGATCCTCCCGGTTAAAGTCCAGGCGTTCATCGCATTTTCACTAAAATTGGTTGTAATAATTTTATTGTAGATAATGGTAATTGAATAAATGGAAACCGTCATCAGCAATTGCGGTAAACCAATACGCACGATTTCCTTCACAATGCGTTTATTAAACATGGAAAACCTAAAGTTTAAAGGAATTCTTGATTTCCCTTTCTTCAGAAATCGCATAACATACAGAAATGCAAAACACATTGCAATTGTTGTGGACAACCCAGCACCGGTGACCCCCATGCCCAGACCGAAAATCATAATTGGATCAAGAATCAAATTGATAACTGTCATGAGCGTAAATGCGATCGCTAGCACATGGGTGAGTCCTTCTCCAAGAAGGATGCCTCCATAGACCTGTATCAGAATCATAAAGATCAGGCCCGGTGCTAACGAGTACAAAAATTCCAACCCATATGCCTTCGCTTCCGAACTGAGTCCATCTCCTGCGAGCATATCGATCAGCTCTGGTCCGAACAAATAACAAACGAGAATGAATGGAATTCCAAGTACCATTGCCATGATGAACCCGCTGATTCCAAGGCTTTTGCATTCTTCAAACTTTCTTTCGCCAATCAACCGTCCTGTAACGGTACTGAGGCCAACAGCCAAACTCGAAGCGATAGCTTCAAAAACAAAAAACAAAGGAAATAACAGACCCGTTCCCGCTAAAAGAGCCGAAGATTTAGGATCTATCATGGCGATGTAATATGTATCAATAACTAGATAGACGTAATTTAACAAATTACCGATCAAAATAGGTAACGCAATTCTTATCATAATCGGAACTATCGGGCCTTCAAAAATTCCTTTTAGCATCTGTTCTTGAGCTTTCAAGTTATCCCTCCATAACCCTTTTTAATGTTTACTATTACGATTAACAAATATATAACTATAGATAAACCGTTTATTTATAGTATCTATCCTTTTAAACACCTCCTCATAGCATGTCTAAGATTCGAAGCATCTCGATTAAATTGTGTAATGAGGGGATAAAAATCGGAACGGATACCTTCTATATATATTTTTGAGGATATCGCTGCTAATGTACCGGAAGGGCTTAAATCTAGGAATATATAATCTTGATTTCGGTCCAGCTTTTCCATTGCTTCGTTCAATCGCATAGGTTCACGAATTGCCTGCCACATCAAATAAGCATCCACGTCTATACATTCCCCTCCTACTGCTGTAGACAGCAAAGGGACTGTGGGTGCTTTGTAGGTCAGACTTTGTAGATGGTTCATATAGGCGGCTTTTATCGGTTCAAGCTGCACTGTATGAAATCCATAAGAGACCGGAAGCCTCTGATTAATGATACGATTGGAGTTAAGCCAACTTTCTGCAGAAGATAAGCTGGTTTCTTCCCCTGCGATTACAAAATGACCATCGTAATTGACAGCTACAAGGCTGCACGTCGTATGAAGCTGAGGAGAAGAATCATATAAATCTGCATTCGAAAATATTGTTGTCATCCCCCCTTTCTTGCAAAAAGATTCAATCAATTTTGATTGAATAATAATACTTTCTAACACAGCTTCTGCCTCAACCGCGTCGGTGACAGCAGCAGATACATACTCACCTAAGCTCATACCTAGCAATAAATCTGGTTCTATTCCTTCTTCTATTAATGCGCGCGCAAGAGAATATTGGATTATGAATATAGCTGGATGCATATATGTAAGATCGTGAAGATCTGTTAGCGAAGATCCACGATCGCCATATAAACGGTTTACAACTGATAAGCCTGTAATACTCGAAACAACGGAGTCCAAACGGTTCATCCAAGAGCGAAATACAGGATATGTGTTGTATAACTCAAGCCCCATTTGGCGGTATTGAGTACCTTGCCCACCAAACATAAATACTACGGTTTTTTTATCTATTGAAATAACCTCCTTATCTACCTAAAACATAAATATCATTAATTCATATAAAAAAGGCTCTTTCATTTTATTCAATGAAAAGAGCAGATCGCTTGCGTTTTTGAGATTAAATAATTTAGCATTTTTAAATCGATAAGTGTGCGCTTTGGATGCACAATAGAAACTATATAATCACCTGCTTGAAAAGACGTTGCCTTAAACTGTGAAAAGTTCGTATATTCACTTGAGGCATAACTCGAATGTAGGTGTATCTTTTCGATTTCAAAAACTTGAGGCGGCGTCGTAAAGCCAGTCTTCAGTATTTTAGAAAGTGCTTCTTTAGCTGTCCACATCAAGTATAAAGCCGCAGTGGAATTCATACTTAACGTTTGGATAAGGTTTCTTTCTTTTTGCGTTAATACGGATTCGATTACTTCAGATTCTTCCGATATTTTTTCTATGTCGATTCCCATAGAGCATCCTTCAGAGAAAGCAATTGCCGCTCCGATATCGTTAGAATGCGTTATGCTGACTTGAACGTTTGAACATAAAGTGGCAACCACAATCGGTTGTTGAAAAATACCTCTTCTTATTAAAATTCTTTTAAGATTCTCAATATCCGAATAAGATTGAATCGCTTTTTTTGCACATAACCTTCCCAGCAAGAAGCTTTTTCTTCTCTTTTCCACTTGAAGACCGGCATAATAACTTAATTCTTCTTCTTGCAAGTAATCGACAATTTCTTCAAAAGGCGAGTCGGCTACGAATCGGGTAATACATATGCTTGCTTTTAAACTTTCATTCAATTCACTCATCCCTATTTCTTCTAAATAAAAACAAATAGAAAAGCTTCTCAAGTCAAATACCACCAATCCGACTTATTGATTAATCTGAGCATTTTTTTTGTAAAAAACACCAATTATATGAATATGGACATAGCTTCGCCCAGTCGTCTATATTTAACATATACACTACTTAAATATCATATGACAACAGAGCCGTACCAACGTACCGAAGCAACGATTAGTGCACTCTGAATTTTTGATGTTATGCTATGATTTTATTTTTCCGATAATTCGATACCCACATCCAAATTTTTTTCTTCCCCCATGAAATTCAAAACAATTCTGGCTCGACCTTTACGACTATCAATTTTTTTAATAAGCGTTTCTTTACCTTTTAAAGGTCCGCTGATTACTTTTATTTGTGCATCTTTTATGTATAAATTTGATCGTTCAATAACTCCCTCCTCATTTATAAGTTGTGAAAGTAAAATCATATCTTTTTTTTCGATTATAGAAAATAGATTCTCCCTCCTCATCCCCTCTTCCATAATATCCTCTTTAGATATATTATTCCTTTTTACCCCTTTGTCAACAGAATTATTGATATTGTTTAATAATCGATAACAACCGGGTATTTGTTTGAGATCGTAGTAAATTTCTAAGTTTATTTGACCGTATAAAAGTACGTATCCGGGAAACATAACCTTGCAAACCTCATTAGACCGACCTAGTTTTCGTTCTGTTAATTTTCTTTTCGGTACAACTGCATGAAGTTTGGATTTTTCAAAATAATTATTAATTAACGATCGTATGGTATCTTCTTGTCCGGTTACAACGAATAATACATACCAATCCATGCTGACTCACACCTCAACTTTCAATTTTATAATAACCTATGTATATTATAACCAAAAAAATTATTAGGTGTATACTTTTATTTAATGTTATTTATTACAAATTAATGTTTATTAAAATTATTTTTTAAAAAGATACTTCTCCAAACCCTATTCTTGATAAACCTTAATCCAAAAAATAGAAAACAAGCCATATCTCCGGTATCGTATTGTCGAGGCCCACACAAGGAGGAGAGCGGCTTGTACATTCAGTTCATCAAAGAGCTTGCCAATCTATAGAGGTTAAAGTCAAAGAACTGGAAAAACAGGAAGAAGGCTAGATGTGTCCATAGTGCTTCGAGCCTAATCCCGCTCATCTGTATCGTGGGCAAAAAGTTAGCAAAAACATTGATCACCCTACGCCTGTTGATTAGGCGCTCTTTCCAATTCTCTATTCGAAATGCATAAAACAAAGGTCGCACTTTCCTCAAGTTGTAAGCATCACACTAATAAATCGAAAGGGAGCATTTCATAAAAAAACTCTAATAATTTAAACCCTGCTTAATCGGTTTTCAACAAAGAAATGCATAAAAATAGTGCGAAAAACCAGTTATGACGACACCACGGCGATTTCACCATGTTCAAATTCCTGCAGTATTAGATACAAGCTGCTCAGCTAAGGTAGTCATTCGTTCAAACGTAGACTTCGTCGATATAAACCACTAATTATGCATAATTTTTACATAAATTACTGTTAGAAAAATATGACTGCTTTGAGCACCTTTTAAAGGCAAATGCACCAGCTTCAAGTTACTTGTGGGGCTGGACCCAGTATCCAAACAACCGATTCAAGTCGTAGAAACCCTAGCTTCCCATCACGATGAGATCATTGGTAAAAAGTTGGCAAAACGCGAACTTCACGTTAAGGATAGACTCCATAGATAGAAAAATCGATGTTTCGACAGATATGTTTCCGAAAGCCAACCATTTGTTAGGAAGCTAAAAGACAACGTGTAAATAACCGCTAGGCGCGGATTACAGCGGATCACAGATCCGTCTTCACCCATAAGTTAACACTTTACCTCTTTGCTCAGTAAGACACAGTGCCGAAGCAAAAAAGACATTGAGCGATGATTTTTTCAGGACAATGAGGTCTGGAATTCGGATGACGACGAATCGTAAGGACTTTACCGGCGAGCAAATTGTCGAAATGTACCGGACGCGCTGGTGCATTGAAGTCTTTTACATTGGATCAACTAGCATCTTAGCATGCCGATCATGTTTGGTCGTACGCTAACCGTAGTATACGGACAGTTGTATACCACTTTGATCGTGTACATGCTGTTGCGGAGCGTATTTCCCCACTTTTTAGAATGCTGGAAAGTAGACCTGCTCACCTTTGCCCTCTTTTCGCCTCTGCTTCAGCTAGACCACTTCCAAAAAAAATTGGAAGGAACGAACACCAAAATTAAGCTGCTCAAACACGGAACGTACGGTTAACGAAATACGACTCATTTTATACAACAAATTTAATTTGAAACGCTTTAAAACAAGCGAAGACGGCTTGCGGTGAAGAACCGGTTTTCTGAAATATCCTTGTCAGGTTATAATGTTCATTTCAAGGAATAGTAAACTCTTAGTCTTTAAATACATATTATTTACTGGATACTTATGCAGTATATAAGGAAAGAAGCTGACACTTATAAATTCGTGTTATCGCTTATTAGAGTAAAATTAGAATATATGGAACTCAATGATTTATATTTCACCTACTTAAACACCAAGCACATAATATGCTTGGTGTTTTGTTTGTCAAATTATATATTCGATTCGATGGAGGAAAAAAATGAAATCTCATTCAAATGATAATCTTAAGCACCTAATTGCTCAGTCGCTTCGAGAGCAAGAAGATAGTTATACCATTCAGCAGCTCTTCAACCAGTTCCCTACAAAGACAGAGCTTTTAAATGCTACTGAACAACAGCTGGTTACGATCAAAGGTATTGGTGCAGGAAAAGCCCGTCAAATCACTGCTATGTTGAAATTAGCTACCGTGCTGGCAGCTCCAACCCATAATCCAACCGCGATTCGAAGTCCTCAAGATGTATTTGATCTTCTCTCCTCTGAATACAAGCATGCTACAAAAGAAAGCTTCATCTGCCTTTTCTTGAACACAAAAAATCGACTGATCTTCAAAGAAGTGATCTCTATAGGCAATCTGAATTCAGCAATCGTACATCCTCGTGAAGTATTCCAAGCGGCAATCAAACGCTGCAGTGCTTCGCTGATCTGTGCACACAATCACCCTAGCGGAGATCCGGAACCTTCCTTTGAAGATGTGAAGATGACCAAGCGCCTTGTCGATGCTGGTAAGATCATCGGTATAGAGGTGCTTGATCATGTCATCATTGGTGACCACCAATTTTATAGCCTGAAAGAACACGGACATATTTAACTCGCCGAAATGGAAATCCAATTCCCAAAATTTAATTAGCCCATTATGTATTTGATGCTTTTATTCGTGTTCTTAGTGCCAACTGTATCACTTCGCTACTATAACCATGCATTACTTCACTATAGTCCGTTGAGGCTTTCTGGAAAAAAATCTATCGTTTGGAGTGGGAGGAGGCATAATGGATAGCATTCAGACGATTGGAGAAAGCATTCGATTTCTAAGGCAGCAAAACGGTCTAAGCCAAGAGCAGCTTGCTCTTGTAATCCATTTTTTCTTTGGCATTCATATCAATGCTCCCTATCTAAGATTTCAACTCGATTAATTTAAAATAGATTTGATTAGAACAAATAAGGATAGGAGTTATTCCCCTACCCTTGTCTGTCTACTACTGGATTCTATTTTATTTACTTGCCGTACGAGCACCAGAAGCGATTGTGAGTTTAGATACTGCTTTGTCACTCATTACGCGTAGAGTGGCTTCAGCAACTACAAAACCGCCTTCAGCGTCACCAGTTTTAGCAAGTGGTTCGAAGTGTGGTGCGCGTAGATAATCAACGAACAGATAATCTGCATTGGCGAATGTAATTGCATTTGCACCAGCGCTACGATCAACAAGAAAATTCACTGTACCATAATTTGTTTGAAGCTGATCTACTTTCATACCATAAGTATTTGCGCCGAATGGAGCATCTACGTTGTGAGAATAAGAAGTACGATTAACAAAGATTTCGTCTACCGCTTCTTTCATATCTGCATTAAGAATCGCTACAACGTCTCCTGTATTTGTTCCATTGTTATAAAGCACACGGACTGCATCTTTAATTGCTTGTTCTGTAACAGTAGCATTAGTGATAATACCAGCAGCAGGAACCCAGTTCTCAAGTCCACGCATAGTTCTTGGCTGACCGTTAGAGCCGTCATTGAATGTACCAGAAATCAGTTTTTGATTCATTGCTACTTTAAGTTCTTTTAAGCGCATTTGAATTTCTTGGCTAAGAATACCATTCTCGATAGCTTGTGCTGTGCCTGTAACCTTGCTTGCCTTTGAGAAGATTTCAAGCGCGTTATTAAGCTCTCTACGACCGCTGAATACTGTTCCAATTGGGTCTTCACCTTCTGGCTTACCAGCAGCGTTAGAAGTGTCTAAAGCGTATTCTAACCACGTTTGAATGCGTCCTTGCGCTTTACCTACTTGTCCACGAGCCGTTAGCATAGAAAGCAACGGAGCATCTTGAATGCCTACCAGGGCGATCTCGTTTACCAGTGAAATAGATTGTGCTGAAGTGAAGTTATTACTTGTGAATGTTGCCATGTTTAAATCAATCTCCTTTAAGTTTGTTTTAGTTTAGTTGTTGTCTTAATTTCTATTGAATGCTTGCTGTAGTTTGGAACCAATCATACCCAGAACATCACTCTTGCTTGAGGCACTCTCATAAGGGGTTTGACTCTTATGATCTTCTGGTTGATAAGAAGCATCTACTTTTCGAGGGTTTAAGATGTTAGTAATAGCTTGGATCGTTTCTTCTACTGCCTCTACTGAATCAACCTTGATCAGATCAGCAAAGTCAGCATATCCAGCTTCTGTGAATGCAATCTTGATTTCCTTCTGTGCTAATGTTATTTCCCGTTCACTCAAAGCTTTCTCCTGTTCACTTGGTTCAGAAATAATCTTAGTTTTTAATTCATCACGTTCAGCGACAACAGGATTAAGAAACTCCTCTTCCCAATTGTTCTTTGTCTGCTCGATCAAAGCATCAATTGTAGATTGCTGCTCAGGTGTGAACGTAACTTCTTTGGCTTGTTCTTGCTCTGTAGATTGTGCTTGTACGTCTTCCATTTTTCTTTTCATCCTTTCAATAGTTTTACTTGTTGCTTACTTTGCTAATTTCTTAACAAAAAAAGAGAAGCACCATAGAAGATGCTTCCCAATGAACACTGATATAAATGAGTAAATATCAGAAACAAATTAAATATCAAAAACATCGACTTACTTGAAGGTTGACCAGACCTTCAATCAGATCACAAGAATAATAAAGGGAGTATTGTTCTTATGATCTGATTGAAATGCTTGTCACTTTTGTTAAGAAATTAATAAAATTTTTAAAGGTGCTTATGTGGCTCCTTTGTATAAGATTATCTTTTTGCAAAAAGTAGCGATTAAACATAGAGTTTCTAAGGGATTATTGCTGATTAGTGATTTTTCAATAGTTTCGCTAGTTTAAGCTTTTGCATCATCTTTACTCATACCTTGCTCAATAAGCTTAGTATATAGGGCTGGATTCTGTACTGTGCCTGCTTCAACTTGACGAGCTTCTAGTACACCAATACCGTTCAGCTTAACGTTTTTACCGGATACTAGAGTTTCAAAGATTACGTCTGCAAGTGCATTTACTACTTCTTCTGATTGACCTTTGTTTAAAAGTTCCGTTCGCTCTGCTAATGTCCGTGCTAGTTCTTTCGTATTTACTGTTTCATTTACTTTAGTCATTGTTTGTGTATCTCCCTTTGTGGTTAGTTTTTTTAGTAGGATCGGCTTGATTTAGCCTCTCCCTTTAGTATGATCATCTTTTCCTAAAAATGAACGATTTTTCTTAGGCTTTATAAGGGAAAATCGAGAAAAACTTATTTTACAATAGTTTTCCTAAATTTTATTTGGTATTTTTCTTATTGTGATAATAGCCTTTGTTTTTCTCGTTTTTTATTCTTTTAGCGCAATCATCACAATACATCTTCCCTCTAATAGAAGGGATTTCTTTACCACAATTCTGACAAGCGGTACGAGTATCAAGGTTATCTTTTAGATTATTAACGATGATATCCCCGAATGCTTCCCACAGAGTTTCTTTACGTGAGGAGAAGGAGAAAGGGATTTTGTGGAGAATTAGTATTTGTAAAGGAGAGTGACAAAATGAGTTTAGACACTTTAATTGAACAATCAGAAATCATTAAAAGAAATGTATCTGACAAAGAAAACTTTTCAGCTATCACAGAGTGGTTGTCCTCGGCTCAAGTTTATCTGGAAACCAAACACAGTTCTTTGAAAGAAACAGAATTTTTCATCAGAGATAAAGAGAGATTCAAAGCATTGATTTTAGAAGAAAAAAAATATTCAATTGAATATTTTGATTCACTCGTTGGAACCTTAAAAGGTGTTAAGATCGCAGAAAAGATTCAAGAAGATAAAATACAAGCACAATTGAACATGGCCAAAAACTTAAATAGACGAAATAGATAAAGTTTAGAGCACTCCTAACCGAGTGCTTTTTTATTTCTCAATATCTTCCCCTGATAACTCTTTCAATCTCATTTCCTCTAACTCAATCATCCTTACAAACTGACTTCCAGTAATCCCTAACGCTTTCGATAAATCAAATATCTTTGTTAAAGACGGTTCCATTTTCCCTCTTTCTATAAGCGATATGTAGGTTCGATCTGCTCCACAAGCAGCGGCTAAATCCTCTTGATTCATCTTATTCTTTAATCTTAATCCTTTAATGATCTTAGCTATGATCGGTTTAATCGTAGTGGTTTCTGACAAAAGGAAAACTCCTTTTTAGACCACTATCTTTTTTATTTTAAAAAAACAACAGATCATACTATACTCATAAAGGATACAATTGTATAATAAACTAAAAAAAGAGGATGATTTATTTTGAAAAAGATGATGGTTTTAGCTTTGTTATGTTCAGCATTTTTGACAGCTTGTGGTTCAAATGAAAGTACAGTTATTGTTGAAGAACAGGCACAACAAAACATCCCTGCTCCTGATCCCGACCCTAGTTTTTCAATTACAAAGAAACTAGATAAAGACAATCGACTAGAAGTTTCTGCGTCAACCAAATTTCCCGAAGGAACTAAAATCGTTATAACAGTAAGTGATATGGAAGGAACTCAGTTAAGGCAAGTACAACAAGTTACAAATCAATCAGTAACCAGTAGTTGGTTTCATAACAACGACTCTGGACTTGAAGGAGGAATGTATGAAGTTACATTTGCCACAATGGGTTCTGATCGTCAAAATCCTGAAGTCAAAAAATATTTCACAGAAAATAAAGAAATCTTGAATAGCACCGAGTTGATCGTAGATAGTATGGATGGTGATACCTATTCACATACAGAAGAGATTGAGATTCCTAATAAAGACGGAACTATAGCAACCGAATCTTCACAAGAATCAAAGAAAGAAAACACTAAATCTCCTAAATCAAATAGTTACTCCAACTCAAACAATTACTATACTAAAGAAGAGCTTGAAAGCGACCCATTTGCACCTTCCTCTAATCCTAATGACTATAACTCTAATGGTGAGTATGTACCATACGGTGGTGTTTCTGATAATCCTGCTGACTATAATTCTTCAGGAGAATATAAACCAGCAGATCAAATGACACAGCAGGAAATTGAAGCAGAGTTAGAATCGATGTTGAACGGTTTTTAATCAGAATTCTTCAAGATAAGATTCAAGGAAGAAACAAGCCACTTGATTCTTAAGTAAAATTAACTTTTAAAAGCCCCTACTAAGGTGGCTTTTTTCTTTTCCTAAAAAAAAATCTATAATTTATTTAGAAACCACTTTACAAATCTATTCGACCACTATATAATATTAAAAGTGAGCGAAACGAGATAGTGGTCTTAACACTTTACGAAGTGTCACAAACCTTATCAATTCCGCGTTCCACATGAAGGACGGTAGCTCAGCGGGAGAGCACTATCTTGACAGGGTAGGGGTCATGGGTTCGATCCCCATCCGTCCTATACTTGAAAAACCCTTGAATATTCAAGGGTTTTTCTTTTTGTTGGAAGATTAGGCGCAGCGAAAAAAGGGCCGGAAACGGCCAAGTGGTGCCGTAGTGGTGCCCTGTACTCGACTAAAGCGTCCAAAAACAAAGAAAGTGGTGCCGTTTGCGGCACCACTTTTCTTATTCTACCTCGTCTTTTCCGCAAAATAAAAAGCACCCCGGGCGGGATGCTCGATAGGTCACTTTGGAAATTATTCATTTACCGCTTGGAGCTTCTGCTTGTTTATGCTGAATGCCGTCAGGTTATCCACATACCCGGCTGCCCAAGGAGTTAACACTCTTTGGATAATCAGATCCCAGATCACTTCATTGATCAAGTTGGAGTCGGCATTGGGCATCGGAACCCCGGAAGTAGTATGAGTCGTATTCCCGCGCTCTTCGACAACGGTCCCCATTTTGTTTCGGTTACGAAGCTCTTCTTCGAAAATGTTGAAGATTTCCCCTTTGCTTGTTCCATCTTTATGCTTTACGCGGGCTTCGAGATGTTCGAGCACGTTCTTTAATACGTATTTTTTCTCAAAATACATAAGCGCACCTCCTCTCTCGCTCTCTTACTTCGACACCCGGAAGTCTTCTCCTGCTCGCTTTCCGTGCATGCTGCCGCGTTCTGCGTAGGTCTATGCAAGCGTTCATACATGCAGTATTCGGATATAGATGTTTTTTTGTCTTTTGTCTTTCTTTTGGGAGTTAGCGGACCTCACCAACATTCATTATGTATGCGTAATCGGTATAAATTTTCAGGGCTTCTTTTTGAAAAAGATTTAAATAGCATGCCCAATTTTTCTTTTGGGTTCGAAACGATGCAGTCCGCGCTATGTTTACTTTTTAACGAATCCTCATATCCTTATTGTCCACCATTGGGCCTTTTTAGCGTCAGTTTAGGCAAATAGCGTGATGAGGATTCGTTAGAATACTTTGAAAACGCCTATCTTGCTTTACGCTATCCGTTCACCAACTGCTGAAAACCGTACAACAGAAAAAGCGGAATGCCGATCGCCAACAGCACTACGGCCGCAATTACGCTCCCTATAAGCGTTTTCTTTTTTTATTCATGGGCGGTCTCCTCCCGTTTTCTTTCAGGGAAATGTCCGGTACCTGCCGTAAAATCCGATATAAGCTGCACGATACATCTTGCGCTCTTTTCAACCGTTCTACTTATACATTAATTAATATTAAAAAATAAAACAATTACTTCTTCGATTTATGTAATAAAAGAAGTCATCATCCAAACCGATGCATAACAAAAAGCAGCCCGAAGGCTGCTCAATGCTTGATGCTCGTTCCTCAAAACTTGAATATATTTGCATACACGGCGCTGCGGTCGACTTTTTGGATATAGATCTCCGCGTCGACTTCGGGGTCGAGCGGGGTGTGCAGCACGATGCCGACCTGGTACCATTCTTCCGCCACGTTCAGCGTGACGAAGTCGTCTTTGTTCGGAACACGGTCGAAGGTCAGGGTCTCTCTTTTCCATTGATCCCATGACGCTGCGCGCGAGTGCACAAAAACGTTCGCGATGGTGTCCGCCTCCTTCCTGCTGCTGTCGATTCCGGGAACGGGAACCCGAAGCTCAGGTTAGAGCGCTTCTTCCCCTGCTTCTTCGTCCGCCGGAATTTCGTAGAACCAGAAATACTTGATCGTCGCCGTGTTGATGGTGTTGCCGTCGATTTCGACCCACGGATTCGAGGTGATCTCGCCGTCCAGACGTTCGAACTCTTCTTCGGTAATCCCCAGTTCCAGCACTTCTCCGTCGGTAAAATGAATCGCGATCACAGTCGTTTCTTCCATCGCACACGCCTCCTGTTCGTTCGATTACGTACTCCTACACCTTAACCTGTACGGACCCCGCTCGGCAACTTTTGCGCGGGGGCCGTCATTCGCAGCCGACGCCGTCGCCGTCGCGATCCAGTTTGCGCGAATAGCCGGGGTCGCCCGCGTAGACGGGCGCCGCTCCGGCCGCCCGGGCGACGCTGCAGTTGCGGAAGTAGACGGTACTGTCTGCGGACGAGACCGGCACGTCGGCGTAATCCGACGATCCGCCGTCGTAGCCGTCCCAATCGCTGATCTCGCAGCCGATCCCGTCGCTGTCGCGGTCCAGACGACCGGCGTACCCCGGATCGTCTGCGTAGACAGGTGCGGCTCCCGCCGCTTCCGCGGCGTCGCAGTTCTCGTAATACACGCCGGTCTCGCCCTGCGCGGCGTCTTCCGCGTCCGACGGATCGGCGGACGGCGCGTATCCGCTCACCATTTTGCTGCTAATCCAGCCGTCCAGACCGGACGGCGTACGCACGTAATACCATGTGCGGCCGTCCGACGGGTCGTACCATTGGTCGTTCAGGCTGTCGAGCGCCGAGCCGCCGGCCGTCTGGCCGACCGTGGCGGCGTTGATCGAAGGCGATTGCCGGATATTCGCTTCGCGGATCGCGTAATAGCGGACCGCCGAGCCGGAAACCGAATCGGCCGCCGCCGTCGTCGAACTGTCCCCGGAGAAATCTTCCGGCGCTTCCGGTCCTTCCGCGAAGTAACGGCCGTCCGACTGGATCACGACGGCGCGGCTGATCCAGCCGATATCGCCGTTATTCGTCTGGACATTGTACCAGATTCGGGAGTCGCGGGGATCGAACATTTTGCGGTGCAAATATTCAAGGTCCCGCCCTTCCCGGCCGATCAGGATCGACTTGGACCCGTAATCGGGCGCGGTGCGGATATTCGCGTCGCCGCCGTCGATTCTCCAGTACGCGGCGGCGCTTTCGGCCGCCGTCTCTTCGACCGGGCGGGCAGCCTGAGCGTCCGGATCGTCCGGTTCGGAAGGCTGCTCCGGCATATCGGTACTCTGCGGCTCCTGAGTCTGCCCGGAAACCGGAACGTCTGCGGAAACTTCGGCGTCTGCGGACGGTTTGGAGCCTGCGGCGGAGAGATCGGTATCCGGCAAGCCTCCTCCCGTGTCCGAGCCGGCCTGCTCCGCCGGCGGCTGCACGGCCGCTTCGGATTCCACCGGCGGCGTAACGTAGACGTCCTCGGCTTGCCCGCCTGCTCCGCAGCCGCCGAGTAGAAGCAGCAGAAGCAAAGCTCCTGCGTAGACCGGCGTGCGTCGAAACCTGAGCTTTCGTCGGAGTTGAAGTGTGAGTCCTGACATGAATCCGGGCGTCATGTCTTGCGGGGCGCGTGTTCGAGGTGTGCGTGTAATAAGATTCCGCTCCTTTTCCCTTTTTTTCTTTTTATCGGAAAAACTATCTTTTATTATAGCGCAGCTTCCCCGGAAAAGGGAATCGATTTGGGGAATGCCGAACGCTTCTGTTAGACTGGTATCAGCTTCGATTCTTAAGGAGGATTCCCATGAAACTGAATCAACTGACGCGTCAGGGCGAAGACATTCGCGAAAAGGTAGCCGCCGCCGAAGACTTCCGGAGCATCACGCTGTGGCTGTCGAGCGCCGCCGTCTATTTGGAAGCCCGGCACAAAGGCTTGAAAGAAACGGCTTCGTTTATTGCGGAAAAAGACAAATTCAAACATCTCGTTATCGAAAAAAACGAATATTCGCTGCATCTGTTCGATTCGCTGTACGGCACGCTCAAAGCGATCGAGATGCTGGAAGACATGCAGTCGAGCGAACGCAGCCAATCGAGCCAGGGCGCGCGGAACTGGAACGACTTTTAAGCGAAAAAGGAGGACATCCCGATGACCGAGTCGCAGCAGTCGCATCGCCGGGCGCTTGAGCGCGCGGAACTTTCAATCGCGGAGCAGCAGGCGGCAGCCGCCGCAGATCCGTGGAGATTGCGCTACCATATCGCGGCGCCCGCTTACTGGATCAACGATCCGAACGGCTTTTGCTTTTTCCGGGGCGAGTACCATCTGTTCTACCAGCATCATCCGTTTTCGCCGCAGTGGGGTCCGATGTATTGGGGTCACGCCAAAAGCGCCGACCTGGCGCATTGGGAACATCTGCCGATCGCGCTCGCGCCTTCCGAAGACTACGATGCCGACGGCTGCTTCTCGGGCAGCGCGATCGAAAAAGACGGCCGGCTGTGGCTGATGTATACGGGCAACCGCTGGACCGGCCCGGATCGGGAAGCGGACCTGCTTCAGGTACAGGCGTTGGCGGTCAGCGACGACGGAACGACTTTTGAAAAATACGCGGGCAATCCCGTCATCGCGGAAGCGCCGGCCGGGAATATTCACCCTTTCCATTTCCGCGATCCGAAAGTATGGGAACATGAAGGCGCTTACTACTGCGTGCTCGGTTCACGGACGCCGGACCATCTCGGACAGGTGCTGCTCTACCGTTCGGACACTCTGACAGACTGGTCGTTCGTCGGAATCATGGCAGGCGGCCGGGAGCCGGCAGGCAAACTGGGCTATATGTGGGAATGCCCGGATCTGTTCGAGCTTGGCGGCGTCCACGTGCTGGCGTTCTCGCCGCAGGGCGTCGCCCCGGACGGCGAATCGTACCTTAATCTGCATCAGGCAGGTTACGTGCTGGGCACGCTGGATTACGGGACCGGCACGCTGGAACACGGCGAATTCCGAACGCTCGATTACGGCTTCGACTTCTACGCGCCGCAGACGACGCTCGACGATCGCGGACGCCGCATTCTGATCGCCTGGATGGCGATGTGGGAAAGCGGCATGCCGGAGCAGGCGCGCGGCTGGGCGGGCGCGATGACGCTGCCGCGCGTGCTGACGCTCGAACACGGGCGGATTGCGGTCCGGCCGGCGCCGGAGCTTGAGTCGCTGCGCGGCGCAGAAACGCGGTACGCGGAAGAGACGATCGCATCCGTGGCCGCGGACGGCCTGCTGCGCGGCCGGGAATTCCCCGGCGTCTCCGGCGAATGCGTCGAACTGGAAGTCGAATTCGAGGCGGGCACGGCGCCTGTGTTCGGCATTGCGCTGCGAATCGGCGAAGACCGCGGCGAGCACACGGTGCTGGCGTACGCCCGGGACGAGGAGCGGTTGATCCTCGATCGGGAGCGCTCCGGCGCCGGGCCCGGCGGGGTACGCCGGGCGCCGCTTGCGCTGCGGGAGGAACGCCTGCGGCTGCGGATCTTCGTCGACCGGTCTTCGGTCGAGGTGTTTGCCGGGGACGGCGAGCTGACGATGACGGCCCGGATCTACCCCGATGCCGCTTCGACCGGCATCGCGTTTTTCGCCGAGGGCGGCGAGGCGAAAATCTTGTCGCTGCGGTGCTGGCCGCTGGACCGCTAAGGGAACGCCAAAGCGCCGGTCCCGCTTGGCGGCGCGGGAGAGCCGGCTCTCCCGGACTTGTCGCAGACGAAAAAGGCGCGCGGAACTCCCGCGTGCCTTTTCCGTCTGTTTTTTAACCGCTCGCCTGGGCCCGTCTGCCCGGTTCTGCCTACGGATGCTTTACGCCGGGCGCTCGCCGACTGGAATCTCGCGGATAATCCGCGCCGGATTGCCGCCGACGATCACATTCGCCGGCACGTCCTTCGTTACGACGGCTCCCGACGCGATGACCGCGTTGTCCCCGATCGTAACGCCGGGATTGATCACCGCGCGGCCTCCGATCCAGACGTTATGCCCGATCGTGATCGGCTTGCCCAGCTCCGGTCCCGCGATCCGCTCGTACGGATCGATCGGATGGGTCGCCGTGTACAGGCTGACCCCCGGCGCGAGCATGCAGTTGTCTCCGATACGGACCTCGCACACGTCGAGAATGGTGCAGTCGAAGTTGGCGTAGAAATTTTCGCCGACGTGAATGTTGGACCCGTAATCGACGCGCAGATTGGGCTCAATACCGAAATTGGCGCCTGTCGAACCGAATAGTTCGCGGATGATTTCGGCTCGAAGCGCTTCTTCTTCCTCGGTTGTCGCGTTATACTGCCGCACGAGCCGGCGGGCGCGATTGCGTTCGTTCGTCAGTTCCTCGTCCCAGGCTTTGTACAGTTCTCCCGCCAGCATTTTTTGTTTTTCCGTACGCTGCGTCATCTTCATACTTCCTTTCCGCTTTCCGTGATCTTAATGTTTGTTTTCTACCAACTTGAACGAATACGACAGACTCTCCAGCGTCATCGCGATCAGTCCCTGCATATACGGCTCTTCCGGCGTTTTCACAAACGTCAGCTCCGGCATATGTTCGGCCGGAATGACGGTCAGGCAGAGTTCCCGGATCGCCGGCATATCCGCCGCGTCGACCTGATCGCCCATCAAGGCGATCAGCCGCGGATTCACGATCGCCGCCAGACTCGCCACGGCATGCGCGGCAAGCGGCACGAACGTTTCTTTGACGTTCAAGCGTTCAAACTGTTCGTCGCGCGACATGCCGAACGGCAGAAACGAGACTTCCCCCGCGAAACGACTCGCGCCGCGGTGAATCCGTCCGTCGATCATCAAGCCCGCGCCGGGAAAACAACCCGGTACGAAGATCATCGCCGCAGCCGTTTCCGGTTCTGCCCACGGCTGCTGCCCGTACAGACCGTACACGGTCAAATTCATATCATTTTCCACCGTGACTTTGACGCCGTATTTCTGTTCGATGCGCTGCCCTAACGGAACGCCGATCAGTTCGGCCGCGTCGCAGATATTGATCACGCCTTCGTGCACCAACCCGGGGATGCCGATGCCTACCGCTTTGATCTGGGCGTACCGCGACAGCAGCGCGCCGATGAGCGTATCGATAGCCGCTTCGTCGAGCGCGTCCACTTCTTCGGCGCGGCGTTCCAGAATGCGGCCGAACGAATCGGCGACCGCGTAGAGAAGCGTCGGTTTTTCTTTTTCATACATCGCACAGATACAGGCCGCATGCGTATGATCCGCGTTATAAACGTAGCGGCGCGCCCGGCGTCCTCCACTCGACTGTTCCGGTTCGTCTTCCAGCGCTTCCCCGCTCTCCAGCATCTCGCCCAGCAGCGTGCCGCAGGTAGCTATGCTCAGCCCGGTTATCTGCGCGATCTGCGTCTTGGTGCCGGACCCCGCATTCCGCAGCGCCTGACGAACAGCTTCTTCGTTCATTTTCTTGACCTTGATCGAACTGTGCGCAGCAGGCTGCATGAAGAGTCCTCCTTTGCTGAATGCAACTTTTGATAATACTTGTCGAAAGTAGAATCATAAGTATCAGTATACGCGTTCTAGGTTGCGGCGTCTATTATTAGAGAAAGTTCTTTTAGGGCGGGCATTCGATACCTTTTCGCTTGCTTCTGCAGAATTTTGAAAAAGAATGAACCCTGTACTGAGAGTACGGATGCGGCAGACCGACGATATCCGGCATTCATGCTGGACATCTACCTGTAATCTTCGTATGATGTTCCCATCTTTGATTCGCCAAGGGCGAATCGGCCGTATCCGGACGGCGATTGATCCGCCCTTCTTTTCCTGTATCCGAATGATCATCGGCCTCCTCCTTGCGGGGAGGCTTTTTCGTCGCGGCCTCTGCCCGCTTCCGTTTTGAACGGATCAAAAAGCCGGTACCCGTCCCTTTTCGGAACGAATACCGGCCTATCCGGGCTTGTATTCAAGTGCTCAAGCGAGCGGAGCGGCTTAGGCAATTCGGCCTGAAGCACATACGGCATGGAGGCTAGGCGTCCGTATGCGTCCCTATACCGCCCCCCGTTTTCCATTTCGCTTACGACGGCTTCAACGTATAACTGACTTTGAATTCGCGGCCGAACTGGTCCGGTCCGGAAGCAATCTTTTTATACGTGAAATCCAGCCGATTGCCTTCCTGCTTCACGAAGCGGAGTCTGGACTGCAGCAGCACCCGTTCGCCGACGTCTGTCGTCACTTCGTCCCATTCCGCCCGCTCACTTTGTCCGAGCAGCGTTTTGTACAGCAGCGACGAGCGGCCCGTGTTCAGGTCGATCACGGTCGGCTGAAGCGTGTCGAACGCTCGCACGAGCAAATAATCGGCCGTGACCGATTCGACGATAAAAGGTCCGGTCTGCTTCGTCAGCTTCGCCAGATCGTAATCCGCCGCGGCCCGGCCGCCGGCGCCCACGACCTGCACCGTCCGGCCGTCGCTTACGTAGGCGCGCTGTGCCGGGAGCGTTTTCGGTCCGAAGACGTCGGTGTTGTACATGCCGGAATACCGATAATGCGCCTGCTTCGTCACTTTCCCTTTTTGCACGACGAACTGGAACCGGTTATGCACCGTCTGCGACGAAGCGACGTATTCCCGTCCGACCGAGAGCAGGTAGGAACCGCTGCCCAGCGCCCGCACGTCGACCGTTCCCCAATCGAGCCCCGAGACGTTGGCGCCTGCGAGCTTTTTCGGAGCGCCGGCTTCCAGCGAATAGACATCTCCCTTGGCAAAAGACACCCAGACCGTCTGTCCGCCTTCCGAGTGGATCACGTACCGGCCGGGGTCGCTCAGCGTCACCGTTTTGGCTTCGGCTTTCCAGCCGCTTTTGCTTTTGAGAGCCGATGCAAGCGCTTGAACCGGCACGTATACCTGTCCGTTCTCGACAAACGCCGCGGCTCCGATTTTGACGCGTTTTCCGTCGATGTCCGCTTCCGCCCGGCCCAGCGTCATCTTCAGCATCGTATCCGGGCGCAGCAGCGTGACGAGTTTCGAACCACGGTTGTAGTCGACCCGGAAGCCGAGCCGCTCCGACGCCGCCTGGACCGCTATGTAAGTCCGTCCGCCGCGGATCTCCACTTCTCCGCCCTGCGCCGTTCCTCCGTTGATCGACAGCGACGGTGCCGCCTGCGACGCCGCTTCGACTTCGACCGGCAGCAGCGGCGAGATCAGCAGGCTGCCTGCCAACAGTCCCACGATCCATTTATACGCTTTGTTTTTCATCCCAAAATCCCTCCGATTTCTCATTTCACTTGTTTGTCTCTCTTGCACACATCCCTAAGACGCACGAAGAGGCGCAAAAGTTTACAAATGAGCGCATGAGCGCACCTTTTTTTGGAAAAGGTTTGTCGAGTCGCGAGGGGGTTTTTTCGGGTAATGGTGTCGGGTAAGGTTGTCCATCCGAGGCAGCCGCTATTCGAAAGGAGCTGGACATCAATGAGCGAAAAAGTATTTATTAGCCCCGGCAAATACGTACAGGGCAAAGACGTCGTAGACAAAGCGGGCGAATATGCCAAATCGTTGGGCCGATCGGCGCTCGTCATCGCGGACAAAATCGTCTGGCCGATCGCCGGCGACCGCGTCGCGAACAGTCTTGAAGCAGCCGGCATTTCGACCAAGCGGGCCGAATTCCAGGGCGAAGCTTCGCGCGGCGAGATCAAGCGGATCGCCGAACTCGGCGAAGGCGTCGATCTCGTCGTCGGCGTAGGCGGCGGCAAAACGCTCGATACGGCCAAAGCGGTCAACGACGTGCTCGGCGCCGCCTGCGTGATCGTGCCGACGACCGCTTCCACCGACGCACCGACCAGCGCTCTGTCCGTGCTGTATACCGACGAAGGCGCTTTTGACGCCTATTCGTTCTATAAGAAAAATCCCGACCTGATCCTCGTCGATACGCGGGTCATCGCCGGCGCTCCGCCGCTGTTCCTCACTTCGGGCATCGCCGACGCGCTCGCCACGTGGGTGGAATGCCGTGCCGTTATCGAAGCGAGAGCGACCACGATGGCCGGCGGCCTGACGACGCTCGCGGCGGAAGCGATCGCGCGCAAATGCGAAGAGACGCTGTTCGACTACGGGCTGCTCGCCTACGAGTCGGTCAAACGCAAAGTCGTGACGCCGGCGCTGGACGCGGTCATCGAAGCGAACACGCTTCTCAGCGGACTCGGCTTCGAAAGCGGCGGACTCGCCGGCGCGCACGCAATCCACAACGGCTTCACCGTGCTCGAAGGCGATATCCACCATATGACGCACGGCCAGAAAGTGACATTCGGCACGCTCGTACAGCTCGCGCTCGAACGCCGTTCGCTGCAGGAAATCGAACGTTATATCGATTTCTATCTCAAGCTCGACCTGCCGGTCACGCTCGAAGATCTGCACCTCAAAGACGTGTCGAACGAAGATCTGTACCGCGTCGCCGAAGCTGCCACGAAGGAAGGCGAGACGGCGCACAACCTGCCGTTCCCGGTCACCGCGGGCGACGTGCTCGATGCCATCCTCGCGGCCGATCAATATTCGCTCGCTTACAAAGCGAAGATCGGACGCTGACGCACCGGATGCTCCGTATTCGCATCAACGCCAAAGACCGCTCCCCGTGGGGAGCGGTCTTTTTGGGCCGGACAGAGCCGGAATTGCGCGGCAGCAGACAAGCCTCAGTCCGCCCCCGTCGTCAGCGGATAGCCTTTGAGCCTCAGCCGCTGCTCCAGCGCTTCCGCCGGCAGCGGACGGCTGAGGTAGTAGCCCTGCACTTCGTCGCAGCCTGCCGCGCGCAGGAATTGGAGCTGGTTCTCCGTCTCCACGCCTTCGGCCAGCACTTCCATGTTCAGGCTGCGGCCGATCGCGATGATCGCCCGCACCATGTCTCCGCGCTCGGCTTCGACGTCGATACCGTCGACGAAAAAGCGGTCGATCTTGAGCAGATGCGGCTCGAACGTGCGCAGGTATTTCAGCGAAGCATAGCCTGTGCCGAAATCGTCGATCGCGAGCTTGATGCCCCATTGACGCAGCAGACGCAGCTGGGAAGACACTTTCTCCACATCCCGGATCGCAAGCGACTCGGTCACTTCAAGCGTGATCTGCCGGGCGTCTACGCCTGTCTCGCGCAGCGTGTGCAGTATTTTTTCCACGAACAATTCGTCCTGGAACTGGTACGGCGAGACGTTGATGCTCATGCGCAGCGAACCGAAGCCCGCTTCGGCCCAGGACACCTGCTGCCGGCAGGCCGTCTTCATCACCCATTCGCCGATCGCGATGATCATGCCCGTCTCTTCCGCCACCGGAATAAACTCGACCGGGGACACGCTGCCCAGCACCGGATGGTTCCAGCGGATCAGCGCTTCGACCCCCACGATGCCGCAGTGCTGGATATTTTGCTGAAGCTGGTAATGCAGCGAGATTTCGCCGCGTTCGATCGCGCCGCGCAGTTCGTTTTCCAGCTCGACTTTGTACGCCAGCCGTTCGCCGAAGCACGGTTCGAAAAACAGACTCTTTTGGTGCCGGTTTTTCTTCGCTTCGTGCATGGCCATGTCCGCGCTGCGCATCAGCTCGTCCGCCGTCGAGCCGTCGCGGGGATACAGCGCCACGCCGATGCTGGCCGACACGTAGAGCATCGTCCCGTTCAGCGCGAGCGGCTTCTTGAACACTTCTTCGATCGCGGCGATCGTCCGGTACGCTTCCACTTCGCCTTCCAGCGGATCGACGAGCACGGTGAATTCGTCGCCGCCCTGGCGGGCCAGCAGGCGGGAAGATGGAATATATTCGCGCAGCCGATCCGCCACGACCTGCAGCAGCAGGTCGCCGACCGTATGGCCCATACTGTCATTGACGTGCTTGAAGCGATCCAGATCGAAGAACAGCAGCGCCAACTGTCCGCTTTCCCGTTCGGCCCGCTCTACCGCTTCGTTCAGCTCGGCATCGAATTTGCGGCGGTTGGGCAGTCCGGTCAGCGGGTCGTGGCTCGCTTCGTGCTCTTTGATCTCCACGGTGTGGGTCAGGCGGTTGAGCAAATAATCGTTCTCGACAAAAGTCAGGATCAACCGGGCGATAATGAGCAGCACCGCAAACGCGCTGCCCATGACCATGACGTTGAATTCGGCCAGTTCGTCCAGAATGATCGCAAACAGCGCCACGAGGCTGACGTAAGGCAGCAGCCGGCGCAGCCAGCCCAAGCGGCTTGCGAGCAGCGCCGACATCCGGCGCGGTCTTCTCGTCTGCCGTCCGGTGAGCGATTCGAGCCCGGCCGACGTCAGCAGCAGGGTCGAAGCGGTCCACGTCGCGTCGACCGGGCTGCCGAGCCAATACATCCCGTGCAGCTGCATGTACAGATACGTCGAATCGCCGAGCGCAAGCAGCAGCACCCCGGCCAAAAACATCGCATCCGTGCGGCTGCTTCCCATCGATTGGTTGGCGAACAGCAGCAGGCTGAGCAGAAACAAAATGCCGAGATCCATAATCGGATAGCACAGGTTCAAAAAGGCCGGCAGCCAATGCTCCTGCTGCATCGACGTATGAAACAGCGGCGCGATAATGAGGCTCCAGCTGAATACGGCCGTCGTCGACATGAAGATCGACGCATCCAGGAAATACTGCATCAGGCGCAAACTTTTGAGCCGCTGATGAACGAGAACGAGCAGGCCGACGAACAGAAAAACTCCCTGCGCCGCCCAAAACAGATCGGTGATCCCGGGCGAAGGCAGCGTCATCCGGTCGAGCAGCGTATCGGCGAGCATCAGCAGCAGCGAAGTCAGGTAACACACGCTGCTGCACAGGACGAAACGCCAAAACAACCGGTTTTTGGACTGGGGATGGCGCGTCACCCGCAGCATCAGCAGCGTGCAGGCCAAAATGGGAAAAATATTCAAATGTCCGATCCATGTCAGCGCGGTCTCGTTCTCTCTATAGAGGTTCGACAAGATGAAATGGAGAACGAGGTATCCCGCAGCTATTGCATAAAAGATTCGTTTGGATTTCATTTTTGCGGCCTCCGGGGCGATAATAAAGATATTCCTTATATCGGTAGCCAGCTAACAGTCGCTTAGCCATTTTTACTTTTTATGTAATAAATTATTTCCTGTATCCATTTTTAAGCGTTAAAAAAGGCCCGGCAGCGCTGCCGGGCCTTTCTGTGTTCGAATGCAAGCCGAAGCTCCTGCCGACCTGTGCTCGCTTTGCGCGGAAAAGGGGTTCGTCACCGCACGCGGCTCCGGTATCCTTTTTCCGCGCCGAGCAGAAGCAGCAGCAGCACGGCGCACGCGCCGTACATGCCGGAGTACGACAGCCGGTCCGCGACCGGCCCCATCGCCAGTCCGCCGAGCGAAATGCCCAGATCCGCCGAAGCGATAAACAAACCGAGCAGCATGTTGCGGGAAGCTTGCGGAAGCGCAAAAGTGAGGTATGTCGTCAGCGAAGGATACAGCAGCGCCTGGGCCACTCCCATCAAGGCCGCGGCGGCGTAGAACGCGGCCGGGCCGGCCGATTCGGCGGCGGCCAGCAGCAGAACGGCAATCCCCGCCAGACCTACGACCCCCTGAACGAAGCGGGGCCGCCAGATGCCGTCCGAAGGAATCCGTTTGCGCAGCGCAAACCGGGCGGCGACGATGACCGCGGCCTGGATCATCATGTAGAGGCCCGCATTGCCGCAGACGATCTCTGCCGCATACAGCGGAACGAATACCGTCACGGCTCCGAACACGACGGAAGTGCCGAGCATCAGCAGGGTGCAGAGCGCAAGCGGCGGGATCGTAAATATCTGGCCAAAAGAGTGCCAAACGCTGCCCGGTTCCGCTTGTCCTTCTCCCCCGCTTGCAGGATTTCCGGGCGAGCGGATCGGCGTTGTGAAGCCGAAGATTCCCGTCCCGACCGCGATTAAGACCATCACCGCGAAAAAGGCGTTCATGTCTCCCCCGTTCCACAAGGCAAGCGCCAGCACCGGTCCGATAATGCCCGGCATGTACGTGAACAGCGAGTAGAGCGAGATGCCCTGCGACCGCTCTTCGTCGGACAGCGAATCGATGATCGCGATTTGCAGCGCCATCGAAAAAAACGCCGTGGCGATTCCCTGCAGCAGACGCGCCGCGAGAAAACCCAAAAGGCCCGTCAGCGGATAGAGCAGCAGCGCGAAGCCGTTGACCAGCAGCAGCACGCGCAGCACCCGGGACGCTCCGTGACGCTGAATGATTTTTCCCGCCAACGGGCGAAAAAACATGCAGGTCAGCATGTAAGCGCCCATAATCCAACCGATCGCCGCGTTGCTGGCCCCGATCGCCTCGCTTCTCAGCGGCACGATAACGGCCAGAATCGAGTTGGCGCTGAAAAACAAAAACGCCAGGCCGTACAGACGGATAAACGTCCAGGAAGTCGCGCGCGAAGACTTCAAAAGGTCACACCCTCCATTTCGTCAATCCAGAAAAGCGGCCGCGGGCGAGCGTCTGGCCCGGATCATGTCGTGCACATGCAGTTCGGCGTTCGCAAGCAAAGTCGCCTGCGGAACGTCCAGCGTCTCGATCAATCCCATCTGCTCGTTGGCGCATTCGCCCGGCGATTCGCTCCACGGCTTCAGCTGCCGGGCGATCTCGCGCACGTCTTCAAGGCTCGCCGTCGTCGAAAATCCCTGGCTTCGCATCCACTCGTCATTGAACAGCGTCCCGATGTACCGGTCTCCGCCGTCGGACACCATGCTGACGATCCGGCGTTCCGGCCCCCACTGCTGGGCCAGCTTGAGCGCGACCAGCGCGCAGGCTCCGCTGGACGGTCCCATCAGGATGCCTTCGTGGCGAGCGAACGCCCGGGCGGCCACGAAAGCATGCTCGTCCGAAATTTTGTAGGCATAATCCAGATTCGACAAGGTCAGGTTGACCGGCGTCCAGCTGAGCCCGACACCGGGCGTACGATAGGCGTTGGCCTGCCCGCCGAAGATCGTCGAGCCGACCGCGTCCACGCCGCAGATTTGCGCCTGCGGCGCGTACGTTTTGAGAAAACGCGAGATGCCGCCGAGCTGGCCGCCCGTGCTGACCGCCGCGACGAACGCGCTCAGTTCTCCCGGACACTGCTCCAGAATCTCCCGGGCCGTGCTGCGGTAATGCGCTTCCTGATTCAGCCGGTTGAAGCATTGGTCCGGCCGGTAAGCCCCTTCGATCTCGCGGGCCAGCTTGTTCGCCAGCGCGATGCGCGTTTTGTGGTAGCTGCCGCTGTCGTCCTGCTCCGTGACGACGATCACTTCCGCCCCGAACCCTTGGATCAGGGCGAGATTGGCTTCGGTCGTCTTGGGGTCTACCAAGATGAGGACCCGGTACCCTTTGGCGGCTCCGATCATGGCCAGCGAGATGCCGAAGTTGCCGCTGGACGATTCGATCAACGTGCCGCCCGGCTTCAGCCAGCCCCTTTGCTCGGCCGTCTCGACCAGATAGAGCGCCGCACGGTCCTTAATGCTGCCTCCCGGGTTGTAGCGCTCGTACTTGAACAGGACCTGCGCTTCTTCGGGACGGTTCAGGCGGGCAAGCGAAATCAGCGGGGTCTGTCCGATCGTTCCCAAAATCGTGGAGCTCATGGCGTATCCTCCTCGGGTGCGAACTCTGAAGCGAACTCTGAAGCGAACTCTGATATGAACTCTAATATGAACTCTAATACGAACTCTGAAGCGAAAACCCGTGCAGCCTTGATGCAAAATCCGGCGCGAACTGAACGGTACGTCAAAGCTTTACTTCCTGTAGGCCGAAGTCGGCCGCTCTTCTTCTGCCGGGAAATCGGCGCCGCGCAGCAGCAGGCGGGTATGTTCATGCTCGCCGCGCAGCAAGCTCCGGCCCGGCAGCTGCTCGATAAAGCGTCCTTCGTGCATGACGGCGATCTGATGACAAAACGCGCGCAGCACCTTCACGTCATGGGAAATCATCAGGATCGAAAACCCGAACTGGCGATGCAGGCGCTGCAGCAGTTCCAAAATTTGCGCCTGTACGCTCATGTCGAGCGCCGAAACGGCTTCGTCGCAGATCAGAATCTCCGGCTGCAGCGCCAGAGCGCGCGCAATCGCGATGCGCTGGCACTGCCCCGTGCTGAGCTGCGGCGGCCTGCGCCGCTGGGCAGACTCCGGAATGCCGACTGCGTCCAGCAGGAAGCGGGCCCGCTCAAGCCGCTCCGAACGGCTGCCGACGCGAAAGACATGCAGCGCGGCCTGCACAAGTTCCAGCGCGCTGACGCGCGGATTCAGACTCGCCCGCGCATCCTGGAACACGAGCTGGACATGCCGGGCCAGGCGGCGCCTGGCTCGCCCTGTCGCGTGGGTAATGTCTTCGCCGCGCAGCCGGACGGTGCCGGCATCCGCCGAATCCAGTCCCACGATGCAGCGAACGAGCGTCGATTTGCCGCAGCCGCTTTGGCCGAGAATGCCGACAATTTCCCGTTCGTGCAGCCGCAGGCGGACTCCGCTCAACACCCGCTGCCCCGGTCCGTACGATTTGGCCAAATCGTGCACGTCCAGCAGCGGGTTCTCCCCGTATGCGGGAGCACCCGAACCGACCGCTTCCGGCTGCGCGGTCGGCGTACGGGCATCCAGCAGCTGCCGCGTGTATGCATGCTGCGGCCGCGCCAGCACCTGGGCGGTCTCTCCGCGTTCCACGATGCGGCCTTCGTGCAGGACGAGGACGCGATGGCTCAGCGCCTGCGCAAGCGCAAGGTCGTGCGTGATCAGCAGCACCGTCAGATCCAGTTCCCGCTGCAGGTTGTGCAGCAGGTCCAGCACTTCCCGCTGGTTCACCGTATCCAGCGCCGAAGTCGGCTCGTCCGCGATCAGCACCTGCGGACGCAGGCAGAGCGCAAGCGCCAGGCAGACGCGCTGGCACATGCCTCCGCTCAGCTCGTGCGGATACGACCGCAGCACTGTGGCCGGGTCCGCAAAACCGAGACGCGACAACCAATCCGCGCCGATCACCAATGTCTCTTCTTTTTCGGCCAGCCGATGCGCCCGCAGCGTCTCGCGAAAATGTTCGCCGATCCTCATCATCGGATTCAGCGCCAATCGCGCATCCTGAAACAGCATGGCGATACCGCGCCCGCGAAGCTTGGCCCAGGCCCGTTCCGGCCGCGCGAGCCGGATCGCCGGATGCCCTTCCAGAACCAGCGTGCCGGACGCGACGGACGCGGAAGGCGGAAGCAGGCCGAGCAGCGCTTTGGCGATCGTCGATTTGCCCGATCCGCTCTCGCCGAGCAGGGACACGATTTCGCCTTCGTACATCGTGAACGAAATCGCTTGGAGTACCGTCTGCCCTTTTTTCTCAGACCGGTACGCAATTTCCAGATTGTCGATTCGAAGCTTCTCCTGCTTGTCCGCGATTTCCATGCCTCCTCTGGTCTCTCCTGTTCACGTGCCCGTTTTCTTTTTCGCTCATATCCGGTGTTTCTCGTAAGGATCGATCACGTCCCGCAGTCCTTCGCCGATACAGTTGAACGCCAGCACCGTCAGCACGATGAACAACGCCGGGCCGAGCAGCACATGCGGAGTCGTCATGAAATGCGCGCGCCCGTCGGCCAGCATGCTGCCCCATTCCGGCGAAGGCGGCTGGGAGCCCAGTCCGAGAAAAGACAGCGCCGCTATGCCCAAAATCAGGCTGCCGAGTTCGAACGTGGCCAGCACGAGCACCGGACCGAGCGCCTGCGGCAGCAGCTCCGTGCGCAGGATACGAACAGGCGAAGCGCCCAACACCCGGGCGGCTTCGACGGCCGTGCTTTTCTTCGCCTGGATCACGATGCTGCGCGTCAGGCGCGCAAAACCGACCCACCACAGGATCACAACGGCCAGCAGCAGATGCGCAAGGCCCGTGCCGAACAAAGCCGCGATCACCATCGCGAACACCATGAACGGAAAAGCCAGCAGCACGTCGATGATCCGCATCAACGCGATATCGAGCAGCGAACCGTGAAGCAGGCCGGCCACGGCACCGAGCACCAGGCCGATCAGCAGCGCCGAACCGAGCGCAAGCCCGCACGAGACCAACGTCGTCTGACCGCCGTGCAGCGTACGGGCTAGCAGATCGCGCCCGAACCGGTCGGTCCCGAGCGGATGTTCCGGACTCGGCCGCTCCAGACGCGCGCCTGCGTTCATCGCCAGCGGATCGCCCAGCGGCAGCCACGAAGCGGCGAAGATCGGGACAATCAGCAGCACCAGCAGGAGCAGGCCGAAGATCAGCGTATAAGACGCTCGCCGGCTATTCATGCGCTCCCTCCTTGTGCGGACGTGCGACGCGCGGATCGAGCCAGGCGTACAGCCCTTCCACGATCAGGTGAATCCCGACGACCGACAACACCGTGACCAGCGCGTAACCTTGCAGAGCCGGGTAGTCTTTGTTCAGAATGCCGTTTAAGGCGTATTCGCCAAGTCCCGGCCACGCGAACAGACTCTCGATCACGACGGCCCCGCTGACGTAAGCGGTGAGCGACAGGCCGATCAGCGTAATCGTCGAGAGCAGCACGTTGCGCATGGCGTGACCGACGACGCGGCGCGTGCCGAGTCCCCGCGACAGCGCGGACTGGACATAGACCTGCCCCAACTCGCTGAGCAGGTTGGCGCGCACGACGCGGATCATCTGCGGCGCTCCGAGCAGCCCCATCGTCAGCGCCGGCAGCCACAATCGCGACCAGCCGGCTCCGCTGCCGATTTCGTACAGCTCAAGCTTGACGGACAGCAGCAGGAGCAGCAGCAGACCGATCACGAACCCGGGCACGGAAGCCAGCAGCACGCACAGCAGCCGGACCAGCGTATCGGTCAGCGTCCCGGCACGCAGCGCCGACAGCATGCCGACCAGCAGCCCGATCCCGACCTGGATCGTAAGCGCCGTGCATGCCAGAAGCAGCGTCGCCGGCCAGCGTTCGCCGATCTCGGCAGACACCGGCCGCTGCGTATAGAACGAAGTGCCCAGATCCATGCGCAGCAGGCTGCCCGCCCACGATACGTATTGACTGAACAGACTTCCGTTCAAGCCCAGCTCGCCCCGCAGGTCGCCCACCATCTTGGCGTACGTGTCGGCGTCCACCGCGATATCCAGCGTTCGGCCGATCAGAAGCTTGGCCGGATCGCCCGGCGCGAGGCGGATCAGCGCGAACAACACGATCGAAGCGGCAAAAACGGTAATACACGTCTGCAGAAGCGTAAGCAGCAATCGCCTTCTCATCAGCGTCCGCCTCCTTTGCCGTTACGGAGACACAAATTTCAGATTTGCGTTCACCAAATTTTCGAACGGACGGAAATGGTCGACGAATCCTTCCAGATTCCGGCTGACGGCCGTCACCTGCGGACGCGGATACAAGCTGATGACCGGCGCCTGTTCGGCGATATAGGCGTTGGCTTCGAGCGCCCGCGCATGGCGCGACGCTGCGTCGGTCGCCGCTTCCAACCGCTCCAGCAGTTCGTTTGCTTTGGCGTCGTCGAAGCCTCCGTAATTGCCGCTGCCTTCGGGCGCGTATTGGCCGCTCAGAAGCGTATGCGGCTCGCCGAACGTGCTCCACGCTTCGATAAAAGCGTCCCATTGGCCCGTCTCGCGCGCGCTCTCGATCAGGCTGTAATCGCCGTGCCGGATATCGGCCTGAATGCCGAGCTGCGTCCACTGGTACTGCAGCGTCTCGCCGAGCGCACGATCGCCGCCCCACGTCATCAGCGTCAGGGTGAACGGTTCGCCGTTTTTGGTGCGCACGCCCGAGCCGTCGAGCGTCCAACCGGCTTCGTCGAGCAGCTTCCCTGCACGCTCAAGATCGAACTTGGCGTATACCGCGTCCCGCGCTTCGGCAAATGCCGGATTGGAACTGAGCCACGTCGTTACGGGAAAGCTCTGCCCTTCCGCCGCCTGCAGAATCAGTTCCTCGCGATCGATCCCCCAGGACAGCGCCTGCCGGACCCGGACGTCCCGGAATTTGTCCTGCTTCAAATTCAGGTACACGGTCTGCGTATTGGAAGCGGGCACGGTCGAAAGCTTCACCTTGTCTTCCGCCTGCAGCTGTTCGATTGCCGATACCGGCATCTTCTGCGCGATATGGCTGCTGCCGCTCAATACGGACAGCATCCGCGTCTGCTCGTCGGCAATCTGCTCGTGCACGACGCGGGCAATCGCAGGCTTTTCGCCCCAGTACTCGTCGTTGACGGCAAGTTCCATCCGCTTCTGCGGTTCGAAAGCGGTCACTTTGTACATGCCGGACAAGTCCATCGTGCCTACGGCGTCGTGAGCGGCTTCCGCGTTATGGATCAGCGTCTGGTACGAAGACAGACTCAGCGGCACGTCCATGTTCGGATGCGCCGTCTTGACCTGCAGCGCGGCGTCGTCCGTGACGGAGAACGTCAAATCCTGAATGTACGGCACGACCTGCTTGTCGAGCTTGCGCGAACGTTCCAGCGAAGCGACGACCGCCGCGGCATCGACCTTTTTCCCGCTCCAGAACTTCGCTTCCGGCTTGAGCGTGATCTTCCATGTCTTCGCGTCGACCGCTTCGGCGCTTTCTGCCAGCACGGGCTGGATCTTCCCTTCGGGATCGGCTTTGAACAGCGTCTCGCCCGCGCCGATCGCGATCAAATAGCTCGACGTGAGCGGCTGTACCGGATCGAGCGCGGCCGCGATTTCCTGATCGGCGATGATCAGCTCCTGCGGAACTTTCTCCCCGGTATCGGAAGCTTCGCCGCCTGCCTCGGCTTCCTTGGACGCCGGCGCCGCTTCGGCCCGATTAGGAGCGGCCTGCTCGTTCGCCGCCGGCGCGCCGCACCCTCCCACCATGATGAATCCTATTAACAGCAGCGGGTAAAAAAACTTTTTTCTATGCATATCGCGAACCTCCAACTTTATTCATATGGCCTGCGCAAGCAGTTGAAGCCTTCTGCCCTGCATGCTTTTCCCAAAAACGAGCGGTTGATCTTGTTCGAACGCTCCGATATGCGGCGCAGGCTGATCGAACAGCTCGATCAGGCGGAAGCCGGACTCGGTCAAATACCGGACAAGTTCCTGCGGAAACAGCAGCCGATGCTTCAGATGTTCCGCGATCGGCTCCTGCCCGTCGAATTCCCAGCTGTAATCGCGCAGCAGCAGCTGATTCGGCAGGTCGATCGAAAAGCGCGTGCGCAGCGTCACTCCCTGCTCCCCGTGCATACGCCGGTCGATCAATTCTTCCTCCAGCCAGCGCTGCCCTTCGCGGGTGAGGAAAAACGCCGCGTTGCGCATATCCAGATACAGCAGGCCGCCTTCCTTCAAATGGTTGCGGAAGCAGCCAAGAGCAGCGCGTACGTCGTCGTTCGTAAAATTGTACAAAAACGTGCTGCCCACGCAGGTGAGCGCATCGAATTGCTCGTTCAGCTCGAAACGTTCCTGATCTCCGCGCACGAAAGACCGTTCGGGATACTTCTCTCTGGCCCAGCGCAGCATTTCCTCCGACTGGTCCAGCCCCGTCACGTCGTACCCGGCTTCGCTGAGCCAGTCCACTTCCCGGCCCGGTCCGCAGCCGACGTCCAGCACTTTCGGTCCCGAGTCGTATTCGCGCAGCAGCTTGTCAATAAACTGCGCCATGCCGAAATCTTCTTCTCCGTTAAAAGTCAGGTACAGCGACGGACGGGTGTGCAAAAAATTGTCGCGATCCGAATTAAGTGACGCCGACATGAAGTTCCTCCTCCTTCAAACCTCAATGATAGATAAACAGTTCGGAAGCTCCGCCGCTAAACTGCGTAAACGGAAACGGTTCGGCCACGACGCTCCGCACGCCTTCGCCCACGAACCGTGCGGCGATGGCGCTGCCGGTCTGGGCGTAGACGGTCAGCGGTATTTCGCGTTCCCGGACCTTGTGCACGATCAGATCGAAGCTGCCGTTGCTCAGCGTCATGCCCGTGCAGATGACGCTGTCGGCCTGCTCCAGCACGACGTGCATGTCCGGCTCCACGCGCTGTCCGCTCTGCGTGCGTTCCAGCTGCAAATCGCAGGGCAGGCAGATGCCTCCGCGCCGCTCGATCGCTTCGATCAGCGGATTGACGACGCCGATCAGCGCGACGCGGCTGCCGGGCGCGATCCGCGCCGTATCGGCGACGCAGGCGTCGCGCAGCAGCGCCTTGTCCAGCGGAGTACCGGCGGGAATATGCGCCACTTCCCGGCAGGCGCCGTGATGCGGCCGCACTGCGGCCAGATAGGCGTCCATCGCCGCCACGCGCACCGGCAGGCGATCATCGCGCAGCAGCTCCGCCACGGAGCGGCCGGAGCATTCCTCGGCCGCGTCCGCGGAGAGCTGCCCGGGCGTATGCGAGCATGCGCCAAAAGCTTCTCCCACCCGCAGCAGCAAATAGTGATTCCGGTATTTCACGGCAGAACCGGGAAACTGAGTCGTCTGGTAGATACTTACCGCGCCGGTCGCGGACACCGATGCGGGATCGGCGCCGAGTTCTCCCCGCAGAACCGCTTCCTGCAATGCGTTCAGGTTCAGGTTCATGGCGAGACTTCGCTCTCTGCCGCGTAACGAAGCCGGATACGCGACAGCGCGTCTTCGGCGTAGCTTCTGGCCTGCCGCCCTTCGCGATCGATCGCGACGACGTGGCCCAGATAGCACGCATTGTCGATCGGCGCTTCCACGAAGCGGGACTCGCAGTCCGCGAACTGGAACCGGGCGAGGCGGGCATCGTTCGCCAGTTCTTCCGTTCCTTCCAGGTGCTCGATCAGGCCCCGCTTCGGCGGAACGAGGAACGCGATCGCGGCGCTGCGAACGCCCCGGTCCTGCGTGTTAAGCACAGGCTTGCAGCCGAGCGCCAGATCGACGAACACGTCCAGCAGATCGAGTCCGGTGACGTGATGCACGAGTTCGACGATGTAATTGCCGGCCGTTCTCGGATTGATCTCGACGATGCGCGGACCGTCCGCCGTCAGCATCACTTCGGTATGCGCGATGCCGTGGTCGAAGCCGACCGCTTCAAGCGCGCTTTCGACGAACAGCCGCACTTCCCCGGCTGTCTCTTCGCTCAGCTGCGCCGGGAACATATGTCCGTTCTCGATAAAATAAGGCGTCCCGGTGACCGACTTGTCGGTAATGCCCAGCGTATGAATCTCTCCTTCGCAGCAGACGCTCTCCACGCTGACTTCGCTGCCTTCCATAAACGCTTCCAGCAGCATGCGGCGATCGCGTTCCTGATCCCGGAAGTTGAGCGGGAAGTTCTCGAGGGCCGCATAGGCCATATGTAATTCCTGCGCGTCCCGAATAAGGTTGACGAACGCGCTGGACGCCAGATCGACAGGCTTGGCGACGAGCGGATAGCCGATCTCTTCGGCCGCCGCCCGCGCTTCTTCCCACCCGCGCACGATGCGGTAGGACGGATTGGCAAGCCCCGCCCGATCAAGCGCTTCGCGCATCCGGTATTTGTTCCTGACCTGCCCCACCGCGGCGGGAAACGGACACGGAAGCGACAGCGCCTGCGCCACGTCCTTGACCGTATCGATATAGTAATCGCACACCGTAATGACGCCGTCGAACGCGTAAGGCCGCAGCTTCTCGATCAGTTCGGCCGTATCGTTCGTCTCGGCGATCAGCACTTCCTGCGCATGCGCGAGGACCGGATGCGGCGATTCGCTGCCGTCTTCCCCGTAATGGCCCGGCCTGCGGGTGACGAACGTGTACGTGTGGCCTCTTTCTTCAAGCAGCACAGGCAGCAGCCTGCCGCTCGCTCCGACCCAACTCTCGATCATCAATAAATGCGCCATACTTCTCCCCCTCCTTTTTCGTAACGATTACGATTATACACTATACACCATTCATTTATTTGTCAATAGATCCATATCGCTAAAAAAGACGCATAAATTGTTTGCTGCTTAACGAAAATCCGGGACTGTATCCGTATATGCCCTGCTTTGCAAATCTTCCGCTTTTCCTGCTCCGCTTCCCGCTGCCTGTTTCTTGCTTCCTGCTTTCCTGCCTGCTTCCTGTTCCTGCTTCCTGCTTACTCTACGCGCTCCTGCGTGCCTTTCGCGGCGCTTGCCGTCGAGGCTCAACGAATCGTAGTATCGCTATTTGCCCGTTTTTCGCTTTTTTGCCTATCTAACGAATCGTCATATCCTTATTGAGCGCTGGAAGGCGGTTTAAGGCGGATTTGGGGCAAATAGCGTGATGACGATTCGTTAAAATATGAAAAATCGAGCCGGAGCGAAAATAGCGGGTCAGGGTTCGTTAGCGTAGGGCGGGGAGGCGGCGGGAGAGTCCGGTTTGGCGCAAAGCGGCAGGCGGGAAAAGGCAGATCGCGGACACGGGGATTCGTTGGAACGCCCCTGCGTGCGGGAAAGTCCCGTGTGGCGCAAAGCGGCAGGCGGGACAAGATACCCCCCACAATGGACACCGCCTACGGACTCCAGCCGCAAGCGAAGCCCATTCGATCCGGGATCGATGCGGGATCGCGAACGGCAGCAAAAAAGGCCTTTTCCCGGAAATCCGGAAAAAGGCCTTGATGGATCTGATGCTGAAGTTGCAGGGTCTTACTCGCTCGTATTGGCACTTGTGCCCAGAATGCTGCGAATCGCGCCCAGGTCGCCGGCCGTTTCTTCCAGCAGAAGCAGCAGCGAACCGGATTGTACGGCCACGTCGTACTTCTTGGCTTCTTCCTCGCTGAAACCGAGGGCCGTGAAGTCTTCGCTCCAGCCGTTGCCGCCGTAATACGTGTCCGAGCCGATGAACTTGTGCGCCAGCTGGCCTGCCGCCACGTAAGGGCCGACGTTCGTGAACTCGCTGCCTTCCGATCCGCTGAACGTGTCGCGAATGCTGTGCAGGAACCCTTTCGACTCTTCGGGCTTCGTGTTGGATTCCGGCGATTTGAGGTTGGTATCTTCGCTGATCTCTTCGATATTTTGAGGGTCGCGGCCGATTACCGTAATGCGATCGTTTCCGATTCCCTGCGCTTTGAGCTGGTGGATGGCATCAAGTGCCGCCTGTTCGGTCGAAAATACGCCAACAATCGTTCGGTTAGTCATATTAGAATCCTCCTGTATGGTCCTGGTCTTGATGGAAGTCCGCTTGGCTTCCTTCTCTTTTTCCTATTAACCGAATCCGGGCCAGGTTAACCGACTTTCCGACTTGAGACCCGGTCCGTCCCGCTCCGCGCATAGATATTCGACGCCGGCTTGGTTATAATTAAGATTCGAATCGCGGACCGAACCGCGAACTATAGAAGGAGGACTTCCCTGTGGAAACCCTACAAGCCTTATCGATCGAAAACGAAGACCAGCTGCGGCGCTGCCTTGCCGTGCGGCGGGAAGTCTTCATTGAAGAACAGAACGTGCCGGAAGAACTGGAAATCGACGAATACGACCGGATCGGCTCGTCGGCCGGGCACGTCCTGCTGACAGCCGGAGACGACGATGCGGCTGCCGGACGCTTCACGCCTTACCGCGGCGGAGCGGCCAAAATGCAGCGCGTGGCTGTTCGTTCCGCGTACCGCGGCCGGGGCCTCGGGCGGGTGCTGATGGAGGCGCTGGAACAGGCCGCCCGCCGCGCAGGCTTCCGCAGCGTCGTGCTGGACAGCCAATGTCACGCCGAAGGCTTTTACACATCGCTCGGCTATGTCACCGTTCCCGGCGAACCGTTCTACGATGCCGGCATTTTGCATGTGCGGATGGAGAAGACGCTGTAGCGCCAAAACGCCGGCAGCGGGTTCTGCTTCCCCGCCTGCCGATCGCACGGCCTGTCCGGCGCGAACCGGACACCCATGCAAAAAAAGGCCGGGACTTGGCGTCCCGGCCTTTTTGTCGTTCGCTGCTTGCGGATCATCCCCGGAAGGAACGAACGTACCGTTCGTTGCTTGCGGTCTATCCCCGGAAGGAACGAACGATAAAGCGATGCTCGCGCTTGTCGAGCACGGCGCCGTCTTCGAGCGTCACCGTCTGATCGTTGTGCTTGACCAGGCGGGTGCTCGAAGCCAGCAGTTTATCTCCCTGCCAGACCATCACGGCGGAGTTGAACAGGATCGCGTGCTCGAATTGGCGCATCGTCTTCATAACGTAGCCGATCGCGTTCGGGCGTCCCGCAGCCCGGCGGACCTCCTGCGGAAGAACGGCGATTTCCCGGATCGACATGATGTCTTTCATGCCGATTCGTACGCCTCCGGGGCTGAGGACCACGTACTGCTCTTTGTCGTTCCAGCGAATCAGGGTCCCGTAGCGCTTCGTCTGATACGGTCCTCCGTTGTCGACCACGACTTTTTTGCCTACCCAATGTTTCAAAGCGCGCACCTCCGGGCAGCCGCTTTACAGCGGCGGTATTTCCCAATTTATCGGCTGGATGCCGTGTGTTTCCAAATAGGCGTTCGTTTGCGAAAAAGGCCGGCTGCCGAAAAATCCGCCGCGGGCCGACAGCGGGCTCGGATGAACCGATTTGAGCACGTGATGACGCGACGCGTCGATCAAAGCTTCTTTTTTCTGCGCGTGGGCGCCCCACAAAATAAAGACGGCCGGCTGTTCCCGTTCGCCGATCGCCCGAATCACCGCGTCGGTGAAACGCTGCCATCCCAGCTTTTGATGCGACGCGGCCTGCCCTTCCCGCACCGTCAACACGGTGTTGAGCAGCAGCACGCCTTCTTCGGCCCAATGAATCAGGTATCCGTGGTCCGGGACCGGGACACCGAGATCCGAAGAGAGTTCTTTGTACATATTTCTCAGCGAAGGAGGGATCTTGACCCCCGGCAGAACGGAAAAACTCAACCCGTGGGCCTGCCCCTGCCCGTGGTAAGGGTCCTGACCGAGAATGACGGCCTTGACGGCGGCAAACGGGGTCAATTTCAAGGCCTGAAACAAAAGCGGCTCCGGCGGATACACGGTATGGGTCCGATATTCTTCCTCGACCCGCTGCATCAACTCCCCGAAATACGGTTGATGGATCTCTTCTTTCAATACCTCGTCCCAATCGTTGCCAAACATTCGTTTCGCTCCTTTCCAAAATTTTCTATGAAAGCCCGAAAGAAGGACGTCCGGCCTTCATTACCCCAAAACGCTCCCGACGCTTCGGACGCCTCAAAACGTTCAAAAAGCCGACTCTCGCGCGAACAAGAGCCGGCCTGGCGATCCGGTAAACGTTAGCAATTATACTAGCACGTTTGGCGGTAAGGCGCAATTTGAACCGTGCGGCGCGGCGCTTACTTGCGGCCGTAATCGGCTTTGATTTCGCCCCAGTCCCGCGTTTCCCATTTCATGATTTTGGTCCGGTACGGATGCGTCTCCAGCCATTCGACCGCCCGATCGACGAGCGTCCAGATCTCTTCGGTCGATTTGTCGCGCGGAAGCGTGGACGATACCCGGCGCTGCTTGACCCATTTGATCGCGTTGACCGAGTCGCTGTAGACGGACTTGCCGCTGCCTTCGCGCTCGATATGGGCCAACGCGTGCACGATCGCCAGAAATTCGCCGAGATTGTTCGTTCCTTTGGCGACCGGCCCGTGCGAGAAAATCACTTCTCCCGTCGCGGTATCGACGCCTTTGTATTCGACCGGCCCGGGATTGCCCCGCGTGCCCACGTCGACCGAGATGCTGTTGTAGTCGATCTCGCTTTTCGGGACGGCGCCGGCTCTCGGACCCGCCGTTTTTTTCGCGGTTCTGGCGGCGCCGGACCTTATGTACGGCTTGGCGCCGCCTGCGTAAGCGGCTTCGGCCGCGCTTTTCGATTCGAACGACTTATACCGGGCGCCCGGATATCCGTCCACCTGCGCTTTGCATTCCGCCCAGGTCGCATAAATGCCGGGCTGCTTGCCTGTCCAGACGACATAATACTTTGACTTGCCCATACGCACCTCCAGCCTCTGTCGGCCCGTTTTTGTGAAACACTTCATTATAAGGGATGTTTTCGTCCAAATGCAACCGGAGAAGAAGACGGCGGGCCGGAAATATAGCGTTGGAAAAAAGGGCTGAAAAACGCGTTCGGCTTTTGCGCCCCACTCTTGTATACACTTGTATACATCCACTTCTTATGTTAACCTATTTACATAATGATCGGTTTATTTTACCGCAAAGGAGCTGGTTCATGCCTATGTCCAAAATGGGAACGCCCGCCATGGGACGCATGAAGTTCGACGAAAACCTCGAAAAACCCGATCTGTCGCCCGCCATGCTGCGCCGGATCGCGGCTTATTTTATTCCTTACCGCAAACGGACGCTTGCCGTGCTGGCCGTGCTCGTCGTCACTTCGCTGCTCGGCCTGCTGCCGCCTCTGCTGATCCAGCAGATCGTCGACCGGGCGCTGCCCGGCAAAGACATGCGGCTGCTCTCGTGGCTCGTGCTGGCTTCGCTCGGAGCGACGATCGCGTCGGGCACGCTCGGCGTGCTGCAAAGCTATCTGAACACGTATATTTCGCAGCATATCGTATACGACATGAAGAACAAAATGTACCGCCATCTGCAAAGCCTGCCGCTGTCGTTTTTTTCCAACGTCAAGCAGGGCGAAGTGATTACCCGCATGACGAGCGATATCGCGGGCATTCAGGGCGTGTTCAGCGGAACGCTCGTCAGCTTCGCCAGCAACGTGCTCATTCTCGGTTCGACGGCGGTTACGCTGTTCATCATGAATTGGAAACTGGCCCTGCTCAGCCTGTGCGTGCTTCCGCTGTTCGCCGCGCCTACCCGCCGCATGGGACGCGTCCGCTGGAAATTCGCCAAGCAGACGCAGGAGAAGCTCGCCCAGCAAAACCGGATCGTCGAAGAAACGCTCGGAATCAGCGGCTATCTGCTCATGAAGCTGTTCGCCCGCGAATCGCGCGAATACGAAAGCTTCCGCGAAGCGAACGCGGAGACGACCCGGCTGCAAATCCGCGAAGCGACGGCCGGACGCTGGTTCATGATGCTCGTCGGCACTTTCGGTTCGATCGGCCCGATGCTGATCTACCTGTACGGCGGCTACCTGTTCATTCAGGGCGAGCTCACGGTCGGCGCGATCATCGCTTTCGTGGCGCTGCTCGGCCGCCTGTACGGTCCGGTCGGCCAACTGACCAACCTGTACGTCGATATCAAGCGCTCCGTCGCGCTGTTCCAGCGCATTTTCGAATATTTCGATATCGTGCCGGATATCGCGGACGGTCCGGACACTCTGCCGCGCTATGCGGACAACGGCTCGGCGAACCTGCCCGAAGCCGCGGATGGCGGCATCGAATTCCGCGGCGTCGGCTTCGCCTATCGGCCGGACAAGGCTGCGCTGCGCGGCATTTCTTTTGCGGCCCAGCCCGGCACGATCACGGCTCTGGTCGGCCCAAGCGGCGCGGGCAAGACGACGATTACGCAGCTCATTCCGCGCCTGTACGACGTGGGCGAAGGCCAGGTCTTGATCGGCGGCGCCGACGTGCGGTCGCTGACGCTGGAATCGCTGCGCTCGAATATCGGGCTTGTGACGCAGGATACGTACCTGTTCAACGGCTCGATCCGCGAGAACCTGCTGTACGCGGACGAGAGCGCGGACGAACAGCGTCTGATCGCCGCCTGCCGGGCCGCCTACATCCACGATTTTATCGAGGGACTGCCGGACGGCTACGATACGCTTGTCGGCAACCGCGGCATCAAGCTGTCCGGCGGCGAAAAGCAGCGGATCGCTATCGCGCGGGTGCTGCTCAAAAACCCGCCGGTCGTCATTCTCGACGAAGCGACGTCGGCGCTCGACACCCGCTCGGAACATTACGTGCAGCAGGCGATGCAGTCGCTGCTGCGCGGCAAGACCGGTATCGTCATCGCGCATCGGCTGTCCACCGTACGCGGCGCGGACCAGATTCTCGTCGTGGACAACGGAACGATCGCGGAGCGCGGCCGGCACGAGGAACTGCTGGCGCTCGGCGGACTGTACAAAGAGCTGCATGACAAGCAGTTCGCGGCCCGGGAAGGCACTTAGACGGCGGACTTCCCTGTTCCCGCCAACGCGCCGCCGGCTTCGGCCCGAAACCGATTATTCATCAGACCTGGAGGGATGATTATGCTTACGTTAGAAAACCGGTACCAACACCGCTTCCTGATCGTGCATGCCGACGATTTCGGCATGTGCCATTCGACCAACCGCGCCATCGTCGAGCTGTGGGAGCGCGGCGCCATCACTTCGACGACGCTGATGGCGAACTGCCCCTGGGCGCTCGAAGCGGCGGCCGCCGTCTCGTGGGACCCGCAGCTGGACGTCGGCGTCCATCTGACGTCGACCAGCGAGTGGGAGCTGTACAAATGGGGACCGCTCCTGCGCCAACCGGGCGCGGAGACGCTGACGGACGCCCTCGGTTATTTCCCTGCCGACACCCGGCATATGCCGGAAGTGGACGCCGCCGCGCTTCGCGCCGAGCTGAACGCCCAGATCGCGTTCGCCAAGACGATCGGCATCGATCCGACGCATCTGGACAATCATATGGGCAGCCTGCGCGGCGCCCATCACCGGCTGCTGATCGAGCTTGGTGCGGAGCACGGGCTGCCGGTTCGCTTCTCCGAATATCCCGACTATGCGAGCGGCGACGAAGCGGAGATCGCCGCGCTGTGCCGGCAGCTCGGCGTGCTGCATCCCGACCGGGTGATCGGCCTGCCGTTCACCTACGCCGACGAAGAAGATTACGGCTTCGCCCGGGAACATGTGCGGTCCCTGCTGCGCGACCTGCAGCCGGGCGTGACCGAGCTGCTGTTCCATCCGTCGCTGGAGACGGACGAACTCAAAGCCATTACCGACAGCTGGCCTTACCGGCTGTACGATTACCGGCTGTTCCTCGATCCCGAAGTACGCCGCGTCCTCGCGGACGAGAGCATCGAGCTGATCGGCTGGCGCGAACTGCGCGAGCTTCAGCGCGCGGAGGTGCGCTGAGGACGGAGCGGCGACGGCCGCGGCAACCTCGCGGCACGGATAAATGGAAAAAGAGTCGGTCCCGACGGGACCGGCTCTTTTTCCTCTATGCTGCGGCCGTTCTTTTGCTATCCCGTCTTTTTTATCTAGGAAAAGCGCACCAGCTCGTCCACCTTCACCGCCCGCCCCTGCGCCATGGACAGATTGGCGGCGATGCCGGTGAGAATCGAGCGCGCGCCGTCCACGTGGTCGGCGGCCCGGCGGAAGCGGTCTTCGACCGGTTCGCCGAACAGATCGTTCAGCAGCACCGGATCGCCGCCGCCGTGGCCGCCTTCGCCTTCTTCGAAGTCTGCCTTGTAAGGTTCGCCGAACATCGGGAAGACGAGAATATTCGCGCCCTGCAGCGCGCCTTCAAGCGCTTTGTCGCCGCCCGCGTTGACGTACGACTGCTCGACGACGTTCGCTTCGATCCGTCCCTTCGTCCCGTTGAACGCGATGCGGTAGCCTTCCCACGGCAGATAGGCGTTCAGCGAATACGTCAGCAGCGCCCGGTTTTTGTACCGGACCATGACGCTCATCGTGTCTTCGATCGAGATACCGTCGCCGAACACGCTCTGGTCGCGGCGGTAGCCGTCTTCGCTTTCGGCGTCGAGGTACATGCCTTTGAGCTGTTCGTTATCATCGAGCGTGAGCGCAAAAGGATCGCCTTCGGCGTTCGGATGCCCCGTCGCCCGGTCGTAAAATTTGGTCACGCCGCGGTTCTCCGCGTTTTCCCGGCCGTAGAACAGCAGGTCGCCCATCGCGAACACCGTATCCGGCTGCGAACCGATCCAGAAATTGACGAGATCGAAATGGTGCGTCGATTTGTGCACGAGCAGGCCGCCGCCGTTGCGCTTGTCCCGATGCCATCTGCGGAAATAATCGGCGCCGTGCCGCGTGTTGAGCAGCCATTCGAAATGGATCGACGTCACGTCGCCGATCGTGCCGTTTTCGATCAGCTCGCGAATTTTCGTATGATGCGGCGCGTACCGATAGTTGAAGCTCACCCGCACTTTGCGCCCGGTGCGCGAGACGGCGTCCAGAATCTCCTGGCATTTCTCCGCGTCGGTCGTCATCGGCTTCTCCGTAATGACGTCGCAGCCGAGTTCCAGCGCGCGCACGATATACCGGTGATGCGTGCGGTCGACGCTGGTCACGATCACGCAGTCCGGTTTCTTTTGCGCGATCATGTCTTCGAACCGTTCGCTCGGGTACGTGTCCACTTCGGGGTAGTCGTAGGTTTCCCGCAGCCGCTTGTTCGCATAGTCCATCCGCACCCGGTTAATATCGCAAAAAGCGAGCAGTTCCGCCGTCTCCCGAAACCGGCTCGCGATCGCTCCGTAGAAAAATTCCGCCCGGCCGCCGGTGCCGACCAGGACGTACGTTTTTTTGCCCATGCTGTCTCCTCCTTCGATTGCCCTGTCTGCATGTAAGCGTACCGCAAAAAAAGATCGGACTCGCCGCTTTTTATATTCAAATGGTAAAAATGCCGCTTTTTATGCGAATCCTTCGGCTCCGTTAATGTGAAAAGCATACTAAAAACCCGCGCTCGGACAGAGCGCGGGTTTTGCGTTCGTTCATTTGAGGTCGTTTATACTGCGTTCGTTCAGTAGAAGCGATCGTATTCGATCCGAGCCATGTTCACACGCTCACTGCGCCAACTGTTCCGCCAGCCCGCCGGAAGCGTTCGGGGACAGACGGATCGTGATCCTTTTGTCCAGCGGCGTCATGAGGTTGATCGAGACGACGGTGCAGCCGCTCGGCAGGTTCGCGTCGCGGACCGACTTCGACAGATGGGCAAGTTCGCCGCCTTCCAGCTCGATCCAGTCTCCGCCGCATTCGTAGCGCAGGGTTCCGCCGCTCCACAGCCAGCGGTCGGGACCCGCTTCGAGCCTCTCGCCGGAGACGAGTTCGCCTTCGCCGCCGAACACGAACGACAGCTGCGTCATGACGTCCTGTGGCTCGTCGGCCGACAGGTGCAGCGTCCAGACGCTTCCTTCTTCCGCAGACCGGGCCTCGACCCCGACGCGGAACACCTGCTCGTGCGTCAGTTCCCGCGCGTGATGCGGCAGCAGATACCACGGGCTGATCTTGGAGCCCGCCGAAGCCGGCAGCTGCTCGCCGCGAACCGGGCCGTAGTAGCCTTTTCTCTGCTCGGCGGACAGGCGATAGCCGCCGCCTCCCGCGAGAGCCATCTCCTGCATCGGCACATAGCCGGGCGAGAAATAGGAAGAGAGCTGCACCGCCAGCAGCCGCGCCGCGCCGTGGCGCAGCGCGAAGAACGACGGCGTCTCGGTCATAAGCGTGACGCTGGTGCCGCCGTCGCGGATCCGGGCGACCGGCGCGCCGAAGTCGGTATGCAGCCGGCTGTGGAAGATCCGGCCGTGATGGCCGGCCCCTTCCATCTCCCGCAAATAGCCGCCGCGCAAAAATTCGCCGTTCAGCACTTTCTCGTAGCGCGTCGGCACGACTGCGGCCGCGTCGCCTTCCGCGGCGCCGAACGGCCCGCGCAGTTCCGGCTCCAGCAGCATCCGGACAAGCACGTTGACGGACGCGACGCCGGGACCGTCGAGCGCGGCTCCCGCAAGCTCGGCCATGCCTGCGAGCAGCGGATCGCGATCTTCCAGCGCCAGCATCGCATACGGCAAATAATACGGCGACAGATCGTGGAAATGGCCGAGATCCTGCCGGCCCGAATAATCCGTCACGATCTCGCCCGACGGATGGACCAGATACACCATCATGCGCAGATTGAGCCGCACCGGCTCCAGCAGTTCCGGCCGGCCCAGCAGCCGCGCCGCGTAGATCAGCATGATATCGCTGACCGCGCTGTAGATGCCGTTGCTGCGCTCTGTCCATTCGCCGTCCGGCGTAATGTCCATGCCTTCGGCCAGCCATTCGCCGGCCCGGCGGACCGCGTCTTCGCTGCCCAGCAGGCGGTGCAGCCAGCCAAGCGCCGCGCACAGCACCCACCGGTGGTTGGGCGTATGGCAGCCGCCGGTTACGAGCGCCGGCAGCGCGCGTTCCAGAAACCGCTTCATGCTGTCCAGTACGGGCTGAAGCGGAGCCCACTGCGCCCGTTCCAGCAGTTCGTACAGCTGCGAATAGCCGACGACGACAAAAGCCGTATCCGGCGGGGAATGGTAATTCGTCCATCCCGGCGAGATCGAGCCGTCGTCATGCTGCGCGCGCAGCACGAATTCCGCTGCCAGCCGCAGCCGCTGAAGCAGCGCTTCGTTGCGGTAGTAAGCCGAATCCGGGTTCACCAGCGCCGTGCCCCAGTTGCACATCTCGCTCGGCGTGCCGGACGTATGATTCACCCAGGCGATGCCCGTGCCCGGATCGACGGTGCCGCCGTAATACCGGCTTTCCGGTTCCATGACCTGCCTCGACAGGCTGCTTTCGATACTTTCGTCGTTTTTGACGACCAGTCGTTCATAAAGGATAAGCTCGTCCTCCCCCGTATTTCCGTATGGCTGCGGTTCCGTCAGCGCCCGGCCTGCGCCGCCCGCTTCGCCAACTTGTCCGTCAGCAGCCGGTGGCCGGCTTCGATCTCTTCCGGCAGGCATGCCGCTTTCAGTTCGTATACTTTCACTGCGGCGCGTTCGATCATCGGCAGATACGCGTCGTAGAAGTGCGGATCGCCGCTGTGCACATACGGACACCAATGATCGGACAATCCGATCGTCTCGTGGATATGGACGCCGACGATATGATCCATCAGCCCGTCCATCTCGCCCACGCTGTCATACAGACCGAGCCGGTCCATCATGATCGCATGGCCCGTATCGTACCAGATGCCGACCGGCGCTCCCCGAAGCGCTTCTATGACCGTCTTCGCTTCCGCGAGCGTCGGCATCTGGTTCGGACGCGAACGCGTCTCGATCCCGAAACGGACGTTCAGCCCTTTGGAAGCGGCGAGGTTGCATGCTTCGTCGAGACTTGCGACGATCCGCTGCAGATAGCCGCCCGCGGCGCTTTCCCGCCGTTCGAGGAACACGGCCCAGGCG